>JADJBB010000025.1:600000-900000 GCA_016703965.1 Acidobacteriota bacterium
CTGATTGCGGACACTGTCGCCCTTTCAAAACAAAGCGGTATCGAACTGGTCGCGACGAATGACGTTCATTACATGAACGCGGACGACGCTCGTGCCCAGCAGGTACTGATCGCGATCGGCGAAGGGCGAACGGTCGGCGATAACCGCGAAACGGCGGCGGCGATCCGCTATCTTCGTTCTGCGGAGGAAATGTGGGACATCTTCGGTGCCGAACTGCCGCAATCGCTGAATAACACGATGAAGATCGCCGAAATGTGCGATCTCGACATACCGCAGGGCGACGATGTTCGTCAGCTGCCCAATTATCCCATCCCAGTCAGCGAGGGCGACATCAGCGTCGACGATTACTTCGAAAAGGTCCTTTGGGAAGGCTTTGAAGAGCGGAAAAAGACCGAATGGGAGCCAATGCGTGAGCTTGGAACGCTTAAGCACACGATGGAAGAGTACGAGGATCGTTTGCGGATCGAGATCGCCACGATCAAGCGCATGGGCTTTCCCGGCTACTTCCTGATCGTGTGGGATTTTATCGCGTACGCTAAAGACAAAGGCATTCCGGTTGGACCTGGACGCGGTTCAGCCGCCGGTTCCCTGGCAGCGTTTTGTATGCGGATCACTGACGTAGATCCGATCCAGTATGATCTGCTGTTTGAGCGATTCTTGAACCCGGAACGTATCTCGATGCCCGATATCGACATCGATTTCTGCATTCGCGGACGCGGCGATGTGATCAGCCACGTTACGGAATTTTACGGTAAAGAGTCGGTTTGCCAGATAATCACCTTCGGAACGATGGCTTCGCGAGCCGCGATCAAGGACGTTGGACGAGCCCTCAACATGCCGTACGGTGACGTCGAAAAGATCGCAAAACTCATCCCGCCGCCGATCCGCGGACGTAACGTAAGTATTTCGCAGGCTCTCGAGACAGTTCCCGAACTTAAAGCTGCAACGAAGGATGCTAAGGTGAAAGAGTTGGTGGATCTGGCTTTACGGCTCGAAGGTTGTTCGCGTCACACTTCGGTTCACGCTGCAGGGGTTGTCATCAGTCCTAAACCTTTGCACGAACTCGTTCCGGTTGCTTTATCGGGCAAAGACGAGCTTACCAGCCAATATCCGATGGGCGATCTTGAGAAAGTCGGGATGCTCAAGATGGACTTTCTGGGGCTAACGACGCTGACTGTGATCGCCGATTGCCTCGCCTCGATGAAGGAAAAACTCGGCGTCACCATCGACTGGGCAAAGATACCAACCGACGACCAGAAGACGATGGAGCTGTTCGGCGAAGGTCGGACTGAAGCGATATTCCAGTTTGAATCCTCGGGCATGGCGGACATGTGCCGCCGTCTGCGGCCAAAGGAACTCGAAGATCTCTCCGCCCTTAACGCCCTCTACCGTCCGGGACCGCTCGACGGCGGTATGATCGACGATTTTATCGACCGTCATCGCGGCTTAAAGCCCGTGGAATATGTACTTCCAGAGATGGAAGCGATCCTCGGAAACACTTTCGGCGTCCTCGTCTATCAGGAACAGATCATGCAGCTCGCTCAGCGGCTCGCCGGTTACAGCCTCGGCCAGGCCGACCTGATGCGGCGGGCGATGGGTAAGAAAAAGATCGAGGAAATGGCGGTTCACGAACAAACTTTTGTGGATGGAGCCGTTGCCAACAAGATCCCTAAAAAAACGGCCAAAGAGATCTTTGACCTGATGGCGAAGTTCGCCGATTACGGATTCAACCGCAGCCACTCGATGGCATATGCGGTTCTCGCCTTTCAAACAGCGTATCTAAAGGCTCATTATCCGGCGTATTTCTACGCTTCTGTTCTGTCTCACGAAGCCCAGGACAGTGCGAAGGTCTATAAATACTCGACCGAGCTGAAGTCGATGGGCCTTTCCCTGCTGCCGCCGGATGTAAATGAGAGCGGCGATGGATTTACGCCGGTCGAGGACACGGTTCGATACGGCCTGACCGCGATCAAAGGAATGGGTTCGTCGAGCGTCGCGGCGATCGTTGAGGCTAGAAAGACGGGCAGATTCACTTCCCTCTTCGATTTTTGCTCACGGATGAATGCCGGTGCGGTTAATCGCCGCGGGCTTGAGAGCCTGGTTGCGGCCGGGGCGTTTGATTCGATGATGCCGGATGGCGAGGAAACCGGCTCGTGGCGAGCGAGGCTGCATTCAGCGATCGAGCCTGCGCTTCAGCAAGGCCAGCGAATGGCTGAGGACCGTTTGGGGGGGCAAAGCGGCTTGTTTGGGGCCGTTGAGACATCGTCGGACGATGTTCAGACGCTTCCGAAGGCTACTCCATGGACTCAGGCGGAATTAGCAACTCGCGAAAAAGCGGCGATCGGGTTTTATCTTTCAACCCATCCTTTAGACAACTATAAGGAGCTACTCGACGGCATTAATCTAAAGAATATTGCCGATATCGGCGACATGAATTCGGGCGATATGGTCACGCTTGCGGGTATGATCAGCGGTTTGCAGATCCGGACGAGTAAGAAAGGCAATCGTTTTGCGATGTTTCGGTTTGAAGATCGGTCTTCGGGAATGAAAGCGGTCGTGCTTGGTGAGAATTTCAATAAACTAAGCCCGCTGCTGGCTGATGATCAGATGTTCATCGCCGATGGCAAGATCGAGGCTCCGGACGGGCAGGAACCGACGTTGATGATCAACGAATTGCGGTCGCTCGATGAAACAATTGCTACGCGGGCCCGGGCGATCAGCATCACGATTCCGGGGCAGACGGATGAGGCTTATTTCGAATCGCTCTATTCTCTGCTGGAACGCGAACGCGGCCGTTGCGGCGTAATTCTATCGATAAAAGCGGGCGATACCCGTGTAAAGCTCGAAGCCGGTGGACTAAGCGTCACGGGCAGCCGTTCCCTACAGCGTGAACTCGAGGGCCGCGGCTGTGCGGTCGAGTGGGTTAACTGAACAATTCCGAGCATTGTTGTATCATAGTGTTTATGGCCACAACCGCTTTTGAACGTGTGCAAATGGCACGGCATCCTGATCGTCCCTACGCGATGGATCTGTTTACGACGATCTTCACGGATTTCGTCGAGATCCATGGCGACCGTCGTTTTTCTGATGATCCGGCGATGATAACCGGATTTGCAAAGCTCGACGGTATGGAGGTCTGCGTCATCGGCCAACAAAAAGGGCGTGACATCAACGAGCGTCGGCATCGTAATTTTGCGATGTCTAAGCCCGAAGGCTATCGAAAGGCATTAAGAATGATGTACATGGCCGAAAAGTTCGGCCGGCCCGTGATCACGATCATCGATACGCCCGGAGCATATCCAGGTATCGATGCCGAGGAACGTGGCCAGGCTGAGGCGATCGCCTTTAACCTTCGTGAAATGGCGGGTTTGAAGGTTCCGATTATTGTTGTTGTGCTCGGCGAGGGCGGGTCGGGCGGTGCTCTGGCGATAGGTATCGGAGACAAGGTTTTGATGATGGAAAATGCGGTTTACAGCGTAATTACGCCGGAAGGCTGTGCCGCCATCCTCTGGAAATCTGCCGAACGAGCTGCTGATGCTGCTGAAGGGCTGAAACTCACCGCCGACAATCTCAAGAAATTCGACATAATCGACGAGATAATTCCCGAGGACCATCCATGGATGATCCCTGCTGATGGCGACAAGGCGAAGCAGAAGGCCTTCGACAAGATCTGTGGATCGCTGAAAGCGAGCCTGCTCCGCGAGTTGAAATCCCTGTCCGCTCTTGATGCCAAGAAACTGCTCGATAACCGTTATCAGAAATTCAGAAAAATGGGCGAATGGTTATAGTCCATTTCGCCCAAACCCCCCAAAAAATCTTTCCCCAAAAACTTAACGATCATAGTGCGGAAAAACTCTCGTCTGAAAAGCGTGAATCGATTCACACTTTTATCGAAAACGCCGTATTTACGACAGATTACGGTTCGTAGTGCAGCGTTTGGTCGAATATGTTTGGCTTCCTGTCGGACCAAAACAGCCTGATTGGTAGAGGTAAATGGAAGATTGGTCGAACGGTTTTTGGGGTTTGAAACTTTGACCAATTAGTGGCACTGAGAGTGTTTTACCTCACGGCTTTGCCGCCGTCCTGGATCATTTAACTGGCTTCGTGGACCAGATCCGCGAACGGCGGCTAAGACGCTTGAGACACTTAAAGCAGAGAATTAGATCTAGAACGGAATATCATCATCCGCACCCGCCGGAGCAGAAACCGGGGCAGGACTGCTGGAACCGCCTCCGGATGAGGCACCCGCTGATGAACTCGACTGCGGCGGGCCGCTGTGAGTGTTGTCATAGTCCTCGCGTCCGCCGCCGCTGTATTCGCCTCCGCCGCCACCTTCGCCGCGGGCGCTGATGAACTGCATATCTGTCGCCTGGACGCCGAGCGTGTAGCGTTCCTTGCCGTCGCGATCGGTCCATTCTTCGAGTTGCAGACGGCCCTCGATATAAACAGGGCTTCCTTTAGAGAGATATTTCGAGGCATTCTCAGCTTGTCGCCGCCAAAGCGTGACCTTGAACCAGGTCGTTACGTCCTGAAATTCCCCTGATTTGTCTTTTTTGCGTTCGTTGGTCGCCATCGAAAAGCTGCATACGGCATCACCCTGCGGCGTGTAGCGGAGTTCGGGGTCGCGGCCGAGATTTCCGACGAGAATTATCTTGTTAAATGACATAATTGGTTCCTCTTACGTGTAAGTTTTTGGTAACTTTTCTTTTACGAATAGCATCAATATAACACGACAAGGGGCGTGTGCTAAAATCGGAATTTCGCACGAGCCGAGAGAGTTAGATTTTGTGATGCGCCGCTTTTTTCTTCCTAAAATTCCTGAGATCTTGTTGTTTATCCTCGTCGCGTCGGGTCTGGGTACGTTCGGCCAGACAAAGTCCGCGTCTGAGATATCGATCTCGAAATGCTGGGCGTACCCGACAGTTGAAACCGGCGTGGCTCTCGCGTCGGATAGTACCCGCATTTTTATCGGAGCTGACGGGGCGAAGGTCGAGACGCTTTCGCAGGATGGGAAAAAGATCTGGTCGACGGAGCTGGGCGGCGACCTGAGTTCGAATCTCCTGCCCACCGAAAAAGGGCTGCTGCTCGCAACCTCGACCGAGAGGCCGGCGGGTGAAAGGTCAGCCTCCGTCCTTCGAAGTTTGAGCAAAGAGACGGGGATAACGAACTGGACTTTAAAACTGCCTGACGCAGAGCGGTATTTCCTGAGCATGCATAACGGTTCGGTTATCGTTGTGGCCAAAAGCGGCACGATCCAAGCGGTTGATGCGGCGGATGGAAGCGTCAGGTGGAAACGCGACCTTGCCGATGGTTTTGCCGCGGAACCTGTTTTTTCGGCCGCAAAGGTGATAGTTGCGGCTAAGGCGAACCAGATTTTTTCTGTCTCTCTGGCCTCAGGAGAGATAGAGTCGATGCGAAAGTCGGCTTATCCAGTCACATCGCTTGCCGAGCTCCCTTCAGGTGAGATCGTGGCCGGCGATGAACGCGGTAATATTTCGACTCTGAACGGGACAGACAAGGCGTTGTGGAGATTTAAGAGCGGCGGTGAGATATCAAGGCTACTCGTGAGTGGCGAGAATATTCTCGCTGCCTCACATGATAATTTCATCTACTATCTGATCGCCCGAAACGGTGATGTGGATTGGAAGAAACGCCTCGGCGGCCGTGTTCTACAGCTCGCAAATATTGGTGACAAATATGCTCTGACGATGAGTTTTGAGGAAAATAGTGCCGTTTTTACTGATCTTTTGACGGGAAAAGTTGCGGGGCAGCTAGTATTTGGTGACGGAGAGAAACTTGTTTCCGCTCCGGTTGCCGCAAATGGCTCGATCTTTATGCTCAGCGATCGGGCGGCTTATTCCTATTCGCTGGCAAATTGCGGTTCGAGCGAGGCTCGAGTAACCACGAAATAACACGGAACGGGAATCTCGAACCAAGATCCAACAGCGGATTATCGCGGATTCACACAGATATTTTTGTAAGGGTCAGAATCTGAGGCAATCCCTACGGTTTTTGAGCTATACGCGATAATCTGCGTAAATCCGCTGTTGAAAAAGGTTCTACACGCTGAAAAACGGTTATGGAATGATCCATAACCGTTTATTTAAAATAATTTCAGCAGCCAAAACCACTTTCTAATGCGAAACGGTGTGCTGCTGCATCATGGCGTAAATTTCGTCTTTGATCAGTAATTTCTTTTTCTTGAGGGTTACCTCCTCCAACTGTTCGTCGTCGCTGGGGTATGTAAGATGGGCAAGTTCGTTTAACCGTGCTTCGAAGTCCTGATGCTGATGAACTAGATCTCTGAAAACCGAATTACTCTTTATTAGTTCATCTCTCACCGGGTCTACCGTTGACATATCCATATGGCTTTTCTTCCTCACTTGTCAAGATTCCCGCTCACCCACTTAACAACTTGGTAACCGGGTCAATTCCAATATTAGACCTATATTTTGAAAGAATCAAGCGAAAGCTGACTGGAGCGTAAGCGTCCCGCTTGTCATGACGGCAACGCCCGAAAAGCTGCCTAGATGACCGCGAACTATTAACTATTTGATCTCTTATTCATCCCCGGCGCCGTCACGCCGCTGTCGCGACGTTGGCAAGCGGGACGCTTGCGCTCCAATCGCGGATCCAGTCATAGCGGCAGCTTCATCAGGATCGCGTGTTCGCGTGGGTTTTCGTAGAAATGGTTGCGGGTTTGGACGCGTTCGAAGCCGTTGCGTTCGTAGAATGCGATGGCTTTGGCGTTCGATTCGCGGACTTCGAGCCAGATATTTGCTGCTTTTTGCTCGATACAGGCAGTTCGAAAAGCATCGAACAGCATTTGCCCTCGGCCGCGTCCGTGTTCGGCGGTGGTGACGGCGATATTGTAAATTTCGGCTTCGAGCGTTGTTTCTATCATACCGCCCGGGATGATGCGGCCGACGACGAAGCCGCGAGTGGAATTGTCCTCATCCACTAGCCGGAACATGATCGAGGCCGGGTTTTTGATCTCCTCGAGATAACTCTGAGCAGACCAATGGCTTAGGTTTGTTTCGTCAGCGATGCGGATCAGATCGACGATATTCGCCGCATCGACCGAGCGAATTCGAAGACGGCTATAAGTATCGGGAGAAATAGCATTCATCTAAAAACTCTTACTGATAAATAGAGGTTCGACGACAACGCCGCGCGCCTGCCGGCATAAACGTCCGATCGAATGAGCGAGGTTCCAGCCCTCGTTAACCACGTTTGGGAATGCCGAAAGCACTTCATATAGACGCTCGTGGACAAGGAATGTTGCGGAACTTTCCTCGCCGACCCCGGTAATGAAATTTTCTTCAGTGACCGTAAACGGCTCGTTCAACGCCCTGATCTCGCTCCCTGATACTGCGAACTTCTGCACGCAGATCGCATCGCGGCCGACAGGCAATGCCGCTGTTACGGTGCCCGCAACGCCGGCGGAAAATGCCATTGCTTTTAGAGCTGTCTGGCTCGACATCATGATCCCGAGCCCTGCTTTCAGCCCGAGAGCAGTCGCGATCCCGATCCGGATGCCGGTAAAGCTTCCCGGCCCCGCCGAAACGGCGATCGAGTTGATCTGTCGCCGGTCGATCTCGTTTTCCTTTAAGAGGAGGTCAATGTTAAAGAGCAGGTCTTCTGCTTTGGATACGCTGGCGGTGCCGACCCAATTGGCGATCTCGACGTCACCGCGAAGCAGCGAGATGCTGCCGCCAGCGATAGCGGATTCGATGGCTAAAGTTATTTCTTCGTTCTCGCTCATTTGCCCCGATCTCTTAATTCCCTGCTCACACGGCGGATCGACGATGGTATTCGGTAAAAAAAGTTCCCGACCTGATAAAAAATACGCGTGCGGGCATCAAAGCTTCCTTCCATCTGAACGGTCGCCCAGATCGGGTTTTGGTCAAATCTTAGCGCGACCTGGTGCCAGAGCTTTTTCCTGTCATTAAGTACCAGCTCGAGCGGCTCGTTCTTATCTTCCCTCGCCCATTCGTACTCGACGCGTTTTATCAACCAGGCAGGAAGATCATTGACTTCATCTTTTATCGGCGTATCAGAAAGATCCAGGCCGAGATAATTGTGCGCCAAACCAACGGTACAAACGAGCCAGCGGCGCCGTTTGCGGCTAACAACGGTAAGAAAACGATCCCAGTCGAATTCCGGTTCGCGGTTAGCGATCGCGTAGTAAATATCCCACAGCCTTTCCTTGTTTCCACCGCCGTCGGTCAGCCAATGCACGCAAAGAACGCGAACGTGATCTTCGGGGCGAAGAATTCGATAGGAACCGGCAGCGGTTTTGATCAACCGGGAATTCTCAAATAGATCCTTCCATTCGGCCGAGTCTAAGTGCCGAAGTTCCCTGTGCAGATCTATCGCGAGCCCATCGGCAGCCAGGTTCTGAAGTAAAGTCGACGCTTTTGCGTAGTCGGCCTTTGATACCGCCATATCCATGTCTATCGATGGACGATAAATGTTTTCTGGATAAAACTTCGCGGCGGCAAGGCCTTTGATCAGTACCGGCTCGATCCCGTTATCCCGAAATAAAGCAAAGGCTCTAAGAACGTTGTGTTCCTGAACCTTTCGCTGGAGCACGCTCCAACGAGCTTCGTCGGAATGTGTTTGAGACTGAACGGAATTATCTGTCTGCACAAGAAGAAAGAGTAGCAGAGACGACGAGTCTCTACTACTCTTCAAAAAAACCTAATTGTTGCTCGGCTTAGGGAGCACAGAGTCCAGCTTGGTTGCAGTTCGTTGTTGACGGGCAAGCACGTCCGGCACAATTAAGCGGTGCGGTACAGGTGCAAGAAACTGCTGCCATCGCACTCGAAGGAGCGACCAGGGACGCGATAACCGGAAGAGCTACCATCGAAGCAAGACCGATCGTCTTGAGAACCTGACGGCGTGACTGGCCTGCGAAACGCGGAGCGACTTCATTTGCGAGAAGTCCGTTCTCGTTCAACTGATCAATTGCGAGCCATACGAAATCTTCGGTGACCTTTCCGTCAAACTGTTTGACGATGTCGGCAACGGTGTTGGTTCCGTCGCATGACTTCCAGACTTGGGCAGCCGAACTGTTCAAGCAGTGCGCTTTGTTGCTGTCCAGGTCATAAACTAGTACCTCATCGGGCATTTCCTGGACCACAATGCCATTCTGGCGGGCCATCGGATTGTTCGGGTTATTCATCTTCTTCCTCCAAGCGAATAGGTTATGCGTGTGCAAAATAAAGTCAAAGTTCTCAAAATCAGTGCTGGGCTAAGATCACCGACCTTGATAACCAAATGTTTTAATAATTCTATCTCAATTTACGTGATTGTCAACGAAATCGAGCAATGTTTCAGCAAATCTTTCTGCGGAACCTCTAAGACTCGAAACGATTATGGCACGGCTCGCTAATTTATGCAAGACCTCCATCGAAAATTCAGGGCGGTTTCGGATGGAAAGTGTAAAAGGGATTAGCTTTAGTACACCGCTCCCGGATGTCTCGATCTGCGGGTCCCAATCAGCTTCCGGATCGTATCGGGTCAGCAGCACGAGCCCGACCGGGATCGGTTCGTGTCCTACTCTGCCGCCGAGCTCTTCGATACCGAGATCGTAGGTCTTAAAGTCCTCAGTCCGCATTGCGATCCTCCGCGGAAACGGATGAACCATTGCGCCCACATCGATGATAGCAAAATCGTCGGAATAATACTCGGCCCCCTGTTTAACTAGTTCTGCGGTAAGAGTTGATTTTCCTTGAAAACTGTCCGCTGGCATCACGATCGCCTTTCCCTTCCAGCCGACAACGCCGGCGTGAAGGAATACGCGGTCAGGTGCAATTTCGCCTACCGAAACCCGTAAGATGCTGTCAAAAAAGCGAAAAGCCTTGAGCGGTGTGTCCGAAGCCCCGAGTTCCACGCCATTGTGGATGAGCATAAGATCGCCGTTCGGGAGCCGGTCGAGCGCGAATTCGTGGTCGAATGTTGAGCTTGAAATTTCACTGACATTCTCTAGTAGCGATCGATGAGCAACGGTTGTCGCACCGTTGAAGGCTTCGGCGTCGTTACTCTCGATCCGCACGAGAACGCCATAGGATTCGAAATCGAATCTGTGTTTGGCTGTATTCGGGTTTACCTGAGGCGTGGCGATCATGTTAACGCATTCTTAAATCTTAGTTTAGCACCTTCTTTTTGAAGCACAGGATCAGTATTACAGACGTCAGAATGATCACGACCGGAAACATCGCGAGGCCGATCTCATCACGAAACTGCACCGAGACCAAAACTGAGATACAAAGGATAGTCGCCAGCACGCCGTACAGAATTGTCACGCTGCGATGCGAGTAACCGGCCGAGACGAGACGCTGGAAAAGATGTTCGCGATGGGCGATCCAGATCTTTTCGCCGCGGATCAGCCGCCGAAGTATCGTTACAACCGAATCGAAGAGGAAAAACCAGACGAAGAGAACCGCGGCGATCGGCAGCAAGTCGGGCGATTTTGTGACCGATTCGCGTGCCATCAGCGGGAGTGCGGCGAACGTGAAGCCGAGAAACGCACTTCCAACATCGCCCATGAAAATGTGCTGCGGATTCCAATTATGTAGCAGAAAACCGAGGCTCGCGGCGGCGATCACTCCGCAAAATAGGTAGATGACGGGCATTCCGAGGATAATTCCGAGGCAAAGCCAGCCGAGCCCTGCGATCACAGCCTGCAAACCGGCGAGGCCATCGATCCCGTCCATGAAATTGTAGGAATTCACCATCCAGACGATCCAAAGGAAGGTAATTACGTAGCCCCAATTGCCGAATTTCAGGTTGCCGAGCATTGTGATGCCATGCCACGTTTCCGTATCAGCGATCAGCAAAACTGCGGCTGCGCAGTGAACGAGCAGCCTGACCGGGAACGAGATCGGCCGTATATCGTCGAGAAAGCTGATAAGTGCGATCAGTGCAGCACCGGAAATATAGCCCCAAGAGAAAGTACCCGTAACGAGGAGCGATATCGGTACATACGTAAGCAGACAGACGACAACGATCACGATCCCAGCACCGTGCGGCGTTGGTTCGTTGTGCGAACTGCGTTCGTTTGGAACCTTTAGGAAATTCTGCTTGAGCGTCCATCGACGATATCTCGCTACCGCGAAATAAGATACGCAGAAAACAGCGGCGAAGATAACGATGTCGATCGATCCAATCACAAAATTCAAGCCGCAAAACGCGGCGTCTAGGGGCAATTATTGTAAATTCAAGCCGGAAAGTCGTTGCGTAAAAAATTCCTGCGGTAAGCTTAATTGAACCTAAAATTCCGCCACTGTGTCAAACATCGATATGGATTGTCGTCCAAGCTTTATTTAAGGGCTTTGCTGTAGGATTCGATGGCTGTTTCGGTTGAGTATTTGCCCAACGCGGCGGCTCTCGCCCGCTCGCCCATTTTCGGCAGTTCACTTCTGTTTTTATACAGCTTCTCGATAGTTTCACTAAGTAATTTTGCATCGCCCGGAACGAGGTGCCAACCGATCTCGTCCTCGTCAATAACCTGAGCAAGCTCGGAGCCTTCATCCGTCAAAGCGAGGATCGGTTTTCCCGCGGCCATGATGTTATAGGTGCGGCTCGGCATCGCGGTTCCCCACATGCCTTTTATTAAGGCAACAAGCCCGATGTCGCAGGCGTTTAGGAAAATATTTTGTTCGGAACGCGGGCGATAGTCTAGAATCGTTACGTTTTTTAGACCGTGATCGTGAACGTGGGCCTCGATCCACGGTTTTTTAACTCCGGCTCCGATGAAAGCGAAGTGGAACTCTTCCCTGTCGATCAACAATTTCGCACTTTCGATGATCGTCTCAACATCGGTCGGATGCCCGATATTACCGGCATACATAAATACGAATTTATCCTCGATGCCAAGCTCTTTAAGCAGAGCGTTGTCGTCTCGCGGCGTCGGGTAGATCGTGTCGAGATCCGCCCAGTTCGGGATGGTAATGATCGGGATATCCAGGCCTTGGGTCTTGCGAACGAATAGCTCGTTCATATCGCGGCCCATCACGATGATATTTGATACGTGCTTATAAACCCAACGATTGACTAAGTTAGCAAATTTGACAAACGAGGAATCCGGCTTTGAAGCTCCGACCGCGACGAGGATCTCAGGATAGCTGTCCTGAATGCAGAGCGTCAGGCTCGCCCCTCGGATCAGACACGCGAGAGCCGTCGTCACCGGCAAACTCGGCGGTGCCGTGACCACCATCACATGATCACCTCTTTTGAATAGTTTGAGTGACTTTAGGAAGATCGAGATGCCTATGGTAAGCATGTTTAAGAGCCGAAAGAGGAAGGCATTCTTATCGAGCGTCGTTCCGTTTGCTCGAAAGATCTCAACGTTGTTTCGCCATTCATGCTTTTGAGCCTGAAGGCCCCGGGACATGTGTTTGGGTTGGCCGGTGATGACCTTTACCTCGCGTTGCTTGGCGAGGCCTTCGGCGATCTCGGTAAGGTAATAACCGGTCGAGATCTCTTCGGGATAATAAACCTCGGTCAAGATCCAGAGCGTTTTGGCTTTTTCCTGAGAATTATCGCCCATGAAACTAAGACGTGTGGCGGCGAAGGCTGGTGTAGCCGAGCATGATCTTGCTGACCGTTTGCGACACGTTTTCGGCTAGATACTCTTTTGGAGCGGTCCATGCAGCGGGTTGAGCAATGGCAAGGCCGACAGCTTCCACGATGGCGGACGTTTCGGCACCAGCGAGAATGTTGCTGCCGCATTCAATCGTTTCCGGGCGTTCGGTCACGTCGCGTAGAGTGACGTTCGGAATACCGAAAATCGCACATTCTTCTTGCACGGTTCCGCTGTCGGTGAGAACGGCGAGAGAGTTCTTCTCGAGTTTTACAAAGTCGAAAAAGCCCAGGGCTTTGAGCAGCCGGATGTTTGGCGACGCCGGACGAATCCCATGCTGTTCAAGCTTTTCGGCGGTTCGCGGATGAACCGAGATAAGCACAGTCTTGCCGAATTTCGTCGCGACTTGGCTCAAAGCATCAAATATCTTTTTGATCCGCTCGGCAGAATCGACATTTTCGGCCCGGTGCAGAGTTACTAGAAAATATTCGAACGGCGAGACGTTCAGGGCCTTCATTACCTCGCTTGAATCTATGCTGTCACTGAAATTATCGAGGACTTCCTTTATTGGATTTCCCGTTATAAAGATTCGATCTCTCTCAATTCCCTCGCGGACGAGATTGTCCTTGCTGCGTTCCGTGTACGGCATCAGGATCGTGCTGGAATGGTCGATAATGCGGCGGTTGACCTCCTCCGGGACGCGGTTGTCGTAGCAGCGATTTCCGGCTTCCATGTGAAACACGGGAATTTGCCGTCTCGCCGCCGGAATCGCAGACAAGGCGCTGTTTGTATCGCCGAGAATAAGCACACGGTCCGGTTTGTGAGCTTCGAGAAGCTCGTCGGTCTTCGTTAGGATCTGACCGATCTGGTCGCCGAAACTCTTTGATTTGATGCCGAGATGCACGTCCGGTGTGCGTATCTCGAGGTCGCGAATGAAAATATCGCTCAGGCTTTCGTCGTAATTTTGACCCGTGTGAACGGTAACGTGTTCACAGTGCTGATCCAGCACTCGCAGGACAAGGCTTAATCTGATTATCTCCGGCCGCGTGCCGAAAATGGTCATTATTTTCATAACTTTACGACGTATTACGCAGTTAAGAACTGATTGATCTCGGAGCCCGCTGTTAACAGAAGGTCGCGGAGTTCGCTGCCGGTAAGATTGTTATCCTTAGACGAATACTCGGCCGCAAGTGCAGCCGAAACATCCGTTTCGTCACGCAGTTCCGGCAAAACCGGCAGTATCACGTAATAATCGCCGCGTTCGACAGTGCGGAAACACTCTTCCTCAGAAACCATGATCTCGTGAACCTTTTCGCCGGGACGAATGCCCGTGAACTCGATAGGCAGCTTGTTTTCGCCCATCAGTACGTCGGCAACATCTGTGATCTTAGCCGAAGCGACTTTTGGCACAAATGTTAATCCGCGGCCGTCGCTTTTAACCGCCTCAAAAACCGTATCGACCGCTCGGTCTAAACTCAACAAGAACCGGGTCATTTCCGGCAAGGTGATCGTCAGTGTCTGGCCTTTTTTGATCTGATCGACAAACAGCGGAACGATCGAACCGCGCGATGCGATGACGTTGCCGTAGCGGACGCAGTTTAGCTGAACGTTGGGCAGATCGCGGTTTGCCTCGATCAGGACACGTTCCTGCAGGGCCTTTGTCATACCCATGACATTGATGGGCTTGCAGGCTTTGTCGGTCGAGATGCCGATGATCTTTTTAACTGGCAGGTCGTTTTCGCGAACGGCACGAACTATGTTCGCGGCACCGTAGATATTGGTCAGAACGGCCTCGAACGGATAATATTCGCACGACGGAACCTGTTTGAGGGCCGCCGCGTTGAAGATAATATCGGCTCCACGCATTGCCGCGACGACCGCAGAATAATCGCGGATATCGCCGATGCGGAAATTCAGGCGGTCCTTCGAATTCTGATAGATAACATCATCCGTCGCCGTCTCGCGATGCAGAAAATCGAGCCGCATGTAATGCTGCTTGGCTTCGTCACGCGAGAAAACCGTGATCTGTTCAGGCGTACCTAATTCGCCCGTGAGGATGCGTTTTACAAGAGTCTGCCCGAGCGAGCCCGTGCCGCCGGTGACAAGAATTCGTTTGCCGTCTAGTTCGTTCATTTGAGGTCGAAGTGCCAAGATCGCAGAGCAATTTTAGCATCGCAGGCTGAATAGCTGAAATCTCTCCTTAGCGAGCTTTGCATACTTTGCGTCTTTGCGGGAAACAGGCGTGTTGTTCCCGCAAAGCCGCGAAGCAAGCAAGTCCGCAAAGAAAAGCCGTTTAACGGTCTAGAGCGGCATTTAGCATCGCGATATTCGACCGTTCGATCCCGGGATCAGAGAGCCATTCGACCGCGAATCTGCGGGCTGCCGCAGACATTTGTCGATACCGATCGTTATCCATCGAAACTGTTGCCTGAATTGCCTTGATCCATTCATCAGGCTTTTCGAGCGGCAGATCCCAGCCGATGCCTTTTGCCGCTAAACCTCGCCACGGCGTGCGGTCGCTGATGATCAGCGGAACTCCTGATGCGAAAGCCTCGATAAATACGTGCCCAAAATTTTCGCCTAGCGTCGGCAGAATGAAAAAATCATATTTCGTCAGGGTTTCGGAAACCTGTTCGTGCGGAAGGGGCCCGAGCGATCTAATTGAGATGTTCTTCGGCAAGCTCGCGGCGATCCGTTGGCACTCTTCCCAATAATCTTTTTCTTCGAGCGTTCCGCAGATGTCAAACGAGAGTTTTTCATCGATACCGCGAAGATTTTCGAGAAGCCAATTGAAATTCTTTTTCCGCATGAACCGCGAGAGGAAGATCATCCGAGCCTCGCCTTGCTTTTTTATTGGTTTGGCGTCTTGATCGTATTCAGGATTGATCATCTTCGGCGGCATGTTCGGGGCGACGTGGACATCGAGACCGCTGCCTAATTCACGCGTGATATCCTTCTTTTCTTCTTCCGACGCGGCCTTCCACGTGAAGTTTTTTGAGAGCAACAGAACCTTAGCGTTCGCGATATAGAGCATCTTTCTCAACGGGTTTAGCGATAATGCTCCGGGAGAGAATTCGCCTTCGGGCGCCATTATCACGGGCTTTTTCAGAGTTCGGCGAAAGCGAAGCATCGTTAGATACATGATCGACAGCCGGCTGAAAAAGCTGTTGAGATAGATTGCGTCCGCATTGCATTCGTTTATTAGCGTGGCCAGACGCCGAGAACTGACCTCGGCTTTTGAAAGGTAATAAACTCGGGCCTTTCCAACCTGATTCCATTCGCTGATGTTGACGGTCGTGTAAGATGTTTGCACCGCGCTTCCGTCGTGATCGCGAGTAATTATGCGGAAATCAAATTGCTCACCCAATCGATCTACCATATTCGCCAGCGTCCTGACCGCTCCGCCGCTTTCGAAACCTGGCAGGTAATAGTCGCAAATGACGAGGATCGTTGGTCGTTGGAGCATTAGCGGAATGAACCGTAAGTCGTCGGGTCGGCGGCCATTCTTGCGATCATTGATTCCCAGTCGGGCGGGGTGAAGCCAGTGAGCGTTTTGAACTTCGCCGAATCGAGGCTGCGGTCAACAACGACCGCTTCGCTCGGCTTGATCGAGACGTTTGATTTGAAATATTTGTTGACGAGCGTCAGCAGATCGAATTTACTTATCGGATCGCTTGAGATATGGAACAGGCCATTAAGATCAGGGAAATTCTTGATCAAATCCGCGATAATGTCTGCCAGTTCGATCGTTGGAAAGCCTGAATAGATCGCCTTCGTGTATCCATCGACCGTTCGACCGCGATTAGCTAGAAACCACTCGACGATGCTATGCGAGGTCGTGATCTCTCGGCCGATGATCGACGTACGGATCGTGAGCGAGCGGCCGTCCGTAACTTCGCCCAGCAATTTGCTCAAGCCGTATAGGTCGCGGGCATTGGCTTCGTCAGATTCTGAATAGTTCCCTTTTTTGCCGTCAAACACGCAATCGGTGCTGATCGTGATCAGGCGAAAGTCGAATTCCGCCGAAAGCTGAGCCAATTGGTTGGGAAATATTGAATTGATCGTCAAGGTGCGGATCTTGTCAGCGAGCGTGGGGTTTTGTTTGACGACGCCGACGCAATTTACGACGCAATCTGGTTTCACTACCTCGATAACCCGACAAACTGCCGCGATGTCCGTAACGTCAACGTCTGAAAATACCGAGTGGCCCTTAAATATCCCAAACCTCTCGATCGCCGCGAGATCTGACCGAATCGTCGCGAAAACCTCGAATTCGGAACTCACACGTTGATAAAGTTTGTGGCCGAGCATTCCACTGCTGCCGATGATGAGGATGGACATTCGTTTTTATCGGGAAAGCGTTATTTTATGGTTTCGGCGGTCGGGAAACAAGTTCGATTGTCAGTCGAGCAGCAGCTAGACTTTTAAGATGCGAAGTTCGGGCGGATCAGTTTCCGCGGAGCGCAGCTTTTTTCGCAATTCATCAAGGACGGGCTCGACCGGTATGCCGTTCATACACGGATGCCCGGCGACCGGACATTCCTGGCTGCGGCAGCCGGCACATGGAACATCATGTTGAAAAATAGTATGCCGATCACCGAGCGTAAACCATTGACCCGGATTATCGCGTTCATGAAACAAGGCAACAACAGGCGTTCCCACGGCAGCCGCCAAATGTGTCGTTCCGGTGTCGAGCCCAAGATAGAGTTCGCACAGTGAAAGCAGCACCGCCGAATCCCTGACGGCGAATTTCCCTGCCGCATTTATTCCGCTGCCAATTTTCTCGATAAAACCGTCGCCCAACTGTTTTTCTGCCAGTCCTCCGACAATAACGATCTCGCAAAGATCTTCAGCCGTCAGTTGCTTTGCGATGCTGATAAAATTCTCTGTCGGCCAAAAATTAGCGGGCGTTTTGCAGCCCGGAGCGATCGCAAGCAGCGGCAAATGCGGCTTTTCCCTGAGCTGAGCGAGCCATTTTTCCGTTTCAGCCTTTTCTGCTTTTGAGATCTCGAAAAACGGCTGACTAAGGTCTTCGGATCTCGAAATCGTGATCCCGTCGTTTTTGAGACGCTCAAGTTTGCGGACCGCTTCATGTTGGGTCATCGCAGGGCGGCCAGATTCGTCAATCGGATAAAGCTCGTT
Source organism: Acidobacteriota bacterium (assembly GCA_016703965.1). Lineage (NCBI taxonomy): Bacteria > Pseudomonadati > Acidobacteriota > Acidobacteriota bacterium. The sequence continues at coordinate 617,732 of JADJBB010000025.1, forward strand.
TTTTGAAAACGCGTGGAAACCAAAAAGCTTGCGGATACCGCAGGAGCGAAAGAATAAGCGGTCGCGGCGGACAGATGCTTCGGGCCGTTCGCTGATGACAAGATATACTGCGGCGTCGAATTTTTCGGCTCGGATCTTCGTCCAGAGATGGAAATATGAAGAGATCTGGCCAGCTCCGCTTGTGTAGGCGAGGCTGCGGTCGATCAGGTTTTTCGGGATCACCTCGGAGGCCGTGACTACATGGTTTGGCTGCGTATTTTGAAGAAGGACGATCTCGGCGTCAGCGAAATGCCTTCGTACGGCTCTAAGGGCTGGAATGGCAACAATAGTATCGCCGAGCGAGCCGATCAGATAAACAAGTACTTTTTTCTGGCTCGGGGCTTTCATCTAGGTGGAAAGCACCTGAAAGCGGGCGGTTTCGGCGGTAAGCATTTCGCGGGTGATCGGCGTGGTGCCGACCTGTTCGACCACAAGGCCGGCGGCAAAATTCGCGATCTCAGCAGCTTCAAAAAACGACAGTCCGCCGCCTAAAGCCGCTGCCATTGTGCCGATCGCGGTGTCGCCGGCTCCGGTCACGTTGTAGACATTTCGGGCCGATGCTTTCAGGTTTCGCGGTTCGTGGCCGGTTTGGAAAAGCGTCATCCCGCGTTCGCCCTGCGTGATGAGGATCGCTTCGAGCGAGAGATCGTGGAGGAGTTTTTCGCCAGCGATCGTGACGATATCAGGCGAATGAATTTCGAGGCCGCACGCGTCAGCGGCTTCGCGTTGATTTGGCGTTAGGATCGTGGCTCCGGCGTATTTTGAGTAGTCCTTGCCTTTCGGATCGACCAGTACCGGTTTTCCGTTTTCATTGGCATATGCGATCAACTTTGGAACAAGATCGGCTGTCAAAAATCCCTTGGCGTAATCGGACAGAACGACCACATCTGTTTCAGCGATCAGCGGTTTGATGTCTCGCAAAAATGCCTCGATCTCGTCAGTTGAGATATCGGTTGCAGTTTCCTGATCGAGCCTTGCGATCTGCTGATTATGGGCGACTATGCGGGTTTTGAGCGTCGTAAAACGGCCTTTGACAGGAAAAAAGAGGAAATCTTCTATTCCGGTATCTTCCATGATCTTTGGAAGGAAGGCCGCGGCTTCGTCGTCGCCGGAGATACCGATGAGGTATGGTTTTGCACCGAGCCCGGCGATATTTGCTGCGACGTTAGCGGCTCCGCCGGCGGTGAGGGTTGTGCTGTCGAGCGAGACGACCGGCACGGGAGCCTCGGGCGAGATGCGGTTTACCGTTCCCCACCAATAACGGTCGATCATCACGTCGCCGATGACGAGAACTTTTGTGTTTGATAGATCGTCGAGAATTCTCATCAATTTAACCAATAACCGGATCGGTAGCCATCCATTCGTCGACAATCTCGCACCAGATATGAGCGATCGTAATATGTGCTTCCTGGATGCGAGCGGTGCGGTCTGATGGTACGAGAATGCACCTATCCGATAGCGACGCGAGTTTCTTCCCCGCTGCTCCGGTCATTCCAATGATCGAGCAGCCGCGGTTTCGGGCCGCCATCACAGCAGCGATCACGTTTCGCGAATTCCCGCTCGTACTGATCGCGATCAAACAATCGCCCTCCACCGCCAAAGCATCGACCTGACGCGCAAAGATTCGCTCAAAATCGTAATCGTTTGCGAGTGCCGTCAGTGCCGAAGTGTCGGTAGTCAAAGCGATCGCCGGTAACGCTCGTCGTTCCGTTTCATACCGCCCAACAAATTCCGCGGCGATGTGCTGAGCGTCCGCTGCACTGCCGCCGTTTCCGCAGATCAGGACCTTCCTACCGGCTTTGAATGTGTCAACGAGAAGCTTCGCACAATCCTCGATCGGGCCGGTTATTTCACCGATGACCTTGTTAAAGACCTCGAGGTGCTGATTCAATGACAGCTCGATGACCGAGCTGTCTTTCACGTTTTCCGGTGTTTCATTTTCTTTTATTTTGTCCACAATACTGCTCGACGAAAATCCATCAACCAATGGCAGCGAGAAGACCTGCCCGCCGTACGCCGTTACAAAATCCGCGCCGATTATCTCGTCCGGTTTCCAGTCGCCGCCCTTTACCAAAACGTCGGGCTTGATCTCGTGGATCAACTTTTCGGGCGTCAATTCATCAAAGATTCGAACCTCGTCAACCGATTCGAGTCCGAGAAGTACCGCTTTTCTGGCTTCCTGGTTCTGAATGGGACGATCCGGGCCTTTGATACTTCGCACCGACGCATCGCTGTTGATGCCTACGATCAGCCGCGAGCCAAGAGCCCGTGCCCGCCTGAGCAGATCGACGTGACCGGCGTGCAAGATGTCGAAACATCCGTTGGTAAATACGATCATCTAAGTAGCCTTAATACCTTTAATACTGCCGGTTTCGATGCGTTTTGCAATGATGTTAACGATCAATATTCCGATAACTGAAATAAAACCGATCTTAAAGAACACGGGGATTATCGTACCGTAAAACCCCTCATACGAAACAGATGTCAATAGCATGAAAAACAGCGTGATACGCCAGACGATGAGCTTTTGACCCTCGATCAGCGATCGATAGAAAAGTCGTAGCAGAAATCCCAGCACAAACATTCCTATCGGAATCCCGATTATCCCATAGTTTCGCAGCAGATCGCCGATCGGCGTGATCGCGTACGACGAGCCCGAATAGTCAAAATAAAGATCGCTGTATTTGCGAGGGTCGGCAACTACAGGTTTGTCCGGCCAGATCACGCGAGGGATCATGAACGTCGACAGATCGATCCAGATATTGTCGCTCAGGCCATAGATCTCTTCGTATGGGGCAAGCTCTTCGTAATTTGAGACGACGACCGCGAGTGTGCTGAGAACGTCGATCCTTTCAGCAAAATTGACGGCGCCGAACGTCAATGTGTCATAAACGTCGCTTCGCCCGACCTGATCCACAGCAGCGAAGATATTCTCGGTGTATTGTTCGGCACTTTGAGCGTCCTCAGTTCCCTTAACGTTACGAAACGTCGTTCCGTAGATCATTCCGACCGTCAAGCCGATCGTCAGCAGCAGGCCGGAAATCACTCCCTGCTTCATCGAAAATCGCCGTCCCGAAAGGATGAACGAGAATGTAATGATCAGAAAGATCTGGATAATATTGCCGCGGCTGCCCGAGTATAGAAACTTTGTCAGACTCGTGAAAAGCAGCACGCCGATGATCGGGATGACAATAAAATCCAACTTGCTCTTACGGAAGATCACCGACCAGAGCAGTACACTCGCCTGCACCCAAAATAACGTAGTGAAAAAGATGAGTCCGTCGTATGAGTTGAATTCCGTTACCCTCTGATAGCCAAAGCGGCCGAGAACAAAGGCTAGGATCGTATTTGCAAGGCCCGCCAAAAGCAACAAAACGCCCGGCAGCATGAGCGAATCGGGCTTATAGTCTGCTTTTGGAAGCACGTCCGCTATCCATCCACCGATTTTTGCTCCGACCGGCAGCAAATAGCCCGTCGCGAGTCCCGCATAGCCGAGCCCGACGAGAGCGATGGTCAGCGGCAGATTATAATTCGGATCCTGGATAAGATTCTCGAATGAAGGCCTGGACAGCCCGAGCGCAAACGAAAGCCCGCCGACTACGAATGCCGGGAAAAAATAAGAAAGTGTCGCAAACACAAGCGGATCGACAAACGTCAGTCGCCCGTGATGATACAAATACACGAGCGGTATCGCCATCACGACACCGAGCCCCATCAGCCACGGGACCAAATGCAGATTTGGGTATGCGGCGAGCGAATCGCTCGTAAACAACAGAGCCAAAAACGCAACCAAAACCGCCACGCCCATCAGGGCGAGCCCAGGGAGCAAAGATCTCTCTTTCCCCGTATCTGTTTGAGTTGGGATGTAGCGTGCTGCCAGCATTATCGATCAGACGGTAAACGGCAAACGGCAATCACGCCGTCTGCCCACTGCGGAGCTATCGTTACGCACACATCGTTTATCGCGTTGATAAACCATTTGTTATGCGGACGATGCTCTCTGCCTATATCATAAAATAAAAACGATCCGACGTGCAGTCCGTGCCGTTCGAGCAGGACTTTGAGCGTCGAATATGAGTAATATGCGACGTGGTCGGGATGCACGAATTCGACTTTTCCGCGTTTCCCCCGCAGCCCGTACCAAACGAACCGCATTCCGCAATAGGCGTTCACGGTGGTCAAAACCAACTGCGTCTCGCTGTGCATGAACCGCTTGATCCCGTTCAGGAACAGGCCCGGATTATTCAGATGCTCGATCATCTCGCCAGCAACGATGACGTCGAACTTCTCATTCAGATCGAGTTCGTCAAGTTTTTCTAGATCACCGAGAACGATCTGTTTCGAATCGTGTGATTCGAGTATCTCAATTCCCTTTTCATCCGAATCAATGCCCCAGACATCACTCGCGATCTTTTCCAGATCGTGGTGCAGAAGCATACGGTTTTTGATCGAATCTTCGGTGTACGGATAGTTCGTACAGCCGAGATGGAGCACGCGTTTGCCCGAGCAAATTTCTTTGATCAGGTCCAGACGCTGTACTAAGCTGAAGTCCTCGGCCATCGGTAAATAGTAACAAATACCTTTGCTTAGCGGTATTTTGCGAACAGGTCGCGAGCCATTTTCTTCCCGCCATCGTCGATGAAACCGGTTAAGAAGAGTGCCGACATATGCAATTCCGCCAGCTGCCACGGAGCCGAAAAAGGTAAACCAGGATGGTTGAAGCGTTTTGGCGAGAAACAATTCGGCTCCGACCGCCGGTATGGCGGCAATCAAAATACGGATTACCGTTGCACCCCAGAATTTCATAAAGATGCCGCCGAGAAAGCGTTTTTCGATATAGAAAATGAGCGGAATGAATATCAAAACGCCCGCCAATCTTCCCGCTGCGACGCCGTTGATTTGCCACGACTGGCTCATCGCGATCATCGCGATCACACCAGCGAACATCCAAAATATCGTGCCGTACGCGTTTAGAGCCGCCGCCTTAAAGCCCTCGGCAACCTGCCATGCGATCGTGTTAAGTGCAAGTATCGCAAAGGTTACGGTTTGAATGACGAGCATGACGTAACATTCGTCAGCATACCGTTCACCGAGCCAGGCAGTTAGAAATACTTTGCCGCAGACAACTACTGAAAGCACGGCGAACACGAGCAAGGTTAAAACGAGCTTCGTCGCTTTTTGATAAAGCTCTTTGAGCTTTTCAGGTTCGTCGAGCAGTTCATTCACGACCGGGAACATCGCAAGGACGAGGCTTGCTGTGAAAAGGTGCAAATAGAGAGCGAGCGTCATCGGGATGACGTAATACGCCATAGCTTCGCCGCCGAAATTTCGCAGTATCCAAACACGCTCAAAGAAAAGCAGCAAGGTTCCGAACAGCTGATAGCCGACGATCCCCAAAGCGTATTGCCTGACCGATCGCCAGATCTCAGACGGAATTTTCAACGTGAGGCGGCATTCCGGTATTAGATGCCGGGCCGCAAAGAATGAAACAACGCCGACAATTGACCACGTTACGAGATTCCAAGCCAGCAATGCGATCCATCCATAGCCGAGAAGGACGATGGCGATGCTGCCGAGGCTGAACGAGACACTAGTGAGATTGGCGAGCAGTAAATACCAGTCGAATCTGTGAATTCCCTGTAATGCGAATTGAAACACCTGAGCCATGAAGATACTCAAAATCGTCGCGCACGCGATGTAGATCCCGGTGACCGCCTGATCCTGCATCTGCTCAGGGATCCGGAGTGCGTCGACGACAATGGGGCGAGCGAAGATGAAGGCGATCAGCGATACAACCAGAGTGGTCGAGACTCCGAAAATGATCGTTGCCGAGATCATCGGCGAGATCTTTTCATTCTGACCGGTCGCCCGGTATTCGGCGACGTATTTGGCGGCAACTTTGCCGATGGCTGTCGTGAAAAAATAGGCGATAAAACTGAGGACCGCGGCGAGAACGCCGTATTGCTCGTCCCCGAGCCGTTTTATGACGATCGGCGTCGCGATCATCGTCGGCACGATCGGCAGCAGCCACGACAGCACGCCAAAAATGCTGTTGCGAAAGAAGCGTTTTCGTCTGTCGACAACCTCAGTCTGCATCGTCGAAACACTCCTCATAATGCCGGATCGCGATACGTGCAGCCTCGCGTTCGTCAAAATTCGAGAGGACAAACTCACTTCCCTGTTTCGCGATCGTTTGACGTAATTCCGGATCGTTCTTCAGTTTTAGAATGGCCTCCGCCAACCCTCGCGCATCGCCCGCTTCGATCAGCAAGCCGGTTTCGCTATCGTGAACAGCCTCAGGGATCGCAAAAATATTGGTCGATATAGACGGAATTCCCAAAGCCATCGCCTCTAGTAGAGCGATCGGCAATCCCTCGACATAACTCGGAAGAGCGAAAATATCGGCGACACGGAAAAATTCGAGAACTTCTTCCCGGCTCGAACCGACGGTTGACGAGAGCCGAATCTCGAAATTATTTAATCCGTATTTCTCGATCTTCGCTTTTTCGTCCTTTGTCGACTCAACCGGCGTCAGCCAGACGCATCGAACATCTGGAGCCTCGGTTTGAATTATCTTCGCCGCGTCCAGAAATACCCAACGCCCTTTGCGGTCGATGAACTGGCCGACACATAGGACGATAAACTCATTTTTAGACAAGCCGTGTTTCGCACGAAGCGACGCGATATCGTCCGTTCTGTCGAGCACCGTACGGATTTGCGGCGGATTGACGCACGTGTATGTGACAGGAATTTTCTCCCAAAATTCCTGCGTAACTAGATATCGGACTTTTTCCTTTGTGTCTTTGTTCGAAGCAAAGATGTGGAAGCTCTCCAGGCGAGATAAAAGCTGCATTCGGGCTGTCCAAACGCTCTCACGCCATTTCGCAGCGTTAATTGCGTTGTGCATCGTGACGAAGACGTTGGCCTTTCGCATCGCCAGCAGTACAAAAAACTGCCACGACTGCCACGGTGCGGCTTCGATATGGAGAATGGAATTGTTGAGATTGTACTGCTTGAGGAATCGCAGTGTTTTGATCTCGCAACTGATCCGGCTCAATTGCCGCTCGATCTTTCGCTTTATGGTGGGAGCTTGCCCGAGGTCGATCACAAAATCTATGAACTCAATTGTTACGCCGATCTGTCTGAGAAAACCGATCATTTCGGGCGAGGAATTACGCGGCAAAATGACGATCACGTCCCAGTCTTTCAAGGCTTCTTTCATGATCGCCATGAAATATACCTGTGCGCCGCCCCATTCCAAATAGGTCCAGAAAAAGATCAGTTTGCGGCGGATTTTAGTCATCGACGACGGCCGAGGCGAACGTTTTGTTGAGCGGCGGCTCCGGAGCATCGCTCACGGTCTTGTAGCTTTTGGTAACGCCCGCACGGACGAGGAACACGCAAAAGCCAACGAAACCCACTAGTTTTGACGGAGCGCCCTCCAGATACGCGTACAATCGCCTTCGCAGATTGTGGCCATTTCCGAGGTCGGTGACAAGCACCTTCAACGCTTTTTTCAGCCCCATTTTCTTGACGCGCGGCGGGATCGTGTTTGGTAAGCAAAAAACGCGGGCTCGCGGGTCGATCAGCAGCTTCCAACCGAGGCGTTTGAGTTTCGGTGTGAAGACGGCGTCGCCGAAATTTGGGTATTTCTTAGAATCCATCAAACCGCCTTCAGCAAACGCCCCGACGGGCACGAGAACGCAGTTCCCGACGATCAGATCTACATTCCACGGCTTGTTTGGAACCGTCCAAACCGTCTGTTGAGACCAATGCCGCCAGTCGCCGTACCAAGTGTCCCAAACCGGAGCGATCTGAAAAAGTTTGTGCGGCGTGTCCCAAAGCATCAGCAGCGAGCCGACGATCGATCGCTCATGTTTTCGAGCGGTTTCGACCATGAAAACAAGAAAATCCTGATCGAACACGGCATCGTCATTTATCATCAGGACAAAAGCCGGATCGTGCTTCAGACCTGCTCGAACGCCGACATTTGTGCCTTCCGTGTACCAGAGATTTCCGTCGCCTTGCACCACTTCAACCTCAGGAAACTGAGCCGCGATCGCCTCGCTTGTTCCGTCGGACGAACCGTCATCAACGATCACGACATGAACGTCGAGGCCCGTCGTGTTAAGCCGCGACAGGCTTTTGAGGCATTTTAGGGTTATGTCTTTGCGGTTATGAACAGGCGCGACTATTTCGACCCTGATGCGTTCGTCGATCATTCGGCGGATGTTCCCTTGCTGGAGCTGTGATCCTCGCACCAGATCGAACTTAGACGTGCGTTATTGGCTGCGTCGTCCTCGCTGAGTCCGATGCCGAGATATTTAATGTGTTCCTTACCTTCAAGTTCGCTGCGGAGAAGGCGCCAGAAATCGACCACTAAAACCTGCGACCATTCATTGCGGAAATCCTTTGCGGTAAGCGACTTAAACGCCGGATCAGGAGTCGTGATCAGCACAGCCTCAGCTTGTGACAGGCATTTCTCAATCGAGTCTAAAACGACGATCCCGCGACGAAGTTCCTCGATCTGCATGTCTGCGGACATCGGATCGTAAGCGACAACTCGGATACCGTTCTTCGAGAGCTGTTTTGCGATGAAAACACCCTGCGATTCTTCGGTAACATGCGAGTCCGGCTTGTAGCTCAGCCCGAGAATTGCGACCGTTGCTCCTTTCCTTAGCATTGGAAGCAATCTAGCAGCAGTTTTTTCGGCTATCGATCTGTTTTGATGATCTGTAGTTTCAGCAAGTTTTGCTTCGACACCCAGTTCGTTTGCGATGAACGAAAGTGCCACGTTATCACGCGGGAAACACGGCCCACCGTAACCTATCGAGCCGGTCAGGTATTTGCGACCGATACGCGAATCAAGCCCTAGAGCCGCGGTCACAACATCCACATCGCCGCCGGGCAATTTTTCGCAGATGTCGGCGAGCATGTTAGCGAAGGTGATCTTTGTGGTGACAAATGTATTTACCGAGATCTTGGTCAGCTCTGCGTTTTCGAGGCTCATTCGAGCAGCAGGCGCGTGATTTACCGTCACCTTGTCGTAGATTGCCTCAAGCTGATCGCCTGAACGTTTGTCGAATTCGCCGATCAGCGAGAAATCAGGATTCAGGAAATTGCGAATAATGCTGCCAAGTGCAATAAATTCAGGGCTATAGCAAACGCCAAAATCACGTCCTGCTTTCTTTCCCGATTCCTTTTCGAGGATCGGTAGCAATGCCTGTCGTGTTGATCCGGGCAGTACGGTGCTCGTGAGAACGACGTTGTGATAGCCATTTTTCTTACGCAATGCTTTGCCGATCTCCTTGAACGCCCATTCTGCGTATTGAAGCGAGAAGGAGCCGCGTTCATCGCTCGGCGTAGGCACGATGACGAACGAAATGTCGGAGCCGAGAACTGCTTCCTCATGGCTGAGCGTTGCCCGAATGCGTTCGCGATTTTCCCCGATCATCGCATCGAGTCCGGTTTCCTGAACAGGTGCATGACCGTCGTTTACGATGTCAATGAATTTCTGATTCACATCAACGCCGATCACATCGAAACCACGGCTCGCGAACACCGCCGCCATGCTTGCACCGAGCTTTCCAAGACCGATAACTGAGATTTTTTCCAACATAAGATCCAACGGTTACGCATTCCCAAGAGCCGCCGTTTTCGATGCCGCATGCGATTCCCTAACCTGACTCTCGATCCAATCGTAGGTCTTCTTGAGTCCGTCTTCAAGAGATATCTCGGGTTCCCAGCCAAGCACTTCGCGGAGTTTCGAATTGTCCGAATTGCGTCCGCGAACGCCTAATGGGCCGTCGATGTGCTTTTTGGTGATCTCAATTCCAGCCGCGTTCGCAATGATATCGGCGAGCTGGTTGATCGAGATCATGCGGTCCTGGCCCAGATTGAGCGGATCGGAAAAATCGGACTGCATCAGACGATAGAGGCCTTCGACGCAGTCGTCTATGTAACAGAACGAGCGTGTCTGCTCACCATCGCCCCATATTTCGATTTCGTGGTTGCCTGTCAATTTTGCCTTAGCGATCTTGCGGGCGAGTGCAGCCGGAGCCTTCTCACGACCGCCGTCCCACGTGCCGTTTTCGCCGAAAATGTTATGAAATCTGACGGTTCTCGTCTCGATCCCATAATCCTGCATGTAATGCATGCACAGACGCTCGGTGATCAACTTTTCCCAGCCGTATGCGTCCTGAGGTTCGGCTGGGTATGCGTCGGATTCCTTGAGCGGCGTAACGTTCGCATCTTCCTGCAAATGTTCGGGATAGATGCACGCGGAACTTGTATAGAGATAACGGTTTACGCCATTTTCACGAGCCGCCTCTAGCGTGTGAAGATTGATAAGAGCATTGTTGTAGAGGATCTGAGCATGATGGCAAGAAATGAATCCCATCCCGCCCATGTCCGCCGCAAGAGCATAAACATGATCGACCTCTTTCGACGCTTTCTGGCAATTTTCCCAACCGCGAAGGTCGAGTAGCTCGAATTCGTCCGCGTTCGTTTCTGAAAACTCGGGCAACTTGATATCAACACCGCGAACCCAATATCCGCGTTTCTTCAGAAATGTCACAAGATGGCTGCCGATAAATCCGCCCGCACCAGTGACCAAAACTCTAGTCTGTTTACTCATACAAAAATCAACTTATTCGCCGCGATCCGTGTAATTGCTGCGGTGGTAGTAGCTCTGATAGTAATAGTAATTGTCTTTGTTATTTAGGTTTACGTTGTTCAGTACGACGCCGAAGATCTTCGCTCCGATCTCCTGAAGCATCTGACGCGAACGCTTAACGACCTGCCGCGAACTTCGTCCCGCGTGAACCACAAGGATCACTCCGTCAACCATCGAAGCGATCAGTACACCATCCGTAAACGACGCGATCGGTGGCGAATCGATGACGATGTGGGTGAATTTTGTCCCTAAAATTCTCAACAGCGAAACCATCTGCTCTGAGCCGATCAACTCTGCCGGGTTCGGTGGGATCGGGCCCGAGGTCATGATGTAAAGCTTGGTTTTTTCGTCCTGCTTGATCGCTGAATTGACGTCCGTGTCGGAAAGTTCGCTCGCGAGCATCGAACTCAGTCCGATTCCATTCTCGATATTAAAGATCGAGTGCAGTCGCGGCCGACGCATGTCGGCATCAATGATCAGGACCTTTGCTCCGGTCTGGGCAAGGCTGATCGCGGTGTTGGTGGCGATAGTCGATTTCCCTTCTGATGGCAGACTCGACGAGATCAGCAGCGATTTCGGAGCGTGGCCGGCGGTCGAAAGCAGGATCGACGTACGCAAATGCCTGTAGGCCTCGGCAAGCGACGAACGCGAATCCGCCGATATCAGCAGCGGCGATTGCGGATTTTCGTCCTCGTTTTCAGTCGCACCGACCAGCAAAAGCTTACGCTTCGGCACCGAATCGATTGATGGGATAGCCGCGAGTGCCGGCAATTGCAGGTAATTCTCGATCTCCTCCGTCGTGCGGATCGTATCGTCGAGGTATTCGAGAAACAGTGCCAGGCCCATTCCGAAGAGCGTCGAAAGGAATAATGCCGCCATAACAGTGACAAATCGGCGGGGTGAAACTGCAACCTTAGGAGGAATGGCGATCTCGCTGACGCTGATGTTGTTGTCAGAACCTTGCGAAGCAACGTCATTGCCGCTAACCTGTTTTCTTAGATTTTCAAGAAAGCCCTTTTTGCTTTCGATATTCTGTTGAAGGAGTTTGATGCTTACCGCACTCTGATTCTGTCCCTGTGCCTCTCCAAACTGTTTGTTGAAATCGACCCGGATCTTGTCTTCTTTGTCTTTTGCTTGTAAATATTTCGTTTTGAGATTATCGAGCAGAACTTTTGACGTTCTTTGCCGAAAAGCCTCTATATCTTGCTTCGATTTCTCGAAGGCATTATCAAGAGACTTTTGATAGCTTTCGATCTGGACGTCGATCTCCTTTATCTCTGGTGTGCCCTCAAAAAATTCCTGCAATCGCAGAGCTCTCGTCTGGCGAAGGTCGGCGATCTTTCTTAGAGTATCGGTTTGCAGCGAGCGCAAACCGTTCTCCTGTTCGGTTATGTAGCGGGCGGATTCGGCCTCGGCAAGCGATTTAACTTTTTCAGGCGAATTCGCGACGGTCAGGTAATTTGCCTCGGCATTTTTTCGTTCATTTTCCGCGATAAGAAGATCCTTGTTCAGGCCGCTGAGCCGGTCAATGACAATCGTTTGATCGTTTTCGGTTTTCAGGATCCCGGCATTCTGTGTCAGGTTGACTAGCGCCTGCTCATCGTTTTTTAGATCGGATTCGAGACTGGCGATACGTTCCTGCAGGAAGTCATTAGTTTTGCGATTCGTTCCTGTTCGTTTTTCTTGATTGGCATCTGTAAATGTTTTAGCTATAGCATTTACGACAAAAGCCGCGAGGTCGGGGTCGGTGTGACGGAACATGATCGCGATCAGGCGAGTATCCTTTACCGTGGTTCGCGATTCGCGGATTGGTTCGGTTACTAGGTTCTTTTTGATCGCATCAACGTACGGTGCGAGACGAATGGCTTCGGACATTTCTTCCGAATTCGCGAGCGATGCCTGGAGGGCTTGCGAATCGACCGAGCTTTTCTTTTTCTCGGTATCGTCGGTTGCGAGGCCGAGCGATCTCAACGCCGACCGCCATGCGGAGACTGATTCCTCCGCCTTTGCCTGTTGAAATTCTTTGTTCGTGTCGAGGTTGTATTCCTTTATGACGCGGCGGATCAGTCCGTCGCTGCCTAAAAGCTGGAGCTGCGTGTTAATGTATGCTGGATCGGAATTCATCACTGATCGCTGACGATCGCTCGTGACCAGGTCAGGATTTACCTGTTCGAGATCGACCTGCACACGTGCCTCTGCCTGGAAGATGCTCGGACGACGTGCCATGTAGATAGCTGTCAGCGTCGTAACCAGAACCGCAATTCCGATCACAAGCCACAGTCTTTTGCGGATCGCACGCCAGTAATCAACGAGCTGAAATCCTTCGCTCGTCTGATTGTTCCGATACGACGGATACTGCCCGACCGGCGAGATCGGTGGTTCGAACTCACGGACGAGATCGACGTCGTGCAGCGGATTTCTAACAATTTCGCGCGAATCTTTCATATCAATGGCTCTCTACGGGATCCGATAGATAGCGTTCGGGATCGTTCCCTTGAGGGAATCTACAAATCCCATAAGTATTGACTTAGCCTTATCTTCCGAGACGGCAACGATATCGTTCGGCTGCAAAATCGGATCGATCGCTTTTCGCTTCTCTATCTGACCAAGGTCAACGATAAATTCTTCACGCTCGGTGCTGCCATCTTTCTGCCGCAAGATCCTGATCTTGTCCTTCTTGGCCGCACCCTTTAACCCTTCCGCCGAAACTATTGCCTGCGTGAGGGTTATAGGTTCTCGAGTCTTGAAAGCTCCCTGTTTGTTCACGTTGCCGTAGACGTAAATTATGTCAGAATCTAACACTGAGACGACATCGCCCGGCTGGATCCAGAACGTACTCTTTCCCGAGAGAACATCTCGGACCTTAAATTCATTGACCGACACCGTATTGGCGTCGTCAGCACGCGTATCTGGCTGCTGGCAAACAGAAATACTCCCTTGACGAGCCACGATCATTCGCGTTCCAGCTTCTTTGTTTGGGCCGCCCGCCATTCCGAGCAGTTCGAGCAGGTGCACGCGACGGTTTAGATAGTATGTCTGAGGCTTTTCTACGAACCCCAGAACCATCACGGGCTGAGACATTTGCTGGGTGACGGACACCCTAATACTCGGATTCCTAAGATATTTTTCCTTGTAGGCAGCGGTTATGTCATTTGCGAGTTCGAGCTCGGTTTTGCAGACAGCAACCAGGGGTTTTTCAATGCGGAAAAGTTCGATCGTACCATTTTGGCGGACCGGTACCGTTTGATTTAGATCAGGATGGCGGTCAACCTGGATGCTGATTATATCCTGATATCCGATACGGTACCGTTCATTGGTCTGAGTCGAAGCAACCGTCGCTGCTGAGGGTTCCGATTTGGGGTCTACGGTCTGACCGATGACAATGCCACCGGCCAAAGAAACGGAAAGAGAGAGAGAGAATAAAAAACGACTGCTCCTCATAAACGGACTCCTTATTTGAGCAAGATTTACATTTGAGCAAGATTTACTGGCTCAAAACATTCGCGTAGACACCATTTAACAAACAAAAATAATAACAAATGCACGCTGCTTTGGAAACACAAGTTTTGAAAGTCAGCGTAAATTGGCTAAACTCTGAATCACACTAAGCACAGCAAAAATGGAAACCACGACGCCGATGCTTCGGCAATATCTCGAGATCAAAAAGCAGTATCCGGGGACGATCCTGTTCTTTCGGCTCGGTGATTTCTATGAGATGTTCAACGAGGACGCGATAGTTGGCTCTCGCGAACTTGAGATCACTTTAACGGCAAGACAGAAAGACTCGCCAAACCCAATCCCAATGTGCGGTATCCCTCATCACGCCGCTTCGACTTACATCGCGCGTCTCGTCAAGAAAGGATATCGGGTCGCGATCTGTGATCAAACGGAAACACCAACGAAAGGCGTAAAGCTTGTAAAACGCGAAGTTGTGCGTGTGATAACGCCCGGAACCGCCATCGATCCGCAGCTTGTCGAATCGAAAGATTCGGTCTACCTAGGCTCGGTTTATGGCAGCGGCGAGACCTTTGGGGCGGCGTTTTTGGAGACTTCGTCGGGGCATTTTTCGGCTACAGAGATATCAGGCAGTGGCGCGTGGCAGAAGGTTTCGGCAGAGGTAGACTCTTACGCACCACGTGAACTATTATTTGCTAAGTCGTTAGAAAGACAAGTCTTTTTAGCCTTTGCCGGCTCGGCAAGTATTGCAACACAATCGCTTTTTGGTGATGCCGGACGATCTAGGGGCTCGGATTCGTCTTCTATCACGTTGACGCCGATCGATGATCAGAATTTTGACCTGAAGGACTCCGAACGTCTGCTCAAAGATCAGATGGGCGTCAAGGAACTTTCCGGCTACGGAATGGGCGGCAAGAACGCTGCGATCTCCGCTGCCGGGGCGTGTTTACGGTATGCGCAGGAAACTCAGAGAGCGACTGCCGGCCACATTTCGGAGATCAACTATTTCGAATCGAGCGATTTTATGGTGCTCGATGCGGTCACGCTGAGGAATCTGGAGATCTTCGAATCTCGCGGTGAAAAGAGCAAAAACACCCTCTTCGGCGTTATCGACGAATGCGTTACCGGCATGGGTTCGCGGCTTTTAAGGCAATGGATCGCTCGGCCTTCGCTGAAACGCAGTGAAATACAGACCCGTTTGCTCGCGGTTACCGAGCTTTCGGATACGATCTTGCGGGAGAAATTGCGGTTCCTGATGAAGGAGGTCAGCGATCTCGAACGCTTGATCGGGCGGTTGAATCTTGGGACGGCAACACCTCGCGACCTTGTGGCTTTGAGGCGTTCGATCGGGCAATCGCCGTTGGTCAATGAAACGCTCGCCGACGCTAAATCGTTGCTTTTACAGGTTCTGGCGGAAAATATTTACGAGCTGCCTGAGATCCGCGACCTGATCGACCGCTCAATCAGCGACGAACCGCCGGTCAATCCGGCTGATGGAGGTGTGATCCGGGATGGCTTTGATGCCGAACTGGACGAGCTGCGAAACATATCAGTTTCAGCCAAGCAGATCATCGCATCGTTCGAAGAACAGGAACGCGAGCGGACCGGAATTTCGAACCTGAAGATCCGCTTTAATAACGTTTTCGGCTACTACATCGAGATATCGAAGGGCAATATTTCGAAGGTTCCGGACGACTATGAACGCCGCCAAACCCTTGCAAATGCAGAACGTTACACGACTCCGCAGCTCAAGGAATGGGAAGAGAAGGTTTTGGGTGCGGAAGAGCGAATACTGCAGATAGAGACGGAATTATTCAAGCAGGTGAGGGCGACGGTTTGTGCCGAAACCCGGCTTTTGCAATCGACTGCGAGGGCATTTGCGACGCTGGATTGCCTGTGTGCTTTGGCCGAAACGGCGGCTCGGCGAAATTATGTTTGTCCAATTTTGCACGATGGTGATGAGATCCAGATCAGGAACGGTCGGCATCCGGTGGTAGAGGCTTCGCTCGGTTCGTCATTCATTCCGAATGACCTGCTCCTCAACAATTCGACCGACCGAATGCTCATCATCACGGGGGCGAATATGGGCGGTAAGTCCACTGTTCTCAGACAGATAGCGATCATACAGATACTCGGGCAGGTCGGTTCTTTCGTGCCCGCAACCTCGGCGAGCTTGCCGATCGTTGACCGGATCTGGACTCGGGTTGGAGCCTCAGACGACCTCGCTTCCGGGACGTTCGACGTTCATGGTCGAGATGACGGAGACGGCGGCGATACTTCATAATGCGACGCCGCGAAGCCTCGTTCTGCTCGACGAGATCGGGCGCGGAACGTCGACTTTCGATGGCCTCTCGATCGCCTGGGCGGTGGCGGAACACCTCCACAACTCGCCCGAACATTCCGCAAAGACAATGTTTGCAACACATTACCATGAGTTGACTGAGCTGGCGGAGAACCTGCCGGGAGCCAAGAATTATCAGCTCACCGCGACCGAAAAGGACGGCGATGTGGTATTTCTCCACAAACTCCAACCCGGGAAAGCCTCAAAGTCCTACGGTATCGCCGTCGCCAAGCTTGCCGGCCTGCCAACAAAGGTCATCGAACGCGCGAAGAATGTGCTGGAAAAGCTTGAAAAATATGAACTTGCGGTCTTTGCAGATGAGAAGAAAGAAGGCCTTGCGAGGGCCGCCGGCGGCCGGTTGGCCGCGCAATATTCCCTCTTTGCCGTGACCAACGAGAACGCGATAGACGAACTTCGCAATACCGATGTCAATAGCCTGTCTGCTGACGAATCAAAGGAGCTTCTGGCCCGCATACGCGACAAGATAATTTAGGCTCGTTTGGTCGACGCGGGTCGTGATCTTGGTCGAGCAATTTTGCGAGTTTGGTAGAGGTAATTTGGAGATTGGTCGAAGGTTGCGGAAAAAATACGTGTCTTGCGGGTAAGTGCGTTTATCAGCACACCAACTAATTCGACTATAACATCTCTATCGGAACCGTTTTCATCGGCGGTTTTATCGATAGCATGATGGCATCACTGCCTGATGCCTTGATCTCAATGGCGATACCTCTGATCGTTTTGGCCTTCCAAGCGGTGCGATTTTGAGCGATAAGGACGATTGAATTATCGAGCCAGGCATCGGCGTCGGGCCATTCCGGGAACAAATCCCTAATAATTTTTGAAACGCCGGCTTTTTTGGCCGAGTCAATGCTGCCATCCGGCATAGTGGTCGCCGTGATCACGATGCTCGTTTCGGCGAGCTCTCGTTTCACTCCCCAGATCTCAACTTTTAGTTTTTTGTCGGGCGAGATGCCGCGGCGAAGGCCGCTGGGTTCTGTGGAGACTGATCGCTGCTCGATCGCGAGGGATTCGAAGATATTCGACACCATCTGATCGTAGGATGCGACCGATCCACGACCTGCGGCCGTCTGAACCTTGGCCATTGATCCCGAATATCCGAACCATAGTGAAGCGTAACCTCCGCCGGTCGCGACGCCAAATTCTTCCCAAGGCATCGACTCGAACATCCCTTTGTTCAGAATTATCGAACTGTGCATCTCGCTTTTTTTCCAGGCGGCAAGGGCCGAGCCCAAGTCAACTCTCGAGTTCGTCGTGCCGTAGAGGGTCTCGTAACCGTCGCCTGTGTAACCGGAATTCAGGCGCCGCGGAGACTCGATTTGGCAGGGCCAGGTTTTCTTATCTCCTATGTCATACGGGCAATTGCTCCAACTGTGGGTGATCGTCTTCATGTTCTGATTCAGATCCAGCACGCGGCGGTTCGCGACCATGCTGAGCGAGGCAGAGAGTTTCACTGCAGGAAGGCCGTTCTCGGTGCGGTATTTGTTGATCGTGTCGAAAAGGGTCTGCTCATCGGGCGAGAGGTTATCGCCGGAGCAGTTCCTGGCGGTGAAGATACTTGTACCGGTGCAGTTCTCAGGCGACTGAGCGTACTCGTTCACGTTGAAAGCTGCCACAGACAAAAGGACTACAACGAGAAAGCGACAGCTGAGTAAGGACATCCTCTCATTTTCTAATATTTCAGAATTTAGTCAACAAAAACTTCATTATGAAAAGGTATTTCTGCCGAAACTCGTATTAGAATAAAAAACATGACAAATCGCCGAGATTTTTTAAAGAGTGCGGTCGCTTCTCTACCGATCGCTGCCGCCGCGAATTCGACGTTCGGGGCGGACAGATCCGCAAGATTCGCACGGCCGCTGGTTGTCTCGACATGGGACAGCGGAATGAATCGAACGCGGCTGCCTGGAAGATCCTGTCGGCCAAAGGCAAAGCCATCGACGCGGTCGAGGCCGCCTCTCGTAATGCCGAGGATGAGCCGAGCTGCTGCGTCGGGCTGGAGGCATATCCGGATCGCGACGGCTTTGTGACGCTTGACGCGTCGATCATGGATCATAAGGCAAATTGCGGCAGCGTGATGTTCGTCCAGCAGATCAAACATCCGATCTCGGTCGCGAGAAAGCTGATTGAAACGACGAAACACGTCGTGCTCGCGGGAGACGGGGCAACACAATTTGCCGTTGAAAATGGATTTGAATTGATGCCGCGGAAGCTCTCGGACGATGCTGAAAAAGAGTGGAAGAAGTGGCTCAAAAAATCTGAATACAAACCTATCATCAACATTGAGAACCGCAAGGTCAGCCAGAATGAGCGGTCGGCGCCGCCATTTTTTGATAGCGGAGCGGCCAATCACGACACGATGGGAACGATCGCACTCGACGCGAAGGGCGATCTTTCGGGTTCATGTACGACGAGCGGAATGGCGTTCAAGATCCACGGCCGCGTTGGCGATTCGCCGATCATTGGAGCCGGGCTTTTGTTGATAACAAGGTCGGAGCCGCGACCAGTCCCGGTGTCGGCGAGGACGTGATCCGCATCTGCGGCACGCACCTGATCATCGAGCTGATGCGTCTCGGCTATACACCGACCAAAGCCTGCAAAGAAGCTATCCGCCGCATCATCGACCGCGACCCAAAAACCGCCAAGGAAATGCAGGTCGGTTTCATCGCGATCTCAAAACCGGCGAGGTCGGAGCCTACGCGATCCAGAAAGGCTTTACGTATTCGTTACGGAACGCGACGACGAATAAGGTGTTCGATTCGGACAGCCATTTTAAGGCCAAGCCACAGTAGCCACGAAATAACACGAAAAGGGCACTTTCCTTTTTTAGTGGTTCTTTCGTGAACTTTCGTGGTTACTATCCTCCCCGCTATACTTTCGCTACACGGCTCCGATTGGTAAACTGCTCTTTTGCCGTTTTCCTCAAATTGAACGATGATCGAGCAACTCCAGTTCCCTTTCGTTAGAACAAAAGATCGGGCAGTTATTTTTTATTGGGATCGCCGGGCCGGAGTTGGACGAGCCAACACGAGCTCTTCTGGCGGAAGTTTCGCCCGGCGGGGTTTGTTTGTTCGCTCGAAATATTAAGAGCTTTGAGCAGACCCGCGACCTGCTCGACGGCATCCGCAGTACTTCTCAAATCGAACCATTTCTCAGTATCGATCAGGAAGGCGGCCTAGTTGACCGACTTCCGGAGGATAATGACGCCGATGCCGGCGGCGAGCAAACTTCCGTCTGCGGCGAGTGCTGCGGAGCAAGCGGCGATCATTGGTGAAACGCTCGGTATTCTCGGCTTCAATATGGATTTTGCCCCGGTTGTCGATGTGATCGATAAGGAGCGGGGTACGCATTCGAACGGGTTGTTTTCGCGAACCTACGGGGCGTCAAAAACTGATGCGACGGAGTTTGCAGGTGCGTTTCTCGACTCGCTTCAATCAAAAAATATCATCGGGTGCCTCAAGCATTTTCCGGGACTCGGGGCCGCTCAGGTCGATTCCCATGAGGAACTTCCGGTCGTCAGTATATCGGCCACCGAACTCGAAGACACAGACCTTTTCCCGTACCGCAAACTCTTACAAACCGCAGATGTTCACGCCGTCATGGCGGCTCATGTTTGTTTTCCGGACCACCCGCTTCAGGAAAAAGACGCTAACGGGAAGCTTTTGCCGGCATCTTTAAGTTATAGTTTTATTACAAAATTGCTCCGCGGCGATATGGGGTTTGACGGTGTTGTTATCACCGACGATCTCGAGATGGGAGCGATCATTCGAAATTACGGCATCGGCGAGGCCTGCAAAATGGCGATTCTCGCAGGCGTCGATATGCTTGCTATCTGTGCCGGCCCTGAGAATATTCGTACTGGATTCAGAGCGGTTTGTCAGGCGGTAGAAGCGGGCGAGATCTCGATGGAACAGATCGACGCGTCGCTCGCACGGATTGCTAAGCTCAAGGCTACGATAGCCGCTCCGCCGATGTTTGACGAGCTGCGGCTAGGTGAATTATCTGCCGCAACGGCAGCGTTGGCGGCAAAAATTTCGAATTAAGCCTTTGCGGTCTTTGCACCCTTTGCGTCTTTGCGGGAAACTAAGCCGGTCAAGGATTTTTCCGCAAGGGAGCAAAGTAAGCAAAGGCCGCTAAAGAAAGCATAAAAACTTGCCCGATAAGTTTTGTTTGGAGGAATTATCGTTTTGCGTAAATTATTTTTGTTGTTGTTGATCCTCTCCTTTTTTGCCACCGCATCGACCTGCAGACGACGGAATACAGATGCTGTGACGGTTTCTCTGTCTGAGAAATTCACGGCTTTTGACACGCTCACGTCAGCCGCATCAGATGTGGCGGCAGAACGCGTCAAGTCATTGATGTTCAATGCTCTTGTTAAGAAAGACGCAAATTTCGACTACGTCGGTGAACTCGCAAAGGAGATCAAAACCTCAGAAGACGGCAAAACGATCACGTTCGTCCTGCAGGACAATGTAAAGTTCCACAACGGCAAAGCCTTCACCTCGGCCGACGTTAAATATACGTTCGATGAATTGTTCAAGAGCAATGGTTTTAAATCCGGAGCTTTCTTCGATACGGTTCCTGACGATTCCTCGCCTGCTGCTACGCCGCCGAAAACAATCGATAATTCAAACGGGGCTAAAACTCCGGCTGAACCAAAGACCAAGCGAGTCGCTCACATAAGCTCGATCGAAACGCCTGACGCCAAAACGGTCATTTTCACTGTCACACGTCCCGCTCTGCGGAATCAGCTCCTCGCAAATTTGGTGGCGATCCCCATTATTCCGACGGATTCGGCAGCTCAGCAGAAGGACACGCCGGTGGGCTCCGGCCCGTTCAAATTTGTCGCCTTTGATGCTTCGCAGAACATTGTTGAACTCGAGGCAAACACTGAATATTGGGACGGTGCGCCGAAAATTCCAAAGCTTCGTGTTAAGACCGTGACTGATGCACAGTCGCTTCAGAATGAACTGCAGGCCGGCGGCGTGGACATCGCTCCGCTGCCAACCAACCTGCCGCCCGACGTGCTCAAGGCGATGAATGGTTCGGGTAATCTGAAGGTCGATCAGTTCGATGGGTCGAATATTCAATATCTTGTTTTTAATGCTCAATCCCCGCCGCTCAACAATCCGAAGATACGCCAGGCGATCGGTTATGCCATAGACCGGCAGAAGATCGTCTCGCAGCTTTTATTCGATCAGGCAAAGCCCGCCAGCTCGATCCTGCCGCCGCAATCTTGGGCATATTCGCCCGGAACTCATTACACATTCGATCAGGCAAGATCGAAGCAGCTATTGCAGGAAGCCGGATACAAAGGCGAACCGATCACGTTCAAATACGGAGCCGGTAACGCAGCGACAAATCATACGCGCAGGTCATTCAGAGTGCCCTGAACGACGTCGGGCTCAATGTTCGTATCGAAACGCTTGAGGTCAATACCATCCGCCAACAGCTCGCACAAGGCCAGTTTCAGATCTACACCGGCCAATGGGTCGGCGGAAATCAGGACCCGATCTTTCTTCGAGATCTGTTCAGCTCGACCAAGATCCCGGGCGGATCCGTCTCATGCTGCAACCGGAGCCGCTATCAGAATGCTGAGGTCGATAAGCTTGTCGAAGAGGCTGTAAATTCAGTCGACCGCGCAAAAGCCAAGGAACTGTATGGCAAAACGTGGGACATCGTCAGCAGCGAACTGCCGCTATTACCGCTTTGGTATCCGGGAAATATGGTGGTCTACAACAAGCGGATCGGCGGAATAAAGATATCCCCGAACGGCGATTGGAGCTTTATTAAGGATATTACCGTCAACTAGTTACAGTGCAAGATCCGCGCGTCGGCAAGGTCGAAACACCAACTTGGAGGAATCGCCCCTTGCTCATCAGGCGGGCTTCTGCAAATTCCTGGCCAGGCCGCTTGACAAATAGTTTCGTTCGGGTAAAATTATGGTTTGCCACGCGGGAGTAGCTCAGTGGTAGAGCGCGACCTTGCCAAGGTCGAAGTCGCGAGTTCGACCCTCGTCTCCCGCTCCATATCAAGGAGTAGGCAGTTAGCAGAACGTGAGTAGGCGGTAGAGAAGATCACCTGCCGACCGCCTTCCGCCAACTGCCTTCTCTTATTTAACGGCGGCGTAGCCAAGTGGTAAGGCAGAGGTCTGCAAAACCTTTATTCATCGGTTCAATTCCGATCGCCGCCTCCATCTAAACTCCCTATTTATAATAGTTTACGGACTATTTGATTTGGAGTCCATAGCTCCCAAAATGCGCCCTGTATCTAATAATGTAACCATTTTCCCAAATGGAACGCCCTTCCGTTGTTTTTCCGGTTGCGAAGTTAGGTGAATTTGCGCTATCGTTCCCGCCATGAAGCCCTTAATTCTCACGGTGATATTATCTACCCCTGCCTTTGATTTCAGGGCAGGTTAAAGACGATGACACGATGTAACATATGCAGCTCCTACGTTGCCGACGAAATGGCTTTTTGCACGAATTGCGGCGAACCCCTAGAGTTTGAGACAGTGATCCGCCCGGCGGCCACAGCTGCGAGTTTTGAACTAAGCGAACCGCCGAAAAGCAAAAAAGTCGGCGTGATCGCCGCCGGGATCGCCGGGCTTTGCGTATTTGGCGGCGTGTTGTATTTCGTGGGCAAGGGAACTGCGGAACCAAAGATCATAGCGGTTCCGGTCAATCAAATAGTTTATGTAACACCAACGCCGCCGCCGCGAACTCCCGAGCCAACGCCCGAAGTTGTCAGAACGCCAAAGCCAAAGACGACACCGATCAGTATTGACGAAATGAGAGAACGATACGACCGCATCGATCCACCGATCCCGGCTAATCGGCCAATAGCGAACGCCAACGCCAACACCTGGAATAAAGCAGCAAATGCGAACACTTTGCGTAGGCCGCCGTTTCGCGGAGCAAAATGTGAGGACGGCACAACGGACAGTCGTCCGTTGTACGACGCCCGGCGGTTATGTGAAGGACACGGACGGCCAATTCAATTTTGGACGTGGTAGTTATCTCACATACGAAACAGTGCTATAAAGATTACACAACCAAAAACGTCGGGCATCTTCGAGCCTTCGGCAAAAAAAGAGCGTGTAATCGTACACGCTCCAAATTTCAGGAACAAACAAGCCTTTCGGGCAGTTAGGGCTATCCCCTAACAAACTCTGCTTTTTGTGGGCCGGTCATCGCGTCCCATTGGCCGCGTGTGATCGTTTGCCCGGATTTGGAAGTCATTGTTTCAAGTTCCGTCGGTATCTCCACTTCGATTTCGTCGAACAGTCTCCCGCCAAGTTTGATGAAGCGGGCCTGATCAGGCAGCCCCATTGCTGCCCATTGCTTTCGGCTCATGGGTTTTGGTTTGTCGTCGGACAGTGTTTTGTAGTCGTAGCTCATATTAGTTTGTCTCCATATTCATTCTTGCTCTGATAGCAACTTCTTTTTCCGCAGCCTCTCGCTGTTCCCTTTCCGCTTTCTCTCGCAAGTAAGGGACCTTATTCAGCATAATGAGACGATCACCGTCTTCGGCAATTCCGACTTGGTGATCCTGCGTTCCGAAGTAATTACGGACGTATATTTCTTGGCTAGGCGATGCGGCTAAAGATAACAGACGTTTGAAGGGTAGCGGCTCCGAAGACGCCTGCAAGGCCGCGAAACATTTACGACGAATTGCTACCTGTTCCGCCTCAATAGCAGCCTGTCTTTTGATCTCTGCCTCGCGAGGTATTGACTCTTTCGCAAGCTCTAAAAATGTCGTTGCCTCAGCGACGCGGTGGCGTTCTAACGTGGCGTTCGCCTCTGCCTTCTCGGCTATGGCTATCGCATCCTTTACCTTTAGTGTAAGTACCTCGATGTCAGGTGGCTGCGGTTCTGGTACTTGCTCATTATGGGCCACCCAACCCGCCTTTCGACGTCTCGGTACATCTTGAACGGGTACGTTCAAATTTTGTATCACGCCGCCGAATGCCCGCGTCCGCATGCTTAAAAATTTCACTTCGTCATTTTTCATCTAACTAACTCCTTTGTTGATTACATTCTAAATTCGCAGAACTCCAAGGGTCGATAGGTTGCTATCCGATTAAATGCCAAAGATAAGGCATCAACCTGGTCATCATGCCGCCCGCGTGGAAACTGTCTCATTTCTTCTACAAACTCCGCGTTCCAGTCCCCGCGAACTATGCGGAAATTCCCGGCATTGATCTGCGCCGATAACGGGTCCGCTCGAAGTTCCTTTGAACCTGAAGTCTTTTCGGTTAATACACTAAAACCCCAAGTAACTTAACGAAGGCTTGTGCTGAATCCTTGCCACCGCTACCGGGTTCCTGTTCACCGATCACTCGACAATTGAGTCCGTCGATCTCAGCTATGTAACGAATCATCCGATCGCGTTTCGCCGTGTCCCATTGTCCCCGGCATACGTCTTCAATATAGAAAACCCCGTCTTTCCCTTTCGACACTCGAACCCCTGCGGTATAGTCCCCGCCGCCTTCGGTTGACGCCTTATCCCAACCCCGCCATCGCTGCGAAACTATTGCAGGAACCGCGTCAACAAACTCAAATTGGCTAACGTCAAAGAGAACACCCGCCGGAGAGGTAGGCCGTTGCTGATACATAGCCTCGAAGTGATAGCCGCCGATCTGTGATCTTTTATGTGCTAGTGTTTTCGCCGTGTACCGCTCCGGGCAAAGTGCTTGCCCTTCTCGTTCGCGAAAATCAGGTTCGACTATGCAGCTTTCGGGAAAATCATCGTTGGCCTCGAATAACGCGGGCAATGAAACGACATGCCAGTTCTCGTTTGATGTGCTTTGCCTTTCGTTGTGGATTAGGCGTCCTATAAGGTCGTCTTCATGCCATCGCGTCCCCATTACCACTATGGCCGCATCCGGTTCGGTTCGGGTTGAAAATGTCGAGGCGTACCAGTCCCAAACCTTATCGCGGACGATGGCGGAATTCGCTTCTTCGGCATCCTTAACAACGTCGTCAATAATTCCAAGATCAAACCCTTTGCCAGTGATCGAACCGCCGACACCCGCCGCGAACATGCCGCCGCCTGCAAGCGTTTCCCAATGCTTAACGGCCCCGGCGTCCGCGTGAGTATCAAAGCCCGCCCTTATGTAGTTCTCACGCGCCGCACGGCTTAACGTACCGGCGAGTTCGTAAGAATAGCTCGTAAGGCAGACAAAGTGACTCGGACGACGAGCAAGGTAGTATGCAGCAAGAATCCGACTAACAAGTTCGCTTTTTCCATGACGAGGCGGCATCTGAATAATCAGGCGTTTGATCTCACCTGAAACGACACGTTCCAAAACATCCGCCAATAGTTCGCAGTGCCGATAGAACTGGAATCGCGGATTCACATAGCAGGCGAACGCCTTAAGGCTTTTGCGTGCCTCGATCTGTTTTTCCCTTTCGTCTTCGCCGCTTCGGTTACGCTTTGCTATCAGCGTTTGAACCGCTTGGTCCATTAGTGGATTCGACGAGTAATTTTGCTTCCGTGAAAACGTCATCTTGATCTAAACCATAGGCAAGGGCTTTTTCGCGCCAGTCCATTATTTCCGTTTCAAGTTCAACCCGAATTCCGGCTTTGCCCTCTAGCCGGTCATAGAATTCCTTGATCGCCGGCAAATTTCCGTCGATCGCCGCCGCTATCAGTTTCGAGGCAATAAGTTCTTCAGCGGATAGCCCGGACTTCGGGTCCACAAATGCCCTTGCCATGCGTCTAAGTGCCGAAGTGCCTGACTTCGATCCCTTCGGACGGCCTGAAGGGTTGCCACTAACGCCGGGACGCCACCCGAACGGGTTCCCTTTCGTGAATTTGCCTTCTCCGTTGCGTCCGTTGATTTCCGGTTGTTCGATTCGTCCCATACCGTTGATTTTATCATTAGAAATACTAATATATCAACGTAATTCTTATTAGCCTAAAGAATGTATAATTTTCTCGGTTTTTCGCAGTACCGATTTGGCACATGTTTGTTTTCAAAAGTGCATCAGTGCTTCTGTCAGGTAGCGAATATCCCTAACATAAAGTTCGGCTTCTTCTTCAGTTCGCCCTCCGTCATGTATTAGGATCGCGATTCTTTCTTCGCACAATTCATCGAACTTCGCCGATAACTCCGGGTCGTTTCGGACTTGTTCGAGTTTCGCGTTGTATGCGTCGATAGCGTTAAACTCACTGATCCTGCGTCCGGGTTCGTTAAGACAATCCCGCACGATTCCAACAATCAATTCTTCGTCAGATTTTGGGATAGGTACTAAAACGGTACTGTGATTAACTGCGAAAATAGGGTTATCGCAGTTTTTCGCGGTTGCGTTTTCCTGTAAGTCCGGATTTTCGCCTTCGGCCTTTGCCTTAAGTCTTGCCGCCCATTTCATAGATTCACCCCACTTTCGAGCGATGAATGAATCAGGTATTTTGCGGTAGGCCGTCCGGGTTTTTCTTTCGTATCTAATTGCAGCAAATAACCGTAATCGACAAGTAAGTGCAGCACATCGTTGACAGTGTCATTCGTCTTTAGTCCGCTCCATCCTTTCCGCTTTACGTCATAGGCTGTAAAGCCTGACTTTAGATCGCCTTTCTTGATCTTGCCTAGAACAACCCGCGCGAGGTCGTATATCTGATTTTCGCCTAGTGCGAAGACGCGCCGGGCGTGCATGGTCAACACCTCGACGTAAGCCAATGTTCTCAGAAGTGTTTCCGATGAAATTTCGTCACTGATCGCCGGGCCTTCGCTTTCGAGCATGTGAAATATCAGGGCGATTGCTGAACAGCTCTTTTCCATCTTGTAGAGATACGCCGCGAAAGGTGCATCCTCGACTTGTAAGCGTTCGGCCTCTAATTCGATTTCTTCCTTCCATTCGTCGAAGATTGCCTGTGCCTCCGTGTTAAAGCGGATCGCCCGGAACTTTTGCCCGCTGTCACTAATATTCACGCCGCCGAAGTCATTGGACGCAAGGGCCGCCAATAACCGATTCGCCGCTTCAAACCCTAATTGCATCCGCTCCCGGTCGCTCGGTGTCGCTTTTGAGGTTTGGCGTGGCGTGTCAGGGTAAGCGAATATAAACCGCTGAAGAAAACCGTCCGCGTCATCATTCGAATAACATTCGGCGATATACCTTTGCAGCTTGGCAGGCTGTACGCCGCCAATTATTGAAAGCGTGCCGGATGTAAGATATATCTCCCGGTTTTCACTGACGCGGTTCATATCATAAGTGATCGCGCCTTTTGCAAGTTCTAGGATTAACTGACGGGCCGAACGGTCGTATTCGGCTTCTAAGGCACGAAGAAAGCCCATTAGTTCGTCACGGGTTTGGACAAAACCATTCGGGTTTTCTAACAGAAATTGAATGAGTTTTGGTGTGGTGCAATCGTTTGTTTCATAGCGCCGCATTGTTGGTCGCTCGGGCCGTTCTAGTGACGCGATAGCGTCCTTATAGGCGCTCTTTGTGTCAGCTCCATTCAGAGTTTCCTTTTCCTTCTTTTCGTAGAATTTGAGGTCGATCTCGTATTCTGCCTTTAGTTCGTCATAGGCCGCCTTCGCAATGGACTGAAGCTGTAATATTGGCTTTCGGGTTTCGTCTAGCGCGGGCGATTTTTTGGTTGATGGTAGTCCAACAACCGCCGCATAAAGATTTGGTACGACAAACCACGGATTTGTATTTTGCGGACGTATCCGAACCCGCGAACCGATAAGGCTCCCTGCGAACACGATCGCGGAAAGTACAAGAAAATCGAACGGGCAGCCGATCAGTTTTGACGCGGGCCGCAGCCATTTGACAAGGACTTTCGGCAAATAGTCATCTTCCAGAATCGGAACGGGTTTGAGGGTTTGATCTAACGGCCTTGGCGAAGATTCTACAAAGTTTATTTGATCTTCGATGGCATCGACGCTGACGTGCTTATTAGCCGCCCTTGGCCGCGTTTGGACCGTCCGGAATGGCTCGTCATTTAGAAATAGGTCTCGAAACTCTAAACCCACAGCGGAAAGGATTTCGTCCGGTGTGCATCCCGCAAAGCAATGAACGAGAACCTTATCGTCCTTCTCGGTAATGCTCAGGCTCGGCGACTTGTCATCGTGGGCCGGACATCTCGCCATAATGCCTCGACTTGTCTTTTTAACGCGGTCGAAGCGTGATAGAATCATATCTAGTTTGTACATTTATCTCCTGTAATCGGGCCGCCTGCCAGCGGCCTTCTCTTTTGCCTCAAGATATTTCGCGTAGGTCAACTTCCGCTCGTCCGTAACTCGAACGCAGAACGCAACCGCCGCGCGTGAATTCCAGCGTTCAGATTTATCGCTCATTTCTGTTCCCCACGCCTTTCCTCAAAAAATCCATAAGGTCCGATTCAAGGATGCGTATTGCACGGCCAAATCGCGTTACCTTCAAGTCCTTCGCTTTCACTCGTTGTCTTAGGTATGGGACGGATAATCCGGTTCGTTTTTCTACGTCCTGTAGAGTGTTGGCTAACGGTGTAAGTTCTTTGTTATTACTCGTTGTCATCAAGTGTTGCTCCTTATTATTAGTTAACTTGCACCACGAATCTATTCGTGATAATCTCCAGTAGCACTTTAACTACTGTGGACGGACTCAAGCGTAGACAGTATTGCTGGATAGGTCAAACAAAAAAAATATCAGGGTTTAATATGCACCGGAAGGTGCAAGTTACTAAGGTAATCGCCATTATGGGGAGACAAAATAAGAATCTGGGACGAGAAGAGATCGAACCGATTATCTCGCGTCAATCTCCTTCCAAGGTCTGATAGCGAACTTGTCAGATTCAGGGAGATGATGGAACCGTTACTGGAAAGCTTTGATTCATTCATGGCCTCTCTCTACGCACCGGGTGATAACGATTTCACCGATCCGTTTGCTACTTCAGATCCACTTCAGCAAGAGAAACATGAATGGACGGTCGCAGAGTTCGAAACCAGGGGTTAAAAAAGAAATCGACAGTAAATATTGGGCACTTGGAAAGTATATTGGTCCGGTTCCCGTGGCCGCGATGAATGAAGCAATCAGATGCCTTCAGTTAGATCGTGATTCGTTGCTCGCTCTTATCGCTTCGGCATCATTTATGAAACGCGGAAGGTATATGCCTGCATTAGTGACTCGTTCGTCATTTGTCACGGTCAATGCCGATTTCACTATCAGAGAATATAAACCCAGTTTGTTGTCAGTGATCCTCGACAAGCGGATCAAGATTGACCGGCTTGGCGTTTGCCCCATCTGCAAGAAAATATTTTGGCAGACGATACTCCGGGAGAAGGCTCGACAAACCGAAACGTGTGGAAATCAAAAAATGCGTCACAGGAAAGCAGGTTAAACAGACGAGTAAGAAGGAGATTAGATAATGGCACTTTACAAACGAGCAAACACAAAGAACTATTGGACGAAATTCTACTTCGACGGCAAGCTGATTCAGCAATCAACAAAATGTTCCAACTTGAAGGCAGCGGGTGAGTTCGAGGCGTCACTTCGTCACCAACTAAATTTCCGCCGCATCGATCTGGACGCCCCCAAGGAAGTTGAGGAACCTAAGTTCCCTGTCTTTTCTGAGGTTGTAGCGGAATTCCTTGCATCGCCCAACTCGAAGCGGAAGGAAAGTACACGCCGCCGCTATGAAACAGCCAGTTGGGCTTTAATAGAGCATTTTGGACCAATGAGGATCGATAAGATCACCCGCGAAGATGTTGAAAGGTTTATTGCATGGCGAACGGCGCAAAAGAAGAAAGCTCCCGCCCTTAAGTTGAAAAAGAATTCCAAGGCGAAGACTACCGCGTCGATCAAACCCGCCACCATCAACCGCGAACTTGGCTTGTTAAGGGCCATCTTCAATAGGAAGATCGAAGTCGATCAAATGGTTCTAGTTAATCCGACGAAGAAGTTATTCCCTTAAAGAGAACAACCAACAAAACCGGGTTGTATCGGTACAGGAGTTTCGACGCTATCTCATGGCCGCCAGCCAGCCCCTGAAGGACATAGCGGTCATTATGTACAACTTAGGCATGCGTCCGTCTGAGGTCGTGGCTCTACGCAAGGAAAACATCGATTGGCAGTCGAACAAGATTCGAATTTTCGAAGGCAAGACAGACGCCGCAAAACGATCTCTTGATATGCCTGTCGATGTCGCCAGAATCCTAAGGCTCCGATACGACAAAACAGAGAATGGTTTACTTTTTGGCGGCGGAAAGAAAGGTAAGAGTGACACGCCTATACTTAAGGTGACAAACGCTCACAATGCGGCGGTGACGCGGTCCGGTGTCGAAAAATTCAAGCTATACGATCTGAGGCATACATTCGCATCCGACTACGTTGCATCCGGTAACGATTTGGTAAGTCTTGCGGCGGTCCTAGGCCATTCGAAACTTGATATGGTGTATCGATATGCTCACGCTACCGAACAGCATCAGAAGAACTCACTTCGCAATCTTAATAGCTATCGAGGCGGCATAACGGACGAATTGGCAAAGCGTAAGACGGCCTGAGAGCAACACGTCACATTTAGAAAAGAGCGGGTAGCGTTAAGCACGCCCCGCTTTTCTTTTCGTCTGATTTCGCCATAGATCGCCTGTATCTAATAATGTAGCTAATTCACGCTAAT
The DNA here is from genome assembly GCA_016703965.1 of Acidobacteriota bacterium. Taxonomy (NCBI): domain Bacteria; kingdom Pseudomonadati; phylum Acidobacteriota; species Acidobacteriota bacterium. The sequence goes on from JADJBB010000025.1 coordinate 648,865, forward strand.
TCTGAGTAACACTGAGAGAAAGCAGATTCACGAAACCTAGCAAATATCGGCGTAAATCACTCCGTAACATTTAGTGTTACTACGGTTTTTGGAACTGCAAAACCTTTATTCATCGGTTCAATTCCGATCGCCGCCTCCAATTTTTAGATGAAAAAGAGCGACCTGGTCTGGTCGCTCTTTTTGATTGTCCTTGAAGATCTGTGAGATTACAACTTGATCTGTGGAAGATAGGATGGTGGGAGAAAGGGAGCCTGTGCTCTGCCGCCCGGTATTATAATAGGCGACAACATTCGCCTGCCCTATTGCAAGACTTCCCCTTAATATGTAAACGCGATATTTGTTTTCATTTTGGCTCATTTTTTTTTCGTGAAAGCCAAATGATCCATTTTTCTCAATCCCGCGACCCTCATGCATCTAATAACGATTTAGTAAGTGCTATAATCTTGGGAAATTGGTTGACGGTGATTTAGCTTGCCGTTAGCCTTGTTAAGAATCAGCCAGCAGAAGGATCGGCTAAATATGATAGGTTCGCGATTTCAACAACCTACACAAGTGAGTGAGCTGCTGATCGCCTGGAAAGAGGGGATGATCGGGCTTTCGACCGCCTTGTACCGATCATCTACGATGAGCTTCGGAAGCGAGCTCATTACCATCTTCGCTACGAGCGATCTAACCATACTCTGCAGACCACCGCCCTCGTTCACGAGACCTACTTAAAACTCGCGTTACAGCGTGAAAAACACCTGGAAAATCGCGGACAGTTTTTTTGGCTAGCGTCGGAAATGATGCGGCGGATCCTCGTTGATTATGCGCGGGGCCGAGACAGGGAAAAAGAGGCGGGGATGCCGAGACCGTTTCCCTCGAAGAAACCTTTCAGATAGCAGTAGAGAATTCAGAGGTGGACCTGGTACTGCTTGATGAATGTCTCAAGAAGCTTGCCGAAATGGATCCCCAGCAGGCAAAGATAGTCGAATTGAGGTATTTTGGGGGATGCAGCCTCGTCGAGACCGCTGAGGTACTCAATATATCAATGGCCACCGTTAAGAGAGATTGGACGGTTGCAAAGGCCTGGCTTAAATATAGTTTATCGCTCTGATATGGGTAGGCTTGACTGGCAAAAAAGTTAAGGGAATAGTTTACGAAGCTCTTAGCATGCCAGCATGAGCGGGCGAAGTTCCTTGACGAGGAATGCATACTTGATAGTTCACTCCGCTCTGAGGTTGAAGTCTTGTTGGATTCATATGAGAGCGGCTTCCTTGAAGCGTCCTTGCTAGAGGATCGACCATCTATATCTGAGCCCACCCCTTCCCCTGTTTGCCCCAGGCTACACGTTCAGTCATTACGAGATCATTGAACTTCTCGGCCGAGGAGGAATGGGCGAGGTTTATCTAGCTAACGACACATCCCTCAACCGGCTAATAGCAATTAAGATAATTCATAGCGATTCTGGTCTTGCGGACCGGGCTTCAGCACGGCTTCTCAGCGAAGCCCGAGCTGTAGCTAAGGTCGAACATGCAGGTATCTGCTCCGTTTACGAAGTAGGAGAGACTGACGGGCACCCGTTTATCGCGATGCAGTATGTGGTGGGCGAGACGCTCGACGCTCTTATATTCAAAGACAGTGTAAGCACCGTTGATGCGATCGAGTATGCTCAGCAGATCGCCGCCGCTCTTGCGAAAGCGCACTCATATGGCCTCGTTCACCGGGACGTAAAACCGGCAAATGTGATCGTTGGTGCGGAAAAGCAAATAAAGGTTCTAGATTTCGGCTTGGCCGAAGATGTAAGTCCGGATTCCGATTCGTTAGGTACCGTTGACCATGGCTTGATCGCCGGCACGATCGCCTATATGTCGCCGGAACATCTGCGTGGTGAAGAGGTCGGATTCCAAACCGATATCTGGGGGTTCGGCGTTCTCTTTTATCAAATGCTGACCGGAAAAATGCCTTTTGCCGGAAGCAGCCGGGCTGAGCTTATTGACAAGATCCTGAATCAAGATCCCGACGAGGTAAAGGGGCTTGATACCGATAACCTGGAGGCGATCAACCTCATATTAAGGCGAGCTCTTGAGAAAGACATTCAGCGTCGGTACAAATCGATGTCCGATGTTGTCTCAGATCTCTCTAAACTTCCGGAAACGTCGACACAAAAATCTAATAGCGGATTCACAGCCTCCTCGGTGAGAGCAACCCACAGGTTTCGAAATTACATGATCGCGGCAGGCGTCATGGCAGTCATCGCGACGATCTCAGTTACGCTTTTCTTTAATGCTCGAACACAAGGAACCGAACTCTTTAAGGATAATTCCGGTGACGGCTTTAAGATGTCGAGCCTCTATAGCATTAAGAGGAAGGTTGGCGGAGCGATCACAGACCTAAGCTTTTCGCCCGATGGGGCGCGGCTTGCTTTTGCCCTGTCAGAGGTAGGAACAACCTCGATCTACGTCCAATCTGTGCATGATGAAGCTCCGGTCCGGTTAACTACAGGAGGATCTGACTATTCGCCCGTTTGGTCGCCGGACGGATCGCGCATCGGTTTTATATCGACAAAAGGAACCAAGACCGAGCTTTGCTGGGTTCCCGCCGGAGGCGGCGATGTCGAATCGATAGCGGCATTCCCGGCAAAGACACGGGCTCCACAGTTACGGAAATGGAGCAGCGATGGTGGAGAGGATCTACTTTGACGACGGCTTTGGTCCGAAGACGATCGATCTCCGATCCGGAGCAGTGACCGTACTAGATCTTAGTGGTATCGAAGGGCGGGTAACTCGCGGATTTTCTATTTCACGTGATGAGTTAGCGATGATCGTTGCGACAACTAACAACGGGGAGGAGCATCTCTGGTACAAGACGATCGGAGCAAGCCAAGCACGCCTGCTGCCAGAAGAAACTCGCCGCAACGGAACACCCGACTTTTTCCTCGAGGGTGACGGCTATGCATATAGTGCTGCCGACAATGGCAGATTTCAGATCTACGTGAGAAATCTGGATGGACGTACGCCAAGACAGATAACTTTTAGTAATTTTAGTGCGTCAAATCCGGTAGTGTCGGCCAGCGGTGAGCAGATCGCGTTCATCTCAAACATCGATCAGGCGAACATTGTCCGGACAGATGTGAAAACGGCCGCACACACCCCGCTTACTGGAAAAGTAAACATGCAGCTAATGCCCAAGGTTTCACCAGACGGAAAGTATTTGGCCTATCAGTCAATTAGCGAGTCGATTGAATTTCTATCCGCCAAACTGCAGATCGATAAGATCACTGATGCCGGGTTGATACCGTTTTTAAGTATAGCCAGTCCCGGGTGCTGCTTAGATTGGTCTCCAAACGGAGAATCCGTTGCTTTTGTTAAGCGTACAGGAAGCGATTTCAACATCTTCAAGTTCGACCTGCAAGATAGCTCCGAAACGCAGTTAAGCTCAGGCGGAGTTATACCACCAAATCTTTCAATAACACCTTTTGGAGTGAATACTTCACCGTTTGCATGGGCGACAGACGGCCAGCGAATCGCGTACGCAGTTCGACGGTCGGGAACCGAATCAATTTTTATATCGAGCACAACTCGACAGAAACCGAGATACTCACCAACAACGGTGGAGGCGAGAAGAAATACGTGTCGTCACCAAAATGGCTGAGGCGGTCCGAGAGTATTGCTTTTCTTGAGGCCTCGGATGCGAATACCCCTTCCGGAAAAGGACAAACGCGAATTATGGTCGCAACGGCCGGCAAAGTGGCGCAGTTAGCTGCTTTTGAACAGGATGTCGTACTACTCGATTGGTCCAAGAACGGCGACGGGATCTATGCAGCGGTTGGCCTTAGCTCCGGATTTGAACTCGTGTTCGTACCGATCGATCCCGCAGTATCTAAAATTAGGAGTTTAACCGCTCTTCGCGATGCAAAGGCCCTTGGGCTCTTGATGTCGCCTGACCAAGGCTCGATCGCTTACTCCGTACTTCGCAATCAGGTCGAGAACCTCTGCGTTCTAGACCTGTCGACGACCAAGGAACGTTGCCTAACATCTAACGATGATTCCACGAACTTCTTTTCCGGAACTACTTGGACCCCGGATTCGAAGAGTTTGATATATAGTAGACAGACTGGCGGTATGGAGATCTCGCTTATTTCCCGAAGTAACTAGGAGGCAATTATGACTGATAAAGAACTTGACCAGCGACGCGCGGGCTTCATTTCTGCACTCAACCTTTTAGCGGCTAGTGGGGATCCCGCGTTAGTCGCCCAGATATCTGCGGTCCTCAGATCACATGGGGCGGACCTATATAAAGAGATCGAAACCCCGCAAGCTGGACATTCCCTGGATCTGTCGGAAGCTAATCCCTGTCCCCCGGGATACTATTGGGACCCTATACAGCAGCTCTGCGTCCCTAATGAAAACGATGGCGAAAATAACTAGCTGGTCTGACGGGGCAATTGAAACTTGACATTTCTCCGTTTTGGTAAAATCATTAGAGTTAGATTTAGTTTTGGAGCCCTAGACCGCCCGGTCAGAGTTCCAAAAAATGGAACGGGTTGGAACTTTGCGGAGTGGGAGACGCAGAGGAAAAACCCGTTCCGCCTTTTCAAAGATTTTCTATTGGTTCTAAGTATCAATTCCGATCGCCTCATAAAGCAAAGAAAGCGACCCTGAATGGGCCGCTTTTTTTGCTTTTATGAAGACCGGGTCTGCGGCCGGTCTTCAGTCGGTTAGAGGAAACGCTTCTTATTCATTTCCAATGAAGTCAACGTCGGTCAGGCTGTCGGTCAGATCTACGACGCGAGGGTTGAAACGGTATCGTTTTGCGGATACGCCGACGATGTAGGTTCTGCCCGATTCGACGTCATCGAAACGGTAGAAACCGAACGAACCGGTCGTCGTAGTTCTGCGATAGCCCTGCTGGTCTGTCATCACGACCGTTGCGTTTCTTAGTCCCTGGCCGCCGGCAGTTGTGACGCGTCCGCTCATGGTTACTCCAGCCGCGGTTGAACCGATCTGAACGTAACCCGTCTGATACCTAGTCGGCAGCAGACGTCCAATGGTACTCGAAACGCTTCTAACCGTCGTGCTGTCTTCGAACGAAACCGGATAGAGTCCGATCTGAGCGTCAGCAGCTACGTTGAACCGAACCGTCAGGATCTGACGAGCTCCCGGCGTGTGCAGTGACCGAATCCAGCAGGATGCCGATCTTGCCCAAACCGAGCTCCTTGGTGTTGGTTCCTAGATGCGTTCCCTGCGAAACTCCGCCACCGACCATAACGACCGGATTGCTGAGAACCGACTGATCAAAGTGGATGGTAAAGCTCTCGGATGCCTCGTCGCCCTGAGCGACCATTTCGAACTGAACCGTCACAACTTCGCCGGGACGGGTTCCCACATTTACCGCGCGGATCACACGCGGATCGTCCGGCATTACAGGCGGCGTCGGAGCTACATCAGGAACAACCGGCCCCGCAGCCGAAGTATCCGGCAGCAATCCCATGCTGTACAGCCGCACGACCGTCACATCTGAAGAATCGATCGCCCCATCGCCATAAGTGCCCGACGAGGATCGCGTGGAGCCGTGTCGCCACGCTGGAACTGCATCGCATTGATGTCAGCCTGTGAGTTCTTAAGAGCGAATTCACGGACAGAGTCGAGGTCGTTGCCGTGAACGCCGTCCCCACCGAGGGTTGCTCCGGCCGCGTCAACCACGTCGCCTTCGCCACCCATTCCTGATGGAGTTGGAGTTGGCGAACCGGTTGGTGTCGGGTTTGGCGTCGGAGTTGCGACTGGCGTTGGCGTAACTGCGGGAGTGGGCGTTACACCGGGTGTCGGCGTCGCATTTGGCGTCGGCGTCGGGACGATGACGGGACCGCCAACCGCGAGGAAATCAGCATTCAGCACGTTATCCAGCACATTCGTGTAGCTACGATCAGCTGGAACGTACGTGTAGCCAAGTCCTGATGGCGTGACTGTGAAGTTGCCTCCGGAAATGGTCGTGCTAAATGAGTAGTTGCCATTAGCATCTGTTATAGTTTCGCCGGTCGGCGAGCCGGTGATCCGGACAGTGACACCCGGAAGATTTATGTTCGGAGCCGGAGATGCCTGAAGTTTTACGTTTCCTGCGATCAGAATTACCACGGTGTGGAAAACGCCCATCGAATTGCTGCTTAAAGTTATTATCGCCTTGGTATGTGGCGACAACAGCCTTTATGCCGGGACTCGTTGAGACCAGGCTGCACGTTCCGGCGGCGACTGGTGCGGTGCAGGTTGCACCACTGCCGTCCGAAACGACCACGTTGCCGGTCAGGGGTGCCGGTGATCGGTGATTCAGGAACCGATGTCCAATTAACATCAAATCCCTGCCCGACCCGGCTGCTGCCCGCAGCGATCGCTGCAGCATTTGTAATGGTCGTAATGGTTGGAGCTTTGTTCACGGTGAGAGTTCCGTTGACAAAGGCGAAGCTGTAATTCGCCGCCGCCAGATTTCCGCTGCCAACAACTATATCGTACGTGCCGACAGGGCTCGTCTGAACGGCCGCCGTTGTCAGGCTCGGTGTTCCCGTCGTTCCAGACGTTGGAAGACTTTCGCCATTTACGAAGCCGCTATAGCTACCGCTGAATGCCGGATTTGGCGAACCAAAAACACGGCTCGCATTGTTAGCAGTAATCGTAAGCACGGCCTTGTCTATCGTCAGTTGACCATTTATGAAGTTAAAGCTGTAGTTGCCCGAATTGAGGGTCCCAAGTGAGGCTGTGATCGTGTAAGGTCCGCCATTGACGGAGCTGCTTGACGTTGCCGTGGTTGTCAGCAGAGGACTTCCGGTCAGGTCACTTGTTCCCTGATTCTGGCCGAGCACGAAGCCCGCGATCGTTGCGGTGAAAGGTGGATTCGCCGCGCCGTAGGTTCTCAATTTGTTGTCGGCCGTTACCGTCAGAGCCTTCTTGTTAACCGTCACGTATCCGCCTGCGTAGTTGAAGTTGTAATTTGCGGAAACTGCCCCCGAACAAGTCGCCGGATACTGTGAACCAGACACAGGTGAGCCCTGTGCGTAGGTCGTCGAGCAGGTTGGCGGGGTTATGTTTACGATCGTTTCACCCAGTGCAAAACCCGTTATGGTCGATGTGATCGATGGTGCCGCATCGCCATACGTGACCGTATGGCTCGAAGCCGTAACATTCAGCGTAGCTTTACCGATGGTCTGAGTTGTTGCTCCGTTACTCGGGTTGTAGTTCGAGTTACCGCTGTATTGGGCTGAGATCGATTTGTTAACTCCCGCCGCGAGAGTATTCGAACTGCACGTTGCCGCCCCAAGTGGCGTCACCGGTACGTCCTGACATCCAACGATCGGCGTTGCTCCATCAAAGAAGCTCACCGTTCCCTGCGGTGTTCCGCCACCAGGAGCGACGGCGGTGATCGTTGCCGTTGCCGTTAAGGTCTGGCCGTAAACGGGCGGGTTGATGAGAGTTGCGACATATGTTGCGGTATTGGTTTTGGTGACGGTAACCGCGCCGTTAACGTACACGAAAGCATAGTTGGGGGATACGCCGCCCGAACACGTTGTCGAGCTAAGCGGATCGGCTACTCCGGTTCCGTATAAATAGGTCGTCGAGCACGTCGGTCTGGTCACAAGGCTTGCGGCATTCTGCCCGAGCACGAAGCCGGCGTAAGACGGTGTGATCGTTGGAACCAAGCTGCCGTAGAACACGGTATGGCTTGATGCCGTGACCGTAAGCGTTGCTTTACCAACGGTTACGGAACCGTTCGTATAGGAGAACGAGTAATTACTGGAAACACCGCCGACGCAGGCCGTTGGATATGGCGAGTTGGCAGCAGTTGAACCAGCGGCATAGGTCGTGGAACAGGTCGGTGCAGTCGAAAGATTTGCTGGTCCCTGAGAGAGGACGAATCCGCTGTAGCTCGGCGTAACGGTTGGAGCAGCGTCACCAAAAGTGACGGTGTGGCTCGATGCCGTGACGGTCAAAATTGCCTTATCTACGGCTACGGTTCCGCCAGTGTAGGTGAATGAGTAATTGTCCGAAACGCCGCCGCCACAGCTTGATGTATATGGCGAGTTAGCAGCAGTTGAACCAGCGGTGTAGGTCGTGGAACACGTCGGGGCGGTAGCGAGATTAGCCGGTCCCTGAGAGAGGACGAACCCGCTATAAGCTGGCGTTACATTCGGAGCAGCGTCGCCGAATGTGACGGCGTGGCTCGAGGCGGTGACCGTCAACATTGCTTTATCAACGGCTACCGTGCCGCCGGTGTAGGAGAATGAGTAATTATCCGAAACGCCGCCGCCGCAGCTTGATGAATACGGCGAGTTAGCAGCAGTTGAACCCGCGGTGTAGGTCGTGGAACACGTCGGGGCAGTCGTAAGATTCGCCGGTCCCTGGGAGAGAACGAATCCGCTATAACTTGGCGTAACGGTTGGAGCAGCGTCACCGAATGTGACAGTGTGGCTCGAGGCTGTCACGGTAAGTGCCGCCTTGTTTACCGTTACTGTTCCGTTTGTTGGCGCAAAATCGTAGTTGCCCGACACGCCACCGGAACAACTGGTCGAATAAGGTGAACCAGCAGCCGAGGAACTCTGGGTATAAGAAGTCGTGCAGCTTGGCTGCGCCGTAAGGTCTCCTGGCCCCTGGCTGAGGACAAATCCTGTATACGAGGGAGTTACGGCGGGAACCGCGTCACCGTAAGTTACTGTATGGCTCGACGCCGTCACGCCGAGAGTCGCCTTGTTCACGTTCTGAGTGACATTGCCTGATCCGCCATTGAAGCTTCCGTTGCCACTGTAGACCACGGAAATATTGTGGAATCCACCGGTGAGATTCGCAGTTGAACACTGCGCCTGGCCGGAGCCATTCAAAGGAAGATTCTGACAGCCAGGGATCGGTGTTGCTCCGTCGAAAAAGCTAACGGTTCCGCCGGGTGTTCCGACGCCTGGAGGATCGACCGTGACGGTAGCGGTAAAGGTTACCGACTGGCCATAGGTCGACGTTGGCAGTGAACTAACGACCGATGTCGTTGAATCGGCATTGTCGACCTGATGTGTGGTTGAACCGGAGCTGGAATTGAAATTCGCGTTGCCGTTATACGAAGCTCCAATGTTGTGAGCTCCGACGGCCATTGCTGAGGTGGTGAGCTGGGCAATTCCACTGCCACTTACAGCTACAGGGCTGCCGAAATTGCTGCCGTCGATCGCAAATTGGACCGTGCCGGAAGGGACATCGGATCCCGGCGCAGCGGCTGAGATATTTGCAGTTAAGGTTACAGTTTGTCCAAAATCCGAAGGGTTGGGCGAGGTTGAAACAACGGTAGCTGAGTTAGCTTTGTTTACGGTCTGCCCGCCGGCTAGCGACCCACTACTTGGATTGAATCCCGGATTACCGCCGTAGCTTACGCCGACTGGATGATTGCCAACCGATAGCGATGAAGTTGTAAATGAGGCCGTACCGCCGCTTAGAGCAACGGGCGATCCGACAGGTGAGCCGTCTATCGAGAATTGAACCGTACCGGTCGGTGTGTTAGACCCGGATGTCGGTGCAACGGTTGCGGTGAATGTAACACTTTGACCGCTGACCGATGGATTTACCGATGAGCCAACCGTTGTAGACGTTCCAACCGAAGTAACGGTGGTCAATACCGTCTGCCCGCCAACCGTTGGAAAGCCTGGGGCGGCGATAGAGTATGCACCGTGTGCGATCTGGAATCCCGTTGAAGCCGTCACGGTTCCGTTGACCGTGAATGATCCCGAACCGCCGGCCGGCACGTTGGTGAAATTACACGTCACCGTTCCGCCGCTAAGACTGCAATTTGGATCCGTAACTGACGTGAATGTGACGCCCGTTGGCTGCGTGGCTGTTACCGTCGGGTCGATCGAGCCGGCTGATCCGTTTTTGTAATTGTATGTGTATGTGATCGTCGAACCTTGATCGGCTCCTGACGGGCCGGTTGCTCTGACCGTCGGGCCGGCGATTTCGTTATCGGTGATCTCATCGACGTAAACATAGCCCGGATGTCCGCCGAGCGAGCAGCCTGATGCCGAGACTTCGATGCGAATATTATCACCTGAGTTTACGGGGTGTACCGGTGACGAGGTCAGGTCGATCACCTGCCAATTTAAATATTTCCAGAATTCGCCTCCGCCGAATGCTGCTCCATCCTGCCAGTTCTTACCCGGCTCATTTACATACGACGCAAAATCATAAAGCACGTCGTTGCCATTTGAAACGTTTATCGCCCGCACTCTGAAATACGGCTTCTGATCGTCCGTGTGGCCGCTTGCTGGATTAACCATGACCGCCGCATATGCGAACTTTGTATGGTTAAGACTATCGGCTGGATCGATGTAGGCCGAAACATTCTGAGTGATCATGTTACCGTTCCTGCTGTAGCCACCACTGCTATACGACTGCTCATTGTTTACCCGGGCTGAATAATGTCCGTATGCAGGATACCTAAGAGCGTTGTTAGAACGGCTGTCGGACAGACTAAGCGGAGCCACAGCAGGGCCGCCTACGATGGCGCTTAGATCGGCACCACCGCCACCGAGAGCGGAACTGTACCCGTTGTTGACGTAGGCCGTTTTTGTCCAGGAACCAAAGGTCCCATTTTCGAAGTCACCGTTGACAACGAGGGCTGAGACCCCAGTGGCAATTATCAATGCGCCGATAAGCGCTATTACAAAAAGCGAAGTGAAACGTTTCATTTGTGGTTATTCTTCTCCAAAAAGGGGTTATGGGTGGAACAAGAGAGCGGTAGGGGGGAAACCCGGTGAAAAACCGGTTATCTCGAATGATGGATGGATCGAGGATTCGAAGGACAGCGAAGGTCTAGATCGATAGCCTAGGGAGCTAAAGGCAGGCGTGGACGCCCACGTAAAGGTTACGCGATTTTAGAAAGGCTTGTCAATAAATGTGTACAAAAAGACTTAACACTAAAAAGAGCGGGCGATTCTCAGGCACATGACTGAGTACTCACCCAATAACTTATCGGTCAAAATCGTTCGAACATTAACCGGTTCGATCAACAACCTGAGCCCCCGATCAAGCCGACACAAGAGGGGCTTTTGACGAAGAGGACACGATATCTAAAAGCCTATGATCATTCTTGCCGGTCAAGATCGGAAAGAGTTACACGTTTTCGCTGAACTTCGGCGAATTCGATCGGCCGCGTTCGATTCGGCGACGGTTCTAGAAGCGACGTTGTCCCCTCAATTACCGACGGAGGTTCTGGAAGATAGGAATCGACGCTGGCTGGAAAATTTAGAACAGCTCCCGGCTGGATCGTTTCGGAAGATCTTGGCTTTCTCTTGAGTGAGCGGCTCATTCGGTTCCATCCGAACCCGATAAAGATCATATTCAGCACGGACAATCCAAGCGCGATCAATATGAAAGTCCAAATGCCCTTATTCAAGACAGCTTGGGTTGCAATAACGGAGAGCACGCTGATAGCGAGGGCAATGGTTGTCGCAGCCATAACGATCTCACTGGTAACGACCGACGTGTAGCCAGCTCTGATCTCTGCTGCCATATTAAGCATTTCAAGCTCAGTGCTCTCGACCGTCATCGGCGTACCGCATTTTCGGCAAAATCTCGAATCGTCAGTACTTTCTGTTCCGCAGGTCGGACAGATCTTCTCGACCTTTCGGACCGTTGCTAGGGACGAGATCGCCTCGGCTTCCCTCGTCAGAATATCCTTTTCCCCCTTTGAGAGAGAAGGATGCTTAACAACGTAGTCGAAGGTAACGCGGGTGGCGTGATCACCGGCCGCCTTTAATTTGATCACGAGGGTTCTCGGGTAATCGAGAACGTCTGCAGAGCTGTGGAAAGTTCCCCAACCCGATGCTCCGCGGCGACCCCGAACGGTGAGATCCTCATCGTCCAGCAGATCGTAGCCGAGACGTTCAAGTGCGGAAATGATACGGGTACGGACACTAGCTACATCGCCGACAAGGACTTTACGCAGATAGTGCTCCGTGGTGTGGTATGGGTTAGAGTCTCCCGCTAAGACCATAATATCTGCCATCAGTTTTCTCCATTTAGGTTCAAATTCTGAGAAACCTATACGACATTGATTAGAACGTAGTTGCAATGTGTTTCAGAATTTAGAATTTTGTAACATTTGGTTAATAATTGGCAAAAATAAGATCCTTAACGCCGCGTAGGGATGTACTTTTAGGCGTTCCAACATCCAGGACAACAACCTGGTTATTCCCTTTCTTTAGCCAAGTCCCAGGAACGAATAGAGTCTGCTGCGGCCCTATCTTCCAGAATCTGCCGAGATGATGGCCATTGACCCAGACGTGGCCCTTTTCCCATGTGGACATATCGAGAAAGGTATCGCCGACAGATGACAAATCGAGTGAGCCGCGATAGAAGACCGTATTAGCCTCCGGCTGCTTTTTAAAGCGAAGCGGGGAAAGATCAGCCATCGGCAGCCGGAAAACATCCCAGCCGCTCAGCTCTTGATCGCCCAACTTGACCTTACCCATAATTCCCTTTCGATCATCGATAAGCCGCGGGCCAAAATTAATGCGTCCCATGTTTTCGACGAGAACATCGAGCGGCTTGCCAGCGGCGATATCTATCTCAAGGGAATTTTGTTTTAGTCTTCGGTCGAGAGCCCCCAATCGTTTGTCCCCCTGAGATACAACGGCATAATCGCGTATCTCGCCGAATGAAAGCTTTCCTTTTGCTGCCGCACCGATCTTTTTGCGATACAGCAAAAAGCCATACGCCTGATCGAGCGATTCCATTGTCGGCGGCTCGTCAGCCTTCACCGATTTCTTTAACAAACTATCTAGAGTTGCGTACTCCTTCAGTTCGAAAGCCGGGATCTCGATCATCGGCTGTGCCGGTGGAAGCGGAGGAAACTTCTCATTCGGAAAATGCTTTTGGATAACATCGCGAAGGGCAAAAAATTTGGCATTCGGCCGTCCGGCTTCGTCTAGCGGCGAACCGTAATCGTAGCTCGATGTGTCCGGCTGGATCGGCATATCGCGGCTGGAATTTGCACCGGCCATGAAGCCCCAAGTCGTTCCGCCGTGGAACATATAGACGTTGAAAGACGTGTTGTTGCTGAGCATCCACTCGATTCCCTCGGCGGGAACTTCGTGCTGAACGCGCTTTTCGTTTCCACCCCACGGCGGCAGCGGATGATGCGTCTCGCCCCAATGGTCGAACCAGCCGACCCAATATTCACCGACCATTCGAGGGCGATCGGGCCAGCGTTTGTCGAATTCCTTGAATTGATCGGCGACATTGTCGCCCGCACCGAAATTGATGACGGCGAGGTCGTTGGGCAGCGTTCCGCCGTCAAGATTCTTAGCTCCCGGGCCGTCTGACGTGAAGAGAGTTACGTCGAAACCCGCGGTCGTTATCTGGTCACGGACGGCACTCATGTAAGCATGATTTGCCGCGAACGATCCATATTCGTTCTCAACCTGAGCCATAATTATGTTTCCGCCGCGTGTGATCTGTAGAGGTGCAAGCTGTTTGCCCACCTGCTGCATGTATTTCGCTGATGCAGCGAGAAAAACCGGGTCGGTTCCTCTAACCTTGATATCAGGATTTTTCAGAAGCCACGACGGAAATCCGCCGAAATCCCATTCCGTACAAATATACGGCCCGGGGCGCACGATCACATATAGCCCTTCTTCACCTGCTTCGCGGACGAACTCAGCAACGTCGAGATTGCCGGTAAAATCGAATTTTCCAGGCACCGGCTCATGCAAATTCCAAAAGACGTAGGTCGTGATCGTGTTCAAACCCATTGCGCGAGCTTTCTTAAACCGATCACGCCAATAAGCCCGCGGTACACGCGGATAATGCATCTCGCCCGAGCGGATCGTGAACGGTTTGCCGTTGAGCAGAAACGAATTTCCCTTCCATCCGAATGTTTCCCTGGGCTGCGGTAGAGCGGTGATCGAAACTGCAAATATGAAAAAGAGGACGCCCCATTTTGATCGGAGCGTCCTCGTGATGTTGGATAAGCTGTGAATATTCATTATCTGAGCGAGCGGTTTATTGTGCCGAGTGCCTCGTTTCCGGGACACAGAAGTGACTGCGGTAGAGCATTCAGCGGCTGTTCCGATGTGTTGATCATTTCGTGAAGTTCGGTCGAGTCAGGGTCAATGTAGAGCAGTCCCGTCAGGATCTCTCCCGTGTGTTTTGCTTTCTGAACTGCATTGACCGACGATAGGCGATCAAAGGGATCCCAATCTTTGGCGAGTTTATGCAGTCGGATCGATGTGCCATCGTGCATGACCAGATCATTCACCGAGCCGGAATCGTAATTCGTCGTGATCTCGTGCATCATTGGCACAAAATCCATCGTTCCGGTTACTTCGACATGCTCGCGAACGTAATCATAGGATTTCGTCGAACCAACGTTGTTGTTAAAGGTCACGCAGGGCGATATGACATTCAGAAATGCAAATCCTTTGTGTTTCATCGCCGCTTTCATGAGCGGAATAAGCTGATCTTTGTCGCCTGAGAAGCTCTGAGCAACAAACGTGGCCCCAAGCTCGATCGCGAGGCTTGCGAGATCGATGGCTTCGAACAGGTTCACACTTCCCGCTTTGCTTTTCGAGCCAGCGTCAGCAGTCGCACTGTCCTGGCCTTTGGTCAGGCCGTAGCAGCCGTTGTTCATCACGAGGTAAACCATGTTCAGGTTTCGTCTGACGACGTGAACGAACTGTCCCATGCCGATCGAAGCCGTATCGCCGTCGCCCGAGACCCCGAAATATATCAGGTCGCGGTTCGCGAGATTCGCACCCGTGGCCACGCTCGGCATTCGGCCGTGGACGGAATTGAACCCGTGCGAATTGCTTAAGAAATAAGCCGGCGATTTCGACGAACACCCGATTCCCGAAAGCTTTGCGACCTTATGCGGCTCGATGTTCATTTCCCAACAAGCCTGAACGATCGCGGCGTTGATGGAATCATGCCCGCAACCGGCACAAAGCGTCGACAGCGAACCCTCGTAGTAATCGACGGTGTAACCGAGTTCATTCTTGGGCAACGCCGGATGTCGAAATGTTGGTCTGATGTAGGTCATCTATTTAAATTCTCTTTTATCTTTCTGTAGATGTAATCTGCGGTAACAGGCGTTCCGTCGTAGTTTAAAACGGAGACAAGCCTCGAGGCATCGACTCCCAGTTCTATCATCATTAGACTGCGAAATTGGGCGTCTCGATTTTGCTCGATCACGTAAATGCGATGGTGTGCCGCAACAAATTGGCGAAAGCTCTTGCTGAATGGAAAAGCCCGCGGCCGCATCGCGTCCAGGTGGATTCCCTCTTCGTTGAGCATTTCGATAGCTTCTTCTGCCGAGAAAATGGACGTTCCAAAGAATATCACTCCGTCTTTCGAACGATTCGCTTCCTGATAAAAATGCGGCTGCGGGACCAGTTCTTTGGCTGTGTCCCATTTTTTTGCCAACCGATCGACGTTGCGGCGGTAGGCATCGCCGTCTTCGGTATAGACACCGTATTCATCTCGGGACGAGCCGCGGGTGACGAAAGCTCCTTTTGTCGCGTGTGTACCGGCGATCGTGCGATAAGGTATGCCGTCGTCGTCGATGTCGAGGTAGCGGCCGAATTTGCCGCGGAACTGCTGCAGCGGTTCACCAGCGGTCTGGTCGCTTCCGTCGTCACCGGGTAGATCCGCGTGATGGCCGCTGCCGCGGCTTTCGTAAGCGTCTGCCATTGATCCGTAAATGCTGTTAAGTTGCTCGGACGTCAATACTTTGCCGCGGTCGTACCGGCGGCTGTCGTCCCAAACTAACTGATCGGTGACGTGATCATTCATACCAAGGTCAAGGTCCGTCATGACGATCACGGGCGTTTGCAGGCGTTCGGCAAGGTCAAATGCGTCAGCCGTCATTTCAAAGCACTCTTTCGGCGTTGCCGGAAAGAGCAAAGGGTGCTTGGTATCGCCGTGCGAAGCATAAGCTGCTAGCAAAACATCAGACTGTTGCGTCCGCGTCGGCATGCCGGTCGAAGGGCCCGTTCGCTGCACATCGATAAGTACAGTGGGAACCTCAGCGAAATAGCCAAGACCGAGAAATTCGTTCATCAGCGAAAGTCCCGGCCCACTCGTGGCAGTGAATGCCCTTGCGCCGTTCCAGGACGCTCCCATCACCATTCCGATCGCCGCGAGTTCGTCTTCGGCCTGGACGATGGCATAGTTGTTCTTGCCGGTCTCGGGATCGACGCGGTATTTCGCGGCGTATTTTGTAAATGCATCAACGACCGATGTTGAAGGCGTGATCGGATACCAGGCGGCAACGGTTGCTCCGGCATAGATCGCACCTAGTGCACAGGCAGAATTGCCGCCGTACAGGATCTTATCGCCAAGCAGATCGCGACGTTCGATACGGAGCGGGAGCGGATAATCGAAATTATTCTTAACGTAATCGACACCGATGTTGAGGGCTATGATATTCGGTTCGATCAGCTTTTCCTTTCCCTTGAATTGGTCGCCGATCAGGCCTTCCAACACGGAAAACTCGATATTGAATAACGTCGCCAGAGCGCCGATGTAGACGATGTTCTTAAACAGCTGCCGCTGCCGGGCATCACTATATTGGGCGTTACAAAGCTCCGTCATTGGGATGCCGAGCAGTGTGATGTCATCGCGGTCATAGCCCGGCGGCAAGGGCTTCGAGCTGTCGTAAACAAAATAACCGCCGGCCTTAACATCGGCGTAGTCCTTCTTCATCGACTGCGGATTGACGGCAACCATCAGGTCCACGCCTTCGCGGCGGCCGAGATAGCCTTTTTCGCTTATACGCACCTCGTACCAAGTCGGCAGTCCCTGAATATTGGACGGGAAAATATTCTTCGGCGTTACCGGAACGCCCATGCGAAACACCGCCTTGGTGAACAAAGCATTAGCCGACGCTGAGCCGGTGCCATTGACGTTCGCAAAGCGAACCACAAAATCGTTTATTTTAGTTTCCTGCATTCGTTGTCTACCCAGCACTTCGCAAGATCTTTTCCATTTTCCTGCCCTTGGCCAGTTCGTCTATAAGTTTGTCCAGGTACCGTATCTTTTGCATCACCGGGTCCTCGATATCCTCGACGCGGTAACCGCAGATCACGCCTTTGATCAGATGAGCGTTCGGGTGAAATTTCGGAGCTTCTGCAAAAAAGGTTTGCAGATCCACTCGGTCTTCGATCACCTTTTCGAGGCCTTTCTGGCTGTATCCGGTCAGCCAACGGATCACCTCATCAAGTTCCTCTTTAGTTCGCCCCTTTCGTCTCCGTCTTTTTCAAATAATGCGGATAGACGCTGGCGAAGATAAGTGCGTATACTCTCTCCGGTTTCATCTTGCTTCGTTGAAGATCGCCTTTAATTTCAGATCATGCCAAGGCATTCCCATTCCTGGTTATCTGCACCATATTCCCGATCACTGTCGGGCCGTACTTAACCTCTCCTGCCTTGGTGACGTTGTACCAGAAAGCCTGCATATCCCACGCCGCAGTCGGGCAGCGCTCGGCGCAAAGACCGCAGTGGAGGCAGACGTCTTCGTCTTTTACCATAACGCGTCCGGTCTTAAGTCCGTTGGCAACATATAAAGATTGCTTAAAGTTAAGTGCTGGAACCTTAAGTTTTTCGCGAAGTTCCGGTTCCTCGTCATTCCCAGTGAACGTAATGCAGCTAGTCGGGCAAATATCCACACAAGCATCACACTCAATGCACTTCGGGGCCGAGAAAACCGTCTGGACATCGCAATTAAGGCAGCGTTCAGCCTCCTTGTAACCCGCGAGCGGGTCGAATCCTAGTTCGACCTCTTTCTTACGATCTCGCAGAGTCAGATCCTTCGGAGCCTGAGGTACGACGTAACGCTGATCATTCTCGACCGTGCTGTCATATGCCCATTCGTGGATGCCCATCTTCATCGAGTGGAGATTGACGAACGGCGAAAGTCGCTCGGTTTTCACGTCTTTGCTATTGCAGAAAAGGTCGATCGAAACCGCCGCCTGATGGCCGTGAGCGACGGCCGTGATGACGTTCTCGGGGCCGAACGCAGCGTCGCCGCCGAAGAAGACTTTTGGATGCGTTGATTGGAATGTTGTTTTATCGACGACCGGCATTTCCCACTTATCGAATTCAACGCCAAGGCCGCGTTCGATCCAAGGGAAGCTGTTTTCCTGTCCCACCGCGATCAGAACGTCGTCTGCGGGATAGAAAACATCAGGTTCGCCTGTCGGTATGAGCGAGCGTTTGCCGTTCTCGTCGTATTTGGCCTCGACTTTCTCGAACGTCATTCCGCCTAGCTTGCCGTTTTCGATCACGAAACTCTTGGGAACATGGTTGTCAATGATCGGAATGTCCTCGTGCATCGCGTCTTCTTTTTCCCAGGGCGATGCCTTCATGGATGCGAAGGGCGAGCGGACGATGACTTTTACATCCTCACCACCTAAACGGCGAGCCGTACGACAGCAGTCCATTGCAGTGTTTCCGCCGCCGAGGACGATAACCCGTTTTTCGATCTTGTCGGTGTGTTCGAATGCAACGCTTCCGAGCCAGTTGATACCGATGTGAATGTTCGCATCGCCCTCCTGCCGTCCGGGAAGATCGGGCAGATCGCGGCCTCGCGGAGCTCCGGTACCGACGAAAACCGCGTCGTAATCTTTCTCCAGTACGCCTTTCAGACTGTCAACGTAATGTTCAAAATGGGTGTGAATGCCGAGCCGCAAAATATAATTGACCTCATCGTTCAGAACGTGTTCCGGCAGACGAAACGCCGGTATCTGCGAACGCATAAATCCGCCGCCGAGCTTTTGTTCGTCGAAAAGGTGTATCTCATAACCCAGCGGAGCCAGATCGCGTGCGACCGTCAATGACGCAGGCCCGCCGCCGATCAGAGCGACCTTCTTGCCATTCGAAGGAAACGGCCCTTGCGGCATATAAGGGATAACGTCATCGCGATTATCGGCAGCGACGCGCTTCAGGCGGCAGATCGCGACGGGTTCCTGTTCGAGGCGTCCGCGGCGGCATGCCGGTTCGCATGGGCGGTCGCAGGTGCGTCCCAAAACGCCGGGAAATACGTTCGAATCCCAGTTGATCATGTACGCCTCGGTGTAACGTCCCTCGGCGATCAGCCTGATATATTCCGGCACCGGCGTGTGCGCGGGGCAGGCATACTGGCAATCAACAACCTTATGAAAATACTCGGGGTCTTTTACGTCAGTAGGTTCCAATTGGCTACGTCCTTTAGGTATATGTGTTTACGAAGAGATCTAACAACAAAATAATAAAGGATGTTCGCTCTCTTTGCTAGCAAACTGCTTGATAAAGAACATCTTTTCTTTTTTCCGCGAAATCTCTATTATTAAAGAGGCGTCACTTTTCGACTTGCCCCTCGAAACCTAACCCTCATGCAAACACTTTTCTTAGCTTCACTCGAAGCAGCACTCGGCGTACCTGAGGTCTTTGGGTACATCTTCATTTTCGTTTTAGGAGCGTGCATCGGCAGCTTCATGAATGTCGTCGTTTATCGAGTCCCAAACGAACTCTCCTTACTCACAAGCTCTGCATGCCCGAATTGTAAAAACGGAATCAAGTTTTATCACAATGTACCGATCTTCGGCTGGCTGATGCTGGGCGGAAAGTGTTCTAGCTGCAAAGAGCCGATCGCATGGCGGTATCCGGCGGTTGAATTGCTGACGGCCATGGTATTTATGCTGACGTATTGGCAGATCGGCTTCACCGTTTTTCTGCCTGTGGCCCTCGTGTTCGTTTCGACGATGATCGCACTGCTCTTCATTGACGCCGAACACATGATCCTGCCAAATGTGATCACGTATCCGCTTTTCGTGGCGGTTTTGATCGTGCGGATAATTTATCCGATCGTCTTATCGGGCTATACGTTCTCGGATATGGCGTATTCGCCGATCAACCAACTTGCGGGTTATCCGGGCTGGGCGGTTAGTTTAGCAGGAGGTTTATTTGGTGCGTTAGTTGGCGGCGGATCGCTATGGCTGGTTGGGGCGATCTGGAAGGCACTGCGGGGAGTAGACGCGATGGGTTTGGGCGATGTGAAGATGATGTTCGGCGTCGGGGCTTTGCTCGGCTGGCGCGTGACGATACTGACTATCTTTCTCGGCGCGTTTTCAGGAGCGCTGATCGGCATCGCGCTGGTTCTTAAAAGCAAAGACCGCGACCTGCAGACGCAGCTTCCCTTTGGTATATTTCTTGGGATCGGTTCGATCGTCGGGCTCTTGTTTGGTGAGAGAATGATCGTTTGGTACTTGTCGACCTTTTCTTAGTTTTGTTGATGAGCCCTTGTTTATGCGTGGGCATTTGCAGATTAGGCGTGACTTCTCGACCTTACGCATTCGTCTGAGCAGAAGAACAGATCGCCAACCTTCCGAGCTTTGTTCTGAGGCACCCAGACCCCGCATTTAGAACAGTTTACGAGAGGAATTCCCTTTTCGGGATTCTGTTGTATCTGCCTTGGCCCCGCGGTCATTTCGCTTTTCGCATCTTTTAGCATACGGGCGAAACCGATCACGCCGCTGATCTGTTTTCGATAGCGAAAAGCGGTCCAGGCGAGCAGCACAAGGGCGACAAGGATTATAAATAGTGCTTCCCTCATTTTGCCGTTCCGCCGGCGGAAGAGATCATCGCAGTCAACTCAGTCAGGGCGGAACTACTAGGATTGATAGCTTTTAGCTTAGCGAAAGCGGCTTCTGCCTGAGGAACCTTTTTCTGTTTTGCATATACCTGAACCAGGAACTGAAGCGATCTCTCATGTTTAGGGTTGCCCTTTGAAACACGTTCCAACTCGGCAGCAGCCTTATCCAGATCCGGCGGTTCTTGTACGAAATACGAAATACCAAGATCTGTACTCACATCAGGTTCGCCGGGCCGAACAGCGAGCGCTTTTGCGTAGATATCTCTGGCTCTTTGAAAGCTCGCAACGTCCTTTTTGAAGAAGCCGATGTCAAAATGAGCATTACCCAAAGCGACGAGAATGTCAAAATCGTCCTTCTTCAAGGAATCCGCGCGTTCCAGTATGCGGACGGCATCGCCAAGCAGTTCAGGATTTTGCTTCATTGCCGCGTAGCGGTAAAGCGAAATGCCGAGATCGCGTTGGAACGAAAGGTTGCCAGGGCTTTGATCAGCCTCGGCGATCTTGGCTTTGATCTCGGCGTCGGTAAGTTCGGTTTCCGGCGAAGCCGTGGTAGCGCCGGAATTCGCGGCTGGAGCCGTGCTGGTTGTCGTCGTCCCGGCAGAGCGATTTATGGAATTTGCGAGCCAAAATCCGGCAACAAAACCGCCGATGGCGGCAACTATCACAAAGGCGAGTGTGTTCTTATGCATCTATCAACGATGTTACCAGACAAGCGAAGCGCAAAAAAAGTGCCGCAACAGATAGCGGCACTTTTGATAGCTGGCAAACAAGATCCTACTTTTTGTCCGAAACCGGCGGAATGTACGGAAGATCATCGGCACGGCGTCGGATCGGCGGGTCGGTCGCCCGGCGTCGCGGGATCTCGTTTGAATTTCGTCGATCTACACTTCCGGGCGGCAGTCCTTTACCATGAACGGCTTCGACCAGAATACGCGTGATCTCCTGCGAGAGGGTGCGATGTTCGCCGGCGGCCCGCCTTCTTAACGACTCCTTTAGTTCGTTTGGTACATACGCACCGATAAACACACCTTTACGGTTCGCCATAAAAATAACTTCTCCTAAGTTTTATTGAAAAAAAAGCTGCCGAGTTACCAAGTAATGAAACGCGTCTATAAGCCGAATCTTGTCTCCCGCTTTCGCGGGCTGTGATCATTCATCTAGGCCGTGCGTTACCGCATGGCTCGAGCGGCCTACCCGGAAACGCCGCCTTTCGGCACCCAAGCGAGCAGCTCGGTCTCGTTTCCCTATTTGGCCTTGCACCGCGAGGAGTTTACCTGGCCGCATCTGTTACCAAACACGCCGGTGAGCTCTTACCTCACCCTTTCACCCATTACCCTTGCGGGCTGGTTTACTCTCTGTTGCACTTGTCGTCCCAATTCTTGCTTCTTCCTCATTACTCCAACCTCGAAAAGCTGGCGAGGATTCCTCGCTCGATCTGGTCCCGGACGTTATCCGGCTCGCTGCTCTATGGTGTTCGGACTTTCCTCTCTTTGCTTACGCAAACAGCGACCACCCGACGCGTTTCACTATCAAGGCCTCTTAAGCATAACAAAATTTGTTGAACAATCAAATATCTTGTTACAAGAAACCTAATTCTTTATCTCGATTACGTCGCCAGGGGCGAGGAACGGATCCATTGATCTGCCTTCCCTGATCGATCGCAAGTTGTGTTCTAGAACCGTGAACATACCCCTCTCGTTCTTTCGCCGGATCACGGCTTTCTTAGGGTCGCCCTTAGTTCCACCAGATACGATCACTGCCTGATATAGGGTTAATCCATTCGTGAGGTCCTTCTGTCCGCCCGAAATTACTTCGCCGCTGATAAAAAATGACCCGGCTGCGGTTGCTGAACCGGAATCACCCGTGAATTCGACCGTGTTTCCCGGAAAGATAAGGATCTCGTCTGTTTTCGGATCTTTTAGATCATATATCTCGTGCTTAAGCTGATCGCCCCGAATTATGGATACCTTAGTGGCCTTCGGCTTGACGACGGCTTCTGCTCTGATCGCGAACAACGGCATCGCTTCTCGCTGAAGGTTCTTTTCACCGGCGTTTTCTACCAATCCGGAAACGGTGATCTTGTGGCTTCCGTATTGACGGACTTTAACCTCGATCTGAGGCTCGGTAAAAATCTTGATACCGCTTGCGATGATCTCTTCCGCGACCTCGGTAGTTTGGTCCGCCACGACGACCACATCGCCTGCCAGCGGGTAGTCGATCGTTCCGTCAGAACGTACGGTAAAATATCCCGATCCCTGCGTTGAATTTTTCAAGCTCACAAAGAGCACATCGCCGATACCGATCTTATAGACTTCTGTTGGGGGCAGTGTACGGATCTCTGCTGTTTTTGCAATCTTGAACGTTGTTTGCGCAATTGTTGGCCTGACGTCTGCATTCGGACGATTGGCGTCCGGAACCTGCGAGGCCGATCTTTGCATTACGAAAGAAACTTCACCGGATCCAACATTATTTTTTGTAGATGTCGGAATTTCGATCTGCTTTGTTTTGGAGTTTGGGCTTGGTGAGTACGGATTATTCCTGCTTCGGCCGTCGGACTGAGCAGAAAGACTACCTGCCGTCATCGCGATTGCGAAAAGGATGCACAAACCAATGGAAATTAGTGACTTTCGTTCTATCAATGTCATTTTGGCACTCCGATCTTGTCTATTCGTTGTCGCCATTTGCGGGCATGCAGCTAGCAACGCATAAGTAAACGGATAAAAGCACCAAAATTCTATTTTTTTAGGTTCTAACGATGTTTAGCATCCAGAAGGCCTTGGGGAAATAGATCGGCCCAATGCTGAGTGTAGAACGAGCGAAGAATCCCCTCGGTTTCTTCCGAGGTTTCGCAGTGCGCTATTTTCGCAGCAAGCTCCGTTGCTCGATCTACTGTAATACCTGAGATGAGATGGCGTATCTGCTTGATAGAATTGACGTTCATGCTTAGTTCCCTTGCTCCGAGGCCGATCAGAACAGGAACGTAAAACGGCGACCCAGCCATCTCCCCGCAAACAAGGACCTGCTTTCCGGCTTCCTCACCCGCATTTATAACTTCACGGATAGAGCGTAAAACCGCCGGGTGTAGGGTCTGGTACCATTCGGCGACCGATTCATTATCGCGGTCGATCGCGAGCAGGTACTGAACTAGATCGTTGGTTCCGAGCGCAATGAAATCAACTTTTCGAGCTATTTCCCTTGACGTCATAACACCCGAAGGAACTTCGATCATCGCACCGACCCTCGGTGTACCGAATGGAATACCGTGGTCAATTAGCCGGCCGCGTTCTTCGTCGATCAGATTTTGTGCCGCCACAACCTCGGATACGCCCGACACCATCGGGAGCAAAATATCGATCTTAGTGTTTAGCGACGCTTGCAAGATAGCCCTTATCTGAGCACGGAAATGTACCTTCTCATGAAGGCTCAGGCGGATCGAACGCAGGCCAAGCGATGGATTTACCTCAGTCCTGGAGACGTTGCCGGATAATTGGTCAATACCGATGTCAAATGTTCGGATACGAACGCCATCTTCCCCGGCAACCTCGGCCATCTGGCGATACGCGGTAAGTTGCTGAGCTTCTGAGGGGATCTGTCCGGGCTGTGAGATGAGAGATTCAGACCTAAAAAGTCCGATGCCCTCGGCACCGCTGCGGCGCGCTAGCGGATAGGCTTCCGGAATATCAACATTTGCCCGGACCGCGATCCTTTGGCCATCCATTGTCTCGGAGGTTGAAACAACATCAAACTCGGAGCCACCGGCACTTGTGGATACACCCATAGAGGCATATTCATTGACCGTCGATTTACTCGGAGCGAAAATGACTAATCCGTTTTCACCGTCTACGATCGCGTCGCACCCCTCGGCGAATGAACCTGAGACCGCCTGGACGCCTGAAACCATCGGGATTATCAACTCCCGAGCGAGGATCGATGTGTGAGAGGTCCAGCCGCCGCGTTCGGTAATTATTCCCGCCGGGCCGCATTTTTTGAGCTCGATCATCACCGACGGCCGCAATTCGCGGGCAGCAACTATTGCCCCCGAATATTTATTCTCCAAGGTAGGAACAAGGCCTTGCAGTGCCGCTTCCAGTCTATTGCAAACGTCGGCGATATCGAGGTGCTTTTCCCGGAGGTGCGGATCGGCAACGGTTGACTGTCTGCCGACCAATTCTTCGGCGACAATTTTAGGCGCTGATTCAGCGTTGACTCCATTTTCGACGATCTGAGCCTCGATCTTGCCTATAAGCGACGACTGATCGAGTATCAGGAGCTGTAGATCGAGAATGTCTTTGATAGCCGGTTTGCTCGCCGGACTGATTTGCGGCGATCAGGGAGTTCAACTGAGCTCTGCAGGATGCCGCAGCTGAAGATATGCGTTCAGCTTCAACCTCGGGCGACGTCGCCGCGATACTGGTAAGATGGCTCGGGTCATCGAGAAAGAAAACTAGTCGTCCAATGCCGATCCCGTGCGAGACAGCAAGCCCATTAATACGCCGTTCGGAGGTGGCGGCTGCATCATTCATCGATTTTCTCGCTGAACCAATCCCAGCCAAGTTAACTGCCAAAACTAAATCCGCCACCGCCACCGCCCTGAGACGGGAAGAACGGCTTTAGAAGACCTGCAAAGGCCGCAAGATTGCGAGTTTGAATTAGTATCTCACCCGGTCCGGTGAATTCAGCAACCATTCCTTCTCCACTAAGCATGCTCCGCAGGTACCCGCTCTTCGCTGCTTTTCTCAGGTTGTACTGCATGTGGCCTTCCCAGGCGACGAGGTGGCCGGTATCGATCACGTACTGTTCGCCCGGACGAAGTGTGCGCCGATGAATCGCTCCGAATGAGGAAACCAGAAGTAAGCCTGCTCCGGAAACTTGCAGAACGAACAATCCTTCGCCGCCAAAGAACGATTTTGCACCGCCGAATTTGGTATCTACGACGAGCGAAGTATCGCCCGCCAGGTATGAACTCGACTGGACCATGAAGGTCTGATTCTGCATTTCGATGCCGGCAACATCGCCCGGAGCTCCCGGTGCAAATGTGACCTCACCCGGGCCGCCTTTAGCTGTAAATGTTGAAACAAATGCAGACTCTCCGCCAACGGCTCGCTTTAGTGCCCCAAAAACTCCACCCTTCAATTCAGAATAAAGATCTATATTCGCTGACATCGATACCATTGCCCCAGCCTCGGCAGCGATCGTCTGTTCGGCTTGAAGCTGCACCACAGCGAGAGCAAATGCTCCCTGATGTTCGATCGACCAGGTATATCCTCGACCCTGTCCGCGTCCATCGGTGTCAAAATGGAACGCTCCTCCGCTCTGCGGAGCTGGCTGGGCCGGCGGCGGAGTTCCTTGAAGAACTAATCCACACGACCCGCAAAACTTAGCACCATCCATCAATTGAGCATTACACTTTGGGCAATTCATAACTTTACTCCTTTCGATCTATCGAGAATTATTGAGGCAGCAGAGCCGGCATCAGCAGCGAAGTCAAGAAAGCTCAGATCCCGATCACTAACGACGAGGTTCGCTTTCCAAGCCTCAACGACCGGTTTCCAACAGTCACCGACCAAGACCAGAGGACGCGGGGCAAGAACGCCGGTCGTCAGCTTGTTCCAAACAAGCGAGATCTCGGTGACGGTGCCCATTCCGCCCTTCAAAGCGACGAAACCGACGGAACGGGTTATAAGATTCTGAAGCCGGTCGTAGAAATGGTCGGTAGCTACCTTGTCGGTTAAAAAACGGTTCGGTTCGCTTTTGAACTGGTTCATCACGATACCGAGCACCCGCCCGCCTTTTTCGCGGGCACCCCGCGATGCGGCTTCCATAATGCCCAGGTAGCCGCCCGTGCAGATCGTGAATCCTGCTTCGGCGAGCATTGCTCCAAGAGCTTTTGCCTCGATATATTCAGGCGAAGACTCGCTGCATTTTGAGCCGCCAAAAATGGTTATGATCTTTTCGTTGGAATCGCTTGTCACGGTTGTTTTAGTAAGAGAGCAGATTTCTTAATGACATTATATCGGCCATTTTTTCTAAATCCAATTGTTCTGCATCATTTCTTTGCCGCTTCTTCGGGGGTTAGATTACCGGCTTCGTGAATCGCCCTCGTCGTATTTGTAAAGAAAAGGATCAGCATTCCGGCGACGAAAAACACGATCAGTGCCAGGATCGCCTGGCGATAGGAACCGGTTGTGCCGACGACGACGGCAAAAACCAGGTTTCCGATCCAGGATGTTCCTTTTTCAGAGATCTCGTAAAGGCCGAAAAACGCCGATTCGCGAGATTTAGGGATCATTTGCGAAAAGAGCGACCGTGAAAGAGCCTGCGTCGGCCCGAGTACAAGGCCGATAAAAATAGCCATTATATAGGCTTGCGTTGAGGTTTGAAGGAACCCGTAGGCAAAAATAACGATCCCCGCCCAAATGGCAAGCGAGAGGATGATCGTCTGTTTGGTACCAATTACGCGCGAAAGCCGTTCAAATGCGATCGCACCTATAAGAGCAAATACTTGAGCAACGACGAAGATCGCGAGCAAAAAGGTCGAATCGCTTTCAAGGCCGCGAGAAATGAATAATTCCTGTGATAGAAAGATCGAGGAATTGAGGATCACTGTTTGGATCCCGTCGTTGTAGAGCAAATAACCCGCGAGGAACAGAAGGGTGTATTTAAGCCCCACCAGCTCGCGCAACGTCCGCCAGATCTCGATAAACCCAACCGTTACAAGGCTTTTCCCTTCCGGTTTTCGATGCGGCTCCCGTTTCTTGATGCAGACGAACGTAACCACCGCAAAAACGCCCCACCACAGCGAGGCTGAGAGCATCGAGACCCTAACTGCCAGAGCTTTGTCGATCCCGATCTTGTCGCCAAAATTGATCAGAGCGAGATTGACGAAGAGCATGATCAATCCGCCGACATACCCGCTTGCGTACCCGTAACTGCTGATCTTGTCTCGTTTATCTTCTGTGGTTATGTCCACAAGGAAGGAATTGTAAAAGACGTTAGACGCCGCGAAGCAGATATTTGAGATCAAAAGGAACAAGCAGCCCCAAAGATAGGACGTTCCGTGGATAAAGAACAAGAGCGAGCTGGAGACGACGCCGACATAGCAAAACACCGCCATCATCCGCTTTTTTAGCGGAGTGAAATCGGCGATCGAGCCAAGGATCGGGAGCAGAAATATCTGCAGGAAGATCGATGCCCCAAGAGTCGAGGTAAACAAATTGTCCGAAGTGATAGATCCAAATGGCCCGAGGCCAAGAACCACACCGGATTTCCCGACATCGGCCTGGGCAAGGGCCGTCAAATAAGGCCCGGCGAGTACCGTAACAACGGTCGTGAAAAATGCTGAATTCGCCCAGTCGTATGTCAACCAGCCGAAGATCTCCCGTCGGTCATTCTTAAGCTCAACGGAAGGATCTGATGTTTGTATTGTTATCTTGTTTGACTCGATACCGTTCACGATAGAGCAGTTAGTGAAATTTGTCTATCTGATGAGCATTACAAAAAACTTTACGAGCGCAGGATTTTCACAAAAGCTCTTCATTCACTTATCATCTAGTTTCGGCAGCAAACGCCATTATGAAAGCAATGATCCTGGCCGCAGGTTTTGGCACGCGGCTTTTTCCCTTAACGATCGACCGCACCAAACCGGCGATACCTTTTCTCGGCAAGCCTCTGGTCGGCTATGTCGCCGAATACATCGCCAAATTCGGTATCACGGACATCGTTGTTAACCTTCATCATCAGCCTAAATCGGTTATTGACGCTTTAGGGGACGGAAACAGGTTTGGCGTGAATATTGATTACACGGTCGAATATCCCGAGATACTTGGAACCGCCGGTGCCTTAGATTTTGCCCGTCAACATCTACAGGACGACACGTTTGTCATCGTCAATGGAAAGATAATCACCGACATCGATATTGGCGAAGCCGTTCGGGCTCACAAAAAGTCAGGAGCGATCGCCACGATGGTTCTGAAACCCAATCACAAGCGCGAGAAGTTTACCGTGGTATATACAAATGACGGAGCGATCGACCACTTCGGCCCTCATGCCACGCCGGTGACCGAAGCAGAACTTCGCGACACGGAGCATGATATTGTTACGCCGTTAATGTTTACTGGTATCCATATTCTTGAACCGGAGATCCTGGATATGATCCCACGGGGAGTCTTCTCAGATATCGTAACGGATATCTACATCCCATACATTAAAGGGGGCGGACGCATCGCCGCCCATGTTTCAGAGGGCGATTGGTACGAACTTTCGACCATACCTCGCTATTTAGATATTTCGCTGGCAATGATGGGGGCGTGCGACATGCATTTTGGCCGAAATTGTATCCTAAATGGAGCTGCAAGCCTTAAAGACTCGATCATCTGGGACGATGTGACGATCGGAGATGGAGCGACGCTCTATCGCACGATTATTGCCGACGGAGTGACCATCGAGCCGGGAGAACATTTTGAGAACGCGGCAATCGTTCGGGCGGACATGGTCCGAAGCTGTAATGAGATCCCGGAAAAGGCACTTCGCGGGTATGTGCAGGGTGAAAACTATATTGTTCCCTTAAATTAGCAATCTTTGATGTTGGATCACGAAAAACGACTTAAAGAGTTTCTCTCATCACGCGGAGAGATCCAGGAATTTGAATCGCTAACTGCGGATGCCTCAACGCGCGGTTATTTTCGGATCTCGTGGAAAGGAGCTCAGGCTATCGCCTGCGTTTATCCCGAAAAATTTGATCCTGCCGAGCAGTCTTACATCGACGTTACGAAACTGTTCGTCGCCGGCGGGCTGCCGGTTGCTGAGATCTTCGATTTTGACGGAGAATTCGGCGTTATCGTGCAGGAAGACCTGGGCGACGTGATACTGAGAAACGTCCTGCTGGATACAGATTCTGCTGATCACGCCAGGAAGCTCGATGAAGCCATTTCCTTGATCGCTCGCATCCAAACGGTCACCGGATTGGCATACGAGATGAATTCGATCGCCTCAAAACTAAAGTTTGACGAGGAAAAGCTGCTCTGGGAGCTGAATTTCTTTAAGGAACATTATTTCCAGACTTTCCGGAGATCGCCTTTGTCCCCGGAGGACGACGCCGCTTTGACGGCGGAGTTCGAGGAGTTGGCAACGGAACTCGAATCGTATGCAACAGTTCTCTGCCATCGCGACTTTCACGCGGCAAATTTGATGATCGACCAGCGGGGCCGAATGCGGATCATCGACCATCAGGATGCCCGTATTGGTTCGCCGGCTTACGATCTCGTTTCGCTCCTTCTCGATCGAATAACCGAACCACCTTCGCGAGAGTGGCTGGCAGAGAAAAGGCGTTATTTTCTCAATGTCCGCCGCCGGCTCGGACTTCCGGCGTTAGATGAAGAAAACTTCGCTAACGAATTTCGTTTACAGACTTTACAGCGATGTTTGAAAGCAGCTGGTACTTTCTCGTTCCAGGCCATCAACCGCGGCAAAACCTATTTCGTACCTTTCATCAAACCGATGTTCCGGATCACATGCCGATCTGCCGAGAGCCTGAATCGATTTCCGGTAATTCGGGAAATTCTGGGACGTGAGATAGACTGATCAAACTCTAAAATGATCGCCCCGCCACTGTTTAATGGTGGTTTTTATCTCTTTTGGAGAGCTTAGTTTTCCTTCAATGACCTGTCCTACGAGATCAGGCAACTCTTCGTCCGAAGCGAAACGCAGTGAGATCATCTTTCCAACCTGCATCTCCGAAGCTTTTTGCGCGAGTTCGGGCGACAGTAATTCTCGATATCTAAGTGTTTCCTCGAGCCGGATCAAACGGTCCTGAGCCTTCAATGCCTGCAGTCGAGCTGAGAGGGTGACCAGTACTACGATCAGGACAAAAAGAATACTCATCCCCCGATCCCAACTTGGTTCCTGATACGTCCTGACGATCTGATAGATTAACGTGATCAGCAAGAGCGGCATGATCACGAAATGTACCAATGGAAACCAGCGAGTGTGAGTAGCGTAAGTTTGTTGTTCTTCCATGAGTTGTGATGATTGTTCTATAACTTGGTCTTTGCCAATGCCTCAGGCGGCTTTCCGGTGAAATCCTCGCCGGGGTTTACGAAAAGATTCTGTTCAAATCGGTACTGCTTATCATAAAGCTGTTTATAGCGTCCGTCGAGTGCTATCAGCTCGGCGTGAGTGCCGCGTTCGAGAATTTCTCCGGTTTCGACGACCAGGATCTGGTCCGCACTGCGGATCGTCGAAAGACGGTGAGCAATGACGAACGTCGTTCGTCCCTGACGCAAACGGTTTAGTCCTTCCTGAATAAGGGCTTCGGACTCACTGTCGAGGCTCGAGGTGGCTTCGTCGAGGATAAGTATTCGCGGGTCAGCGAGCAAAGCGCGGGCAATAGCGATACGTTGCCGCTGTCCGCCGGAAAGCTTTACGCCGCGTTCGCCGACAATGGTATCGTAGCCGTTCGGGAATTTCTCGATGAATTCGTCTGCGTTCGCAACACGGCAAACTTCCTTGATTTCATCGAGGTTCGCTTCCGGATTTGAAAAGCGGATATTTTCAAGTATCGTGCCGTCAAACAAGAAATTATCCTGTAAAACAACGCCGAGATGACGGCGATAGTCGCGAAGTTTGACGCTCTGCAGGTCTTTGCCATCGATCTTGATCGTTCCCGGAGAGCGAACACTCTTGTCCGCCAGTCCAAGATTCTCGTTTTCCTCCGTTGATTCAGTCGTGCGGATAGGAGTGTCCGCACTCCTTGTTGGCTGTATGAAATTCAGCACCAGACTCAATATCGTCGATTTCCCCGACCCGCTCGAACCAACCAAAGCAGTTGTTGTTCCTGCCGGCGAGTGAAAACTCACGCCTTTCAGCACGGGAACGCCTGGATCGTATTCAAAATGAACGCCCTCAAAATCGATCGTGCCTTCGATCGTCGGGAGCGGGGATTTTAGCTTGTCTGTGTCATCTTCCGTCGTCATCGCGAGCACCTCGCGAATGCGGTCGAGCCCCGCGAGAGCCTCGGTGATCTGCGTTCCGATCGACGTTAACTCAAAAACGGGGATCGCGAGCAAAAATGTGAACGATATATACATCAAGAAATCACCAAGCGTCATCGTCTCCGCCTGTACAGCACTACCGCCAATAAGGATCATCACGACGGCGACGGCTCCGATCACTATCGACGAAAATGAACCGATCGCGGAAACTCCGGTGACAGTTTTGGCTATGTTTCGGAAAAGTTTGTGAGCCCCGCGGGCGAATGACAGCTCTTCCCGTTTCTCTGCGGTATAGGCTTTGACGATACGTATGCCGCCGAGCGATTCCGTCAGGCGTCCCGTGACCAGAGCGGTTATCTCACCACGTTCGCGGAAAACCGGCCGCAAAACCTTAAACGCATACATTAACGCCGAACCGAAAATGATCAGGACCACCATCGTTGCCGCCGTCAATCGCCAGTTTAGATAAAAAAGAACACCGATCGATATCGCAGCTGTCACAATGCTGCCTAAAAGCTGTCCGAGTCCTGTGCCGACGAGGTTTCGTATTCCCTCGGCGTCGTTCATGATACGTGAGATCAGCTGTCCGCTCTGCGTCGAATCAAAATAAGAGATCGGCAGCCGCTCGATGTGCCGTTGGACACGCATTCGCATGTTGGTGATCGCGAGTTGAGCAGCGACGCCTAGGATCTGCGAGAGTGCAAAGCTTGTGACTCCCTGAATGAGCGTTGAAATACCGATCGCAAGGGCGATCCATTTCAACAGCTCGAACCGCTTGTTCGTAAAGATCTCGTCACCGATGTACTTAGTCGAGGCCGGCAAAACCATGCCCGCAAGCCGCGAAACGAGCATCAGAACGCTGCCTAAGAGCAAACGCCACCTGGCTCCCCACATGATCCGCCGGGCTTCGGCCCAGGCGCTCGAATAATTGACCTTCTTTTTTTTCTTTTCTTCTGCCATACCGGTATCAACTCAGTCTGATAACTGTATACGGCAAAGTCAACCATAATACGAAGTTTGAACTCTGAACGAAGAGGGTTAGAATTAACCATTAACCTTCTTTATGAAACAGACTTACATCAAACAACTAAAAGACCATATCGGTGAATCTGTCACGCTCAAAGGCTGGCTTTACAACAAGCGTTCGAGCGGAAAGCTCGTGTTTTTGCAGTTTCGCGATGGCACGGGAATCGTGCAGTGCGTTGTTTTCAAGCCGAACGATGAGGCGTTG
Source organism: Acidobacteriota bacterium (assembly GCA_016703965.1). Taxonomy (NCBI): domain Bacteria; kingdom Pseudomonadati; phylum Acidobacteriota; species Acidobacteriota bacterium. The sequence continues at coordinate 681,709 of JADJBB010000025.1, forward strand.
TACGATCTCGCCGATTCGATCGGGCAGGAAAGCTCGATCATAGTCACCGGAACGGTCAAGGAAGATACACGTTCATCGCTTGGTGTCGAAGTCGATGTCACGGGTCTCGAAGTTCTGCAAAACGTTCACGATTACCCGATCACTCCGAAGGAGCACGGCACCGAATTCCTGATGGACAACCGACATTTGTGGATCCGCTCGAAAAAACAGCACGCGGTGCTGAAGATCCGGCACACGGTGATCAAAGCTGTTCGTGATTTCTTTGACGAAAACGGCTTCACGCTCGCTGATACTCCGATCTTTACACCGGCTGCGTGCGAAGGCACGACAACGCTGTTTGAGGTAGATTATTTTGGTGATGAAAAGGCTTACTTGACGCAATCGGGCCAGCTTTATAATGAAGCGACGGCGGCGGCGTTCGGTAAATCGTATGCGTTCGGTCCGACATTCCGCGCGGAGAAATCCAAGACCCGCCGCCACCTGACCGAATTCTGGATGGTCGAACCCGAGGTCGCCTACGCGAGCTACGTCGACATGATGGACCTCGGCGAAGCGATGATCCTGAAGGTCGTCGACCGCGTCCTCAACGACCGTCAGGAAGAGCTGAAAACGCTTGAACGCGATACCACCGTTCTCGAAGCCATCAATTCCCCGTTCCCGCGTCTGCATTACGACGATGCCGTCAAAATGCTGCAGGAAGGCCATGCAAAGGGCGAACTCGAGAACAATTTCGAATGGGGCGGCGATTTCGGAGCACCGGACGAGACGTATCTCTCGACGCAGCACGGCAAACCTGTCTTCGTCCACCATTTCCCGGCGGCGATAAAGGGATTCTACTTCGAAGTCGACCCCGAACGCCCCGAATGTGCCCTCGGCATCGACCTGCTCGCCCCCGAAGGCTACGGCGAGATCATCGGCGGCGGCGAACGCGCCGCGAACCTCGATTACCTCATCGAGCAGCTCAAACATCACGGCCTCGACCAAGCGACCTTCGAATGGTATCTGGATCTGCGTAGATATGGATCAGTGCCGCATGCAGGTTTTGGGATGGGAATCGAACGCTGCACCGCGTGGATGGCCGGCATCGAGCATGTGCGTGAGACGATACCGTTTCCGCGGATGTTGTATAGATTGAGGCCGTAATTTCGGAAGAAAAGAAAGATCGTCCGGCTCATGTAGGGCCGGACGATCACCTTCGCAGATGTGGATGACTATCGCTCTGCGGTAAAAGGTATCTCTAGTTCGACACCCGACTAACTAGATTTCCCTGTGTCGATCGATCTGGTGGGTAATAAACCAGCCGGCGAAAAGGCCGAGGCCGACACCTGCGGCAAATGTAATACCGACGGAACGCATCGGAGCTTTCTTGATCATGTATTCGGTATCGTCGATCAGATCTTCTGCGGCATAGCGTCCTTTCTTTGCGAGCCTTTTGGCGTCTGTTACCGCATCGTCGATCATGTGTTCGGCTTTGACTTTTAGTTCGTCGACTCCTAATTTTACTCGGGCTGCTTGTTCAGCTACTCCGATCAGTTTGTTGAAATTGCTTTTTCTATTATCTGTTTTTAATGCTTCTTGTACCATGGTGATCCTCCTTTGTGCGTGCGTAAGACCGAAGGGTCCAACACAGCTCCTTGGGGCATACTTTTAGTCCTTGTGGCCCGATGTGAGTCAAAAGGAACTTCCACTAGAGCTCACGCAATAGATGTGCCGACGAGCATTTGCCTAAAACCGTTTGATTTTACCCAGATTGTGAGGAATCATGGAATTAATGGCGAAATTACTCGCGCTGCCGTGAAATAGAACACGCAGGTATCCACAAACTACCTTCGTTACAGATTCTAAATCTAATCGCGACCTTGCAATTAAATGTCAATATACTCGGCAAAGATAACGTGGAGGAGTGACTCACCAGAGGCGTTTGCAAGGAATAGGTATACTCGTGGCCACCAGTGGAGTTTTGACGGTGGAATCGAGATTCCTGCATCTAGTTCGCCCCAGGTAGTTCGTCTTCCATACTCGGTTGAGGCGGCGGTCGATCCTGAGGAGGCATTGGTGGCGGCGGCTTCTTCTTGTCATATGTTGTCGTTTTTGTGGGTCGCGTCGAAAGCCGGTTTTAATGTCGAGTCATACGAAGACAACGCCGTCGGCGAGATGGCGAAAGACAATGGCAAACAGTGGATCTCGACGATAACGCTAGATCCGCGGATCGTTTGGAATGGCAAAATTCCGACGGCGGAAGAACTCTGCGAGTTGCATCACGAGGCTCATGAGGTCTGTTATATAGCAAATTCGATCAAGTCGGAGGTCTTGATCAAGCCGCGGCCATGAAACGAACCATAGAGACCATCCTGACCGCGACCGAATCGTACCTTCCGGGCGATCTTATCGTTTACCGTGCTTTGCCGCGACGAGAATTGCGGCGGGTTGGCGGGTTTGTATTTCTGGATCATTTCGATCAGACGGATGTAACGCCCGAGCTATTCGACGTGCCGCCGCATCCGCATGTCGGGTTGCAGACCGTGACGTATTTATTCGAGGGCGAGGCGTTTCACACGGATTCGCTGGATAACGAACAAGCCGTAAAAGCCGGCGAAGTAAACTGGATGACCGCCGGCCGCGGCATCACGCACGCTGAACAGGTCACCAAAACTCAGCCGAGAATGCACGGCCTGCAAAGCTGGGTCGGTTTGCCTCATGACAAGCGGAAGGTCGAACCCGCGTTCGACAATTTTCCGGCGGCGGTTCTGCCAATGCTCGAGATCGACGGAGCTTCGATCACGGTCATCGCCGGTGAACTTCACGGCAACATTTCGCCGATCCCGACGTATCAGGAACTGAGCTATTTTGACGTCGTGATTAATGAAGGTGCGAGTGTTGACCTGACGATTCATCCTGAACATGAACTCGCGATCTACGTTGCCGACGGCTCGATCGAGATCAGTGGAACGCAGATAAAGCTCCACGACCTCGCGAAGCTCACGGCTGGCGACGAACTGAGTTTTACAGCGACTGAGAACGCTCGCTTTGTGATCCTCGGCGGCGAGCCGCTGCCTGATCCGACGGTGATCTATTGGAATTTCGTCACCGACACAGTCGGCGAAGCGAAACAGGCGGCGATCGACTGGCAGGATGGTGAATTTCCTCCTGTCAACAAATACAGGAAATTCACATCCGAAGATCTTGGCGAAGAAGCCGATAGGACGCAGTTGCTCTAACAGAATTTATGCAGGACGAATGGACCTATCACAGGACGAAGAAGTACGACAAACAAAAAATGCGTTGGCATTTCGTTACTCGTTATTTTTATGTCGAAGACGGCGAAGACGAGCCGCGTGAGCTGTATTTTCGCAACGACGACGAGACCGAATTCGGCATGCTCAGGTTTGAAAAGATCAAGGACAATCCGTACCGCGACTGGGATTTCGTCATGAACAAGATCCTCAATAACCTGCCATTCCGCCGATCTTTGCTCGACGAAGAGACGAAGTCGGTATGGAGGAAGAATTGGAAGTAGTGATCGAGCAAACCGAGATCATGTGCGACGGCCTCGACCAATCGATCGAGGAGCACAAGAAGAGAGGTTTCCGCCTCGACATGATCTTCCCCGCCGATTCGCCCCGTGAAGCGTTAATGTCGAAAGGCGGCGAGCTCGTGCGGCTCAAGGCAGTACCACCTGCGTTAGCGGGTGGAGGGGAGCCGGAACACGATCCGAATTCATTTTCGCAAGAAACGTTGATTGCTCGCGAGGACTTTCCGCCCGCTCACGCAGGCGGTTCTGACTTTGTTCGCGGCCGGGCCGGAATGGAATATCGCGATCTGATCCCGGGCCGTCTGGGCGGCAAGCTGATCGCTTCGCACATTCGCCTTCCGTTCGGCGGTGAGGTTCCTGATTCGGTTCATTATCACAAGATCGATTTCCAGATGATCTATTGCGTTCGCGGCCGAATCGAGGTTGTCTACGAAGACCAGGGGCCGCCGTTCTGGCTCGAATCAGGCGACTGCATCTTGCAACCGCCGGAGATCCGCCATCGCGTCCTATATTCCGAGGCCGGAGCTGAGGTGATCGAGGTTAGTTCGCCTGCCGAGCATGAGACCTGGATCGATCACGAGATGGAATTGCCCAACCCTGACACAGATCGGAACAGGCTATTCGGAGGACAACGATTCGTTCACTCGCGGGCTGAGGATGCAGACTGGGCTCTATCGGGTTTTGGGGGGTATGAACGTCGCAAAACGGATATAGAGAATGCAACCGGCGGATTAATAGACGTCCAATTTTTTAGATCTGTTTCGGAGCGAACCGCCATAGCGACGAGTGCAGTTACCGAGCCGGGAAAAGGCATATTGATTTGTCTTGAGGATGGTGGCTCAATTTTACTAGAATTCTTAAGGTGATCTACTTCATCGTGACTTCGCGGTCTCGGTGCCGAAGGTGACGGCAGCCTGGCCGCCCCAGTTTCCATCGAGATTCCCATTTGACTGTACGTCGTAGAGGGCGAAGCTGCATTGCCTGCCGCCAAAGCTCGCGGCGGCGACGCTTCCCTTCCAGATGCCAAATGCCAAGCGGGGTTCGGGCAGGCTCCACGTTAGATCGTATCCGCTGCCGTCTTTGACGATGGCGAGCGTGCCCTGATATGGTTTGCCATCGGGCGACGTTCCCTTTACCGAATATTTTCCGACGAAGCTACGTCCCTCGACGCGTATCGCGGTTTCAGTCGCGTACTTGCCTTCGCCCCACAGCCCGATTCGCCCAGTGAGCGAACCGTCGCTGGCGATCTTGTACAGGACGACTCCGCAGCCCTGACCGCCTCCGGTTGCGGCAAAACTCGCGGCTGTTGCGTTCCCTATCTGTACGCCTGTTCCAACCCGCGTGCCTTTGGTCGTTGTCCAGCGAAAGCCGTATGCATCGCCTTGCGGCTGGATAGTCAAAACGCCGGTATACGGGTTGTTGCCGTTCTCGGCCGAGCCTTCGACATTGAAAACGCCCGATATCTCGCGTTCGCCCGGAGTTGGTGAGGGCGATGCCTGGACAACCGACTTCTCGCGGATGCGTTCGGCAGGGCCGCCGCACGAGGCAGTAACAAAAACAAGGCCGGTGATCGCTATCAAAAGCACCACCGGCCGGAACGATAAAGTAGAGAAAAACACAAACATCTGTCTTTCTATTCTACTTCTTTTTCGCGACTTCTGTTCCCAGAGTTTTCGAGGTCTTAAAACCCCATTTGCCGTCGAGCGTGCCGTCGGGTTTGATGTCGTAGCCGACGAAAGAACACTGTTTGCCGCCGAAGCCAACTGCGACGAGGTTTCCTGCCTGAATGCCGAAGCCTTCGAGCGTGTCAGGTGCCGACCAGTTGAATGCGTAACCCAGGCCTTCTTTCTTGACATTGAGTTTGCCCTTGTATTCCTGGCCGTCAGGATTTTTGCCGGTGATCTCGTATTCGCCTTCGAGATCGGTTCCGCTCTTGCGGACGGCCTTTTCGGTCTCCATTTTGTTGACGCCCCAGTAGCCGACCTTGCCGTCGAGCGAGCCGTCAGAGTTGACCTTGTAAAGCACAACGCCGCAGCCGTCGCCGTTTTTGCCGTCGGTGAACGCAACCGCGACCGCGCTGTCTTGCAGTACTCCGACGCCATCGTAATCGTTTTTGCCCGATTTCCAGGAGAATTGAAATACATCTTCACGAGGCGTGATCGTCAGGGCCGCTTTATAGGTGCCGCCGCTGTCCGGGTTTGTGCCGTTGGCGTCATATTCACCGGCTATATTTTTCGGTGTTGACGGAGCCGGTGTGCTTGCGGTCGGGGTCGTGGTGTTAGTGGCCGAATTGGCGGCTGCGTTGTTGCTTGTCGTCGTATTAGTCGTCACACTGCCGCTGCAGGCGAGGCTGACGGCGAGCAGAGCGGAAAGGCAGATCGCTAGAGTTAAGGTGGAATTCAGACGTTTCATTATCGAGTCTCCTTGATTAGATTTAGGTAATTGTCTTTTGCGGAATATAATAGAGCAAATTCAGTTAAAGTTGGAATTATGATCAAACGATTTTTCGTCTGTGTTGTGTTGGTTTTGGCTAGTATCGCGGTTTCGGGTGTTGCTGCCGACGCTCAGAAACCGATCCGTGACCTCAAACCGACCGTGATCCTCATATCGCTCGACGGGTTTCGGTACGATTACGTCGATAAATACGCCCCGCCAGCTCTTTCCCGGTTGGCGAAACAAGGCGTGAGGGCGAAATGGATGACCCCTTCGTTTCCGACCAAAACTTTCCCTAATCATTACACGATCGTGACCGGCCTCTATCCGCAGAATCACGGCATTGTGGAAAATAACGTGTTCGATTTTGGCGTGACGTTCTCGATGTCGAAACGCGAAGAGGTACAAAACCCGCGGTGGTGGCTCGGCGAACCTATTTGGGTTACGGCGGAGAAGCAAGGGCAAAGAGCCGCGAGCTATTTCTGGCCCGGAAGCGAAGCTCCGATAGAAAACGAGTTGCCGTCTTCTTGGCGGCCCTATAACGGAAGGGTCCCCAACGATATGCGTGTCGACAAGATCCTCGCCCAACTCGACAAACCGGCTGCCGAACGGCCGACGATACTAACGATGTATTTCTCGACGACAGACGACATCGGCCACGAATTCGGCCCAGATGCCGAGGAAACAGGATATGCCGTCCGCGAGGTTGATGGCTATATCGGACGCCTGATGCAGGGCCTAAAAAAACGCGGTATCGACCGCAAAACCAACGTCATCATCGTCGCCGATCACGGTATGGCAAATTACAATTTTAAGAACGTCACATTCCTCGACGATGCGTTCAATTTTGATGCACTGACCGACCGAATTTTGTGGACGAACGAAATAGTCCAGATATTTCCAAAGCCCGGCAAGATAGACGAGATCTATTCGAAAGTAAAAGATCTGCCGCACGTCACCTGCTGGAAAAAGGGCGAGATCCCGGCACGCCTGCATTACAACGACGGCAAACGCGTCGCCCCGCTCATCTGCTCCAGCGAACTAGGCTGGATCACGACCAGCCACGCCCGTTACGACAGCTTTGTGCGTGACCTCGACGAAAAAGACCGCCCTCGCGGAGCCCACGGCTACGACAACAAATACCAGGAAATGCAGGCCATCTTCCTCGCCCACGGCCCGGCATTCAAACGCGGTTTTGTGGCGGAATCATTTCCCAATGTCGATGTTTACAACTTGATGTGCAGGATCCTGGGATTGAAACCGGCGAAAAACGATGGTGATCTGGAGCGGGTGAAGGGAATGTTAAAGCGATCTCGGCTGGGATTTGCGAGGTTAACCGGACCAGAAATTCTCGATCACTTCATATGGAATGTAAGCACAACTATAGTGTTGCATTCCTCGTCTTTGGTCCCATCGAACGCTTTTATCCGAGTTGCTGCCTGAAAAAAAAATGCTTGACTCTTGACACTAAATGTGCTATCTATGCGACAGTATTGCATCTAGTAATGGCGTGCAACGTCGATCTTTGAAAACCTGTGTGAGTTTTTTTGCGAAAAGTTGGGCTTTCGGTGTTCTGAAACACCACTAAACCACGTGTATAGAAAGTTTAGCTGTCCGCCAGGCATCGCGGACACCCTGCGGACAGCCGTGTGGACAGGCTGTGGACAGTTGTAGACACTATTCTGGTAAAATACGGCGGCGAATGCAGTTCATTGAGCCTTGATCGTCAGTACCTGTATTTCCGGCGGAACCATGAACCTCAGCGGTAGAACGCTCATTCCGACGCCGCTAGTGACAAAGAGGTCGACGTTGTTCTCGCGAATGTGGCCGTAGGCGTATTTTTGGCCGAAGAATGACGGAACGATCGGGCGTCCAAATACCGGCATCCAAACCTGGCCACCGTGGGTGTGGGCGGCGAGCATAAGTTTGAGGTCGGGCGAGATGGAAAGGTCGCCCGAGATGATCGGCAAAAGGTCGGGGCTGTGCTGCAGGACGATCAGATCGCCCGAGCCGCTGTTTTCCACGATCGCTTTGGCATCGTCCGAAGTCTTTTGCCAAGTTTTGTTGAGTTTGAGATGGTCGATCATCCCGAATATGCGCAGCCGCTGGCCGTCCTTCTCGATCGCCGCGACCTCGTGGCGGAGTACCTTGTAGCCGACCCGCGTCAATCCGGATGCAACCATATCATCGTTGTACCAGCCGTCATGATTCCCAAGCACCGCGAAGACGCCGTACTTTGCCTTCATCCCGGCCAGATTGTCCGCGATCGTTTCGGCCGGCATTTTTAGAATGACCGGGAAAACCGGCTTATCTTCGTGGACCTCGGAAACAAAATCGCCGAGCATGACCACGAGGTCGGGTTGCTGTTCGTTGACCTTTTGAACGACGAGCCGCAGTTTTTCTTCGGTCACATAGTTCGAACCGCCGTGAATATCGCCAAGCATCACGATCTTGAGTCCGTCGAATGCGGGATTCCAGTTTTTTATGGTTATTTGCGAATGGTTTACAACCAGCCGCTGCGGCTCAATGAAATACGCGTAGGCGAGGCACGCGCTGGCGATCAGGGAGGCTAGAAGGAAAATATAGAGGACGCGTTTGAAAATCACGGTTTTTTATCGCGTAGCGATCGAATGAATTTAGCCGTGGGTTATAACCCACGGACTAGTGCATCAACGTTGTGGTCGCGTCAGCGACGGCTGAATCAATTGTCGCTGACGCGACAGCGAAGATATTTCCTCATTTCCGTGGGTTGAAACCCACGGCTAAATTCAATTGCCGCTCTACGGCAGAGAATTACCGAGGAAAATATTCGTTCCACCGCGTATCGACGAGCTTTATAATATCCTCGCGAGGCTCGACCACTTTGGGATACCACGGCTTCATGCGGGCATCGATGACGATCGGGGCTGAGTAGCCGATGTGGTTGTTCTGGACGGTTGTTTCTTTGGCATAAATATCGGTCGCCGGGTTAAATCGCGTCCACGTCGCCCAGAGGAACTTCTCGGTCGACTTCGCGTAATCGGCGTCATCGTGGATGACGACGACCTGCCAATCGTCGAATTTGCCGGCTTTTGCGATCCTCGAAGCAAGATCTTTATCGTGCTCGTAGCTGTCGCCTTCGACGACGATGCATCCGCCGCAGAAAACCTCTGCACGAGTGATGCCGGCGGGAATTTCGCCTTTGAATTCACGTGCGAGTTCCCTTTTGGCTTCGCCAAAGCCCATCAGGATCGCTTTGCTGCCGTGATTGATCTTGCCGCTGGCATAGTCGAGGGTGTCGAATGCCGTCTGACTAAAAATAAAAAGATCTCGATGCCACTCGGCCCGGGCGAGGATGTGTTCGAAAAGCGTTTTGAAATCGTGCAGATCCTGAGGCCGGTCGGTAAGCAGCAAGAATTTGGTCAGCGACAACTGGCCTTCGCCAAGGATGCGGAAACCGGCGGAGAGGCCTTCACGGGCGTATCGATCTTTGACAACAGCAGCGGACAGCGAATGAAATCCCGTTTCGCCATAACTCCACAGATCCCGAACGCCAGGCATCACGAGCGGAAATAGCGGCGACAAAAGCTCCTGCAAATAATCGCCGATGAAGAAATCCTCCTGACGCGGCTTTCCAACGACGGTTGCCGGATAGATCGCATCTTTGCGGTGAAAAACAGCGTCGGCACGGAATACCGGATAATCGTGGACCAGCGAATAGTAACCGTAATGATCGCCAAACGGCCCTTCGGGACGGCGTTCGTGCGGAGCGACGAAGCCGCAGATCGCAAATTCGGCTTCCGCGATCAGGCGATGACGGTCCGGTCCGAGCGGGTTTTTGGTTGTCGCGATCTTGCCGTCATTGAGGAGTGAGGCGAGCATTAATTCGGGAATATCCTCTGGCAGCGGAGCTATGGCCGAAAGGATCATCGCCGGAGCGCCGCCAAGGAATATCGTCACAGGCAGCGATTTGTTCTGCTTTTCCGCTTCAAAATAATGAAAGCCGCCGCCTTTACCTATCTGCCAGTGAATGCCGGTCGAGCTTTTATCGTAACGCTGGATGCGGTACATCCCGAGATTGTGCTTGCCGTTCACCGGGCTCTCGGTGTAAACGAGCGGAAGCGTGACAAAATGTCCGCCGTCTTCGTGCCAGAGCTGGAGAAGAGGCAGTTTTTCTAGATCGACGGATGATTGACGGCTTTCGAGAACCGGAGCTTTATTTACAGTCTTAGTACCGAACTTTAGAGCGGAAAAGGCAAGGTCGCGATATTCCCAGAGCTTCGCGGGTTTCGGCGGCAAAAGGTTTTCGGCAGCGTGGACGGCACGTTTTACAAATTCGAGCGGCTTAGAGCCGAATGCGAGATCGATACGCTTCTTGGTTCCAAAGAGATTTGTGACGACGGGAAACTCCGAACCTTTTACATTCGTGAACAGCAGAGCTTTCCCCTGTTCATCGATCACCCGCCGATGTATCTCGGCGATCTCGAGATATGGATCAACCTCAGCGGATATCTCGACCAGGTCATTTTCCTTTCGGAGCGAATCTATAAATGAACGTAAGTTCTTGTGCATAAGAGCAGATATGCCCGCAAGTTCCACGGAAGAAACGAAGTTACCGACGAGAATAATCTACCAGTTTTTCGCTGTGTTCGCGTATTTCGCGGGCAATCAGTTCTACTAATCTATTTGCGAAGATCGTCTTTACTTAGGTCCAGTTCATCCGCTTTGATGACCTCAACTTTGGCGGTTGGGAAACGCTTGGCCAGGTCGTCCCTGAAGATCGAGTAATCGCCAACGATTATCACATCGCCGCCCGGCAAATGCTGGGAGGCAAACGCTTTGATCTGAGCGTTCGTGATGGCATTTACATCCCGAACGTAGGTATTCAGTGTTGAACTTGGAAGTCCATAGGAATATAAGGCGGCAAGATAACCGGCAAGTCCACCAGTTGTTTCCAGATTTCGCCCGAATCCACCTGTCAGAACGGATTTGCGAGGCACAAGCTCATCTTCTCCGACGGGCGAATCGATTATCCGCTTAATTTCGGCAAGGATAAGCTCGGCAACCTCAGCCGCTGATTCATTTTTTGTTTGAACGCTCGTGCCGAAATTCGCGGAGGACGAACGCCACGCAAAATTACTTCCGGCACCGTAACTCAGACCGCGTTTGATTCGGATCTCGTAGTTGAGCCTCGAGGAATAGCCGCCCCCAAGGACGGAGTTCAGTACCGACGCGCTATAAAATTGCGGGTTAAAACGGCCGACCGTTAAAAGCTTGTTCGCGTAGACGACGGATGCCTGACCGGATTTTGGCAGGTCAATAACGAGCATTCGACGATAAAGCGGGGCGTTACCCGTACCGATAGATGAACCGATACCGGTTCCGGTCTTAACTGCCTGCTTTTTCCAACGGCCAAAGAACCTGCTTGCAAGGGCAGTTGCCGGTACAATATCAGTATCGCCCGTGAAAATCAGGACGGCGTCGTCGGGATGAAAGTTCGATGAATAGAAATCGGCTACGTCTTTAAGTGTGATCGATTCGATACTAGCCTTCGTGCCGCCAGCCGGATGCTCACCGTAGCTGTACTTGCTGGCGACATAATGTGCCAGGAACGACGGTTGCGTCAGGTTGTAGGTGAGGCCGTCTAGAGTTTGAGATTTGAAAAGGTCGAGTTCTTCTTGCGAGAACTTCGGGTTCAGAACAACGTCCGCGAGGATGGCCATCGCCTGCGGCACCTTGTCTGATGTGACAGTTACAGATGCGAAAGTGTTGTTCCAGCCCGCGCCGCTGCTGATCGATCCGCCTAAAAACTCGATAGCTTCAGCGATCTGAGTTGCGGTGCGGGTCTTAGTTCCCTTTGTGAGCATTGCCGCCGTTACGTCAGCAAGGCCGGCTTTGCTTTCAGGCTCGATTGAGGCTCCACGCTTGACGACAAGTTGGATCGTAACGATAGGTGAAGCCGTTTTTCTGATCGAACTGACGATCAATCCATTTCGGAGCTGCTTTTCCTTCGCGTCGGGGATCGCAACCGACCTCGGAACGCCCGGAGCGGGTGGTTGCTCCTGCGCGATCAAACTTACGGCGGAAAAAAGCGATACGATAATAAGGAGGAAGTGTTTTCTTACGTTCTTCATTATTTTGTACCTCCTTCGTTCGAGTAGTAGATCACGACTCGATTTGTATCGGAAAAATACTTTTTCATAACGCGTTTGATATCAGCGGCAGTGACGGCCTGAATGTTGGCAACCCACGAATTTACCGCTCTCGGATTATGTTCGTAGGCAATGCCGTCCTCTATCGCACCGGCTTTTCCATCATTGGTTTCGATATCGCGTATATTGTCAGCGATCTGTTGATTCTTCGCCTTGGTCAATTCCTTGAGCGTCACGCCTCCGGACTGGATCCGTTTGAGCTCGGCAAGCAGTGATCTTTCAAGTTCCGCCGCAGTCTTGCCTTCGCTCGCGATCGCTGAGAAATAGAGAAGGCCGCCGTCCACTTTGTCATCGACGGTGAAGGATGCACTCTGAGCGATCTGCTGTTTATAGACTAGGCTTTGGTATAAACGTGAACTTTCGCCGCCACTCAGAATATTGGAGGCAAGCGAAAGTGCGGCGGCATCGGGGTCATCAGACCGAGGGCCGAGATAGGTTATCGCAACTGCCGGGAACGGAACATTTGGAGCTGTTTTCTCGAACCGAACTTCTTTCGTACGCGATGGCTCTTTGATAGTGACACGAGGGATCGTGGTGGCAGGTTTTGCGATCCTGCCGAGATATCTATCTGTCCATGTGTCAAATTGCTTTTGATCGAAGTCTCCAACGACGATCAGATAGGCATTGTCGGGGCGGTAGTACGTCTTGTGAAATTCCCGAGCGTCGGCAGAGGTTGCAGCATTCAACTGATCGAGATCACCGATCACCCCACGCTTGTATGGGTGAGTTGTGTACGAAAGACTGTTGATGTATTCGTAAAAACGTCCGTATGGATTTGCAAGAACGCTCTGACGGAATTCCTCTTTTACGACCTCTCGCTCGGAAGCGAAGTTGGCGTCGTCGACGTTGAGGTTCTCCATTCTCTCTGCCTCAGCCCAAAGAAGCGTTTCAAGATAGTTTGAAGGGACCACTTCATAATAATTTGTAAAATCGTCCCATGTTGAGGCATTGTTAAAGCCGCTAACGTCCTGGGTCAAGCGATCCATCTTTTCATTTGGCATGTTCTTGGTGGATTTGAACATCATGTGCTCAAACATATGGGCAAAACCGGATTTGCCTTGCGGATCATCCTTTCCACCCACCTTGTACCAAACATGGATCGCGACTGTTGGACTGGAATTGTCCCGAAGTGAGACTACCTTAAGTCCGTGTGCCAGCGTTCTTTCTTTGATCTCAAGCGGAGCAAACTTTACCTGGGCTTCGCCGCGCGTAGCGGTGCAAAGCATGATCGCGAATACAAGAAATAACAAAAAGCCTTTTTGCATATTTGTGCCTGCCAAAGGTTGGAACCCTAGTGCCCATACCAGCTATTATTGATAATCGTAGAACCCTTTGCCGCTCTTACGCCCGAGCCATCCGGCATCGACGTACTTCTTTAGAAGCGGACATGGCCGATATTTCGGATCGCCAAGACCTTCATGGAGAACGTTGAGTATCGCGAGGCAAACATCCAGGCCGATGAAATCTGCGAGTGTCAGCGGACCCATCGGATGATTCATGCCAAGCTTCATTATCTCATCGATAGATTCCTTTGATGCGACGCCCTCGTGTAAAGCGAAGACTGCTTCGTTTATCATGGGCATAAGGACTCGATTCGATACGAATCCGGGATAGTCGTTGCATTCAACGGGCACTTTGCCAAGCTTCTCCGACAGATCTTTCACGATCGCATAAGTCTCATCAGATGTCGCAATTCCACGGATAACCTCAACTAGTTTCATAAGCGGAACTGGATTGAAGAAGTGCATACCGATGACCTTGTCCGGCCGTTTTGTTGCTGCCGCGATCTTAGTGATAGAGATGGATGAGGTGTTAGACGACAGGATCGTTTCGGGGGCAGTGATCCGATCGAGGTCTTCAAAGATCTTCTTCTTAACCTCAAAATTCTCGGATGCCGCCTCGACGACGAGAGTACTGGTTTTAAGATCTTCAAGTGCCGTTGTCGTTTTTATCCGTCCAAGGATGTCGGATTTTTGAGCTTCTGTCATCGTTTCTTTCTTTACGAAACGGTCGAGGCTCTTACTGATATTTGCGACACCCCGCTCGACGAATTCTGTCGAGATATCACACATTATCACGTCAAATCCAGCCCCAGCGGCCGTTTGAGCGATCCCGTTACCCATTGTTCCAGCCCCGATCACACCAATTGTTTCACTCATAACTTTGCTATTTCTCCGTTATTATTGCCTTTGCCTACAAACAGATAGAATAAACCACGCCTTCGATGCAAAACAAACGAGCGATGAGAAATAGGTCCTCATCGCTCGCTAAAGTTTGGCTTTACTCAATGCTATTGCCAACTACTAGGCTGAGGGGGTTCTGGCGGGCTCTGAAACATCGGTTGATTCGCCCCACCCAAATAGAACCTTTTACCTTCCTCGCCAAAAAGAAACCAAAGGCCATAGACGCCAGCAGCTGTGCCAATTGGGAACGAAAGGCAAGAAATGATGCTGCCAACAATTCCCCACGTACGGGCATTTGGTTTTTCTTTCCAAAGCTTGTACCCGCCTACGATCTGTGGAACAACAAAAATGAGCGAAATTACCGCGATCAGGAGAATAACGCCGATAAAGACCGCTCCAACCATCTGTTCTTCGCCTCGTCTTCCGCCAACGACCATAGCAGATCCAATTACGGCGTAAATGATACACATCAGAAGCATTATCCCTCCCTGCAAACCGCCATGTGCCATAAGGAAGATACCGACCAGTCTATTATGTTCTTTTGCTGTCATTTTAATTCCTCAGTACCAAACATCGTTCGTACAAATAGAAACGAGCGAAAGATAAGTTAGGTTGCAATAATCGCCGCTAATCGCGTTCAACCGCCAATGCTACTGAATTGCCGCCGCCCAGGCAGAGTGCCGCGACACCGCGTTTCACTCCCCGCCGCTTCATTTCATAGAGAAGAGTCGTGAGGATCCGTCCGCCGGAATTACCGATCGCGTGTCCAAGAGCAACGGCACCACCGTTTACGTTGACCTTGTCCATGTCAAGGCCAAGTTCCTGCATTACACCAAGGGCCTGTACCGAGAACGCCTCGTTCAATTCAAAAAGATCGACATCCTTAATATCCCAACCAGCTTTTGCGAGTACATTCTGTACTCCTTTTACCGGGGCCATCATGATAAGTTTGGGTTCAATTCCAGAACTTGCCCAAGCGACGACCCGACCGAGCGGCTCAATTCCAAGGCTTGCGGCATTTTCCGCAGATGTTACGACAAGCGCCGATGCTCCGTCGTTTACACCAGGAGCATTTCCTGCAGTTACCGATCCACCATCTTTTTTGAAAGCCGGACGTAATTTGCCCAGACTTTCAACGGTTGTTTCCGGGCGAACCGGCTCATCATGATCGAGAACGAAAGGATCGCCCTTTTTTTGCGGAATTTCTAACGGAACGATCTCGTCAGCGAATCTACCTGCCTGCTGAGCTTCATACGCTTTTCTATGCGAGTTGTAAGCGAAATCATCTTGTGCTTCACGACCGATCTGATACTTTTCAGCCACTACCTCACCCGTATTTCCCATGTGCCAGTTCTCGAAAGGGCACCACAGGCCGTCGTGGATCATAAGATCAGTCGCCGTCTGGTTTCCCATGCGAAATCCTTCACGTGCCGTCTGCAAGGCATAGGGAATGTTTGACATTGATTCCATTCCACCGGCCACTACGTACTCCGCGTCGCCCAGTTGTACTGCCTGCGAGGCAAGTGCTACGGCCCGCAAACCGGAACCGCATACCATGTTGATCGTCAAGGCTGAAACCTCCGGCGGAAGATCAGCCTTCAACGCAGCTTGCCGTGCCGGAGCTTGGCCGATTCCCGCTTGGACGACGCAGCCCATGATGACCTCATCGATCTTGTCGGCTGAGACGCCCGAGCGCTTTACCGCTTCCTTGATCGCGATCGCTCCCAAGTCTGGAGCACTGAATCCTTTAAGAAGACCTTGAAATCTACCCGTCGGTGTCCGGGCCGCACTAATTATTACCGCTTGTTTATTTGTATTCATGACAGCATTTTTCCTCGATATTGATCAATTAAATAGGCTCAACAGAATATCTTACGACTTATCATCTCTGCGTTCAACGCCGCCAAAGATGCGATGGGCTAATTTGTGTTTTGGCTTCGTTTCGATTAAGTTTTGAGAGTCTCGATTACAAAACTTCTACAAAAAGGCAGGTAAAATAAGTGCGATCAGTTTCCATCCGCGTTCTTTTCTCGTGTTTTTCATTATATCTACTACTGTCTGCAGTTTCTGCGCAGATTCAAGCTCAGCCTGCAGCCCAAGATCCGCTAGCTAATTTGCAGTACAGACTCGTAGGTCCATTTCGCGGCGGGCGAGTAGGGGCTGTTGAAGGAATAGCGACACAACCGAATGTCTACTATTACGGGGCTACAGGCGGCGGGATTTGGAAGACTACGGACGGTGGGGTTAATTGGTTGAACGTCTCAGACGGATTTTTCAAGACCGGTTCGGTTGGAGCGATCGATGCGGCTGATTCGAATCCGAGTATTGTTTACGTCGGCATGGGAGAAGAAACCGTTCGAGGAAATGTTTCGAGTGGGGACGGAGTTTACAAATCGCTCGATGGAGGCAAAACGTGGAAAAACATTGGCCTCGGCGATACTCAGCAGATATCGCGGGTTCGCGTTCATCCGAATGATCCTAATCTCGTCTACGTCTCAGCCCTCGGACACCTGTGGGGCAAGAATGAACAGCGGGGAATCTTTCGCAGTAAAGATGGCGGTAAGACATGGGAAAAGATCCTCTACCGAAATTCAG
Source organism: Acidobacteriota bacterium (assembly GCA_016703965.1). Classification (NCBI taxonomy): domain Bacteria; kingdom Pseudomonadati; phylum Acidobacteriota; species Acidobacteriota bacterium. Next base: position 698,643 of record JADJBB010000025.1, read on the forward strand.
AGACCGGCGCATCCGATCTTGTCCTTGATCCGTCGAATCCCAGCACGATCTATGCCGCTTTCTGGCAGATAGGCCGTAAGCCGTGGCGAATGGACAGCGGCGGCGATGGCAGCGGCCTTTTTAAGTCGACCGATGGTGGCGACACCTGGACGGAAATATCAAGAAACCGAGGCCTGCCGTCTGGAGTTCTAGGTAAGATCGGCGTGACTGTGTCACCACTCAATTCGAACCGTATTTGGGCGATAGTCGAGGCAAAGGACGGTGGTTTGTACCGCTCCGATGATGCTGGCCAAACCTGGCAGCGGGTTAGTGAAAATCCGAATATTCGTCAGCGTCCATGGTACTACAATCGAATATATGCCGACACGGCAAGCGAAAACACGGTTTATGTTCTCAATGTTCAGTTTCACAAATCCATCGATGGTGGGCGAACGTTTACTACGATCGGTACGCCGCACGGGGATAATCATGACCTGTGGATTAATCCTAAGGATGCAAATCGGATGATCAACGGAAACGACGGCGGCTCGAATGTCACAACCGACGGCGGCGTGACATGGACGGAACAAGATCAGCCGACGGCACAATTTTACCGGGTAATCACCGATAATGATTTTCCCTACAACATTTATGGCGCTCAACAGGATAACTCAACGGTCAGAATCGCATCCCGTTCCGACAGCGGCGCGATCACTGCGAATGATTGGTATGCGGTCGGCGGCGGAGAATCGGGCTGGATCGCACCTCATCCTGAGAACTCGGAGATCGTTTTTGCAGGTAGTTATGACGGCCTTTTGACCCGTTTCAATAAGAAGACCGGTCAGGAACGGAATGTCGATGTCTATCCGGATAACCCCATGGGCTCAGGAGCGGTTATTTCGGTACGATCTTCACGATCGACGAGTCACCATTGAAACAGGGCGTTATTTGGGCGGGAACCGATGATGGCTTGGTTCAGGTAACGCAGGACGATGGGAAGACTTGGGTAAACGTCACGCCAAAGGAATTACCTGAGTGGATCCAGATCAACGAGATCTCGGCTTCCCCGTTCGATCCCGCAACAGCCTATATCGCGGCGACAAATTATAAGAATGACGATACCAAGCCCTATTTGTTCAAGACATCAGATTTCGGAAAGAGCTGGAAGAAGATCGTCGCGGGTATTCCGGTCGATCAATTCGTTCGGACAATAGTCGAGGATCCGAATAAAAAAGATTTCCTATATGCCGGTACGGAGCGTGGAATCTACTATTCAGCAAACGGAGGTGAAATTTGGCTGCCCTTGCAGCTAAACCTTCCGATAGTTCCGATCACGGATATTACCGTACAGAAAAGGGAAAAAGATCTGGTCGTGGCAACGCAGGGTCGTTCGTTCTACGTTTTAGATAATTTACCGGTTCTATACCAACTGTCAGAAGCGGAAAAAGCCACAGCATACCTTTTTAAGCCGGAAGACTCATACCGGACAGCGGGCGGCGGCGGTTTTAGACTTCCCGCTACAGCAACTGTCGGACGCAATCCCGCCAGCGGCGCAGTTGTAAACTACTATCTAAAAACTAAACCGGCAAAGGACGTAACTGTAGAGTTTCTCGACAGTCAGAATTCTGTAGTTCGCAGATTTGCCCGCCGGATCGATCCAGCGGGGACCGAATCTGCCGCATCGGCAGGTTTTGGCGGCGGAGCCGATCCGCAACCTTCAGCAGATCTGGGTTTCAACACTTTTGCCTGGAACTATCGGCTTCCAAACGCGGCCACGATCCCGGGGCTTATCATGTGGGGCGGTTCGCTGGCTGGTCCGCGAGTACCTCCAGGCAGCTATTCGGTTCGCCTGACGGTTGACGGAAAGGTAATAGCGACTGAGCCGTTTTCGATCAAGGCGGACCTCAGGCTGATGACGACTCAGGACGAGTTTGCAAAACAGTTTGATCTGATGAAAAAGATCAATGCAAAACTCACGGAAACACACAATGCCATTAACGAGCTGCGTGATATTCGAACCCAGATCGAATCCGTGTCGCGTCGTCTAAAGCCAGAAAACAAGGATATTGTTGATAAGGCGAAAGATATCGTTAGAAAACTGACCGAGGTCGAGGAGGCTCTTCATCAAACAAAGATCCGAAGCGGTCAGGACGCTTTGAACTTTCCGATCAGACTAAATAATAAGCTCGCAGCCTTAAGCTCATTCGTTGACAGCTCAGACGATGGGCCGACGGCTTCGGCCTATGTCGTTTTTGCGGACCTTACTTCTCAGGTAGACGTTCAGCTGGCAAAATTTAACACGGTCAAACTCCAGGATCTTGCTGAATTTAATAAGCAATATTTAGCGAAAGGATTACCGGTTATCGTTTCGACGAAGTAGAAATATTTGGCATTACTTTTTGACTAGCGGCGGAGGATTTCTTTTGGATCCTCCGCCGTAGTCCGTTGTTATCAGCGTGATGCTGTATTGAATCGCTCAAAGGCTGCCCGTTCCAGATCTTCACGATTATCAGGATGCGCGATCCTTATAAGTTCGGCGGCACGCTGGCGGAGATTCAATCCGTACAAATTTGCGACTCCGTATTCGGTAACGATGTAATGGACGTGGGCCCGGGTTGTGACCACGCCGGCACCTTGTTTTAGAAACGGCACTATTTTGCTCTCTCCACGTTTTGTCGCCGAGGGAAGCGCAATTATTGCCTTACCGCCCTCTGACAATGACGCACCACGAATAAAGTCCATCTGCCCGCCGACACCCGAATATTGGTACGTGCCGATAGAATCGGCGCATACCTGCCCCGTCAGATCGACCTCGATCGCGCTGTTGACGGCGGTAACTTTCGGGTTTCGTCGAATGACCGAGGTGTCGTTAACATAGGCGATATCGAGCATCAATACCTGTGGGTTATCGTCGATAAAATCGTACAGCCGCTGGGTTCCCATGACGAAGCCCGCGACCATTCGCCCCGGATGCTTTATCTTTTGGTGGCCGTTTATCACGCCGCTTTCAACCAGCGGAATGACCCCATCCGAAAACATTTCGGTATGAACGCCAAGGTCCTTGTGGTTGCCGAGTGCCCCGAGCACAGCATTAGGGATCGATCCGATACCCATCTGCAGGGTCGCCCCATCCTCAATAATGTCAGCGATATGCTTTCCGATCGCACGGTCCACCTCGGTCAACTCGGGCATCGGTATCTCGTGGAGATGTTCGTCAACCTCGACTATCGCGTCGATCTCGTCCAGGTGAATAAGAGCGTCGCCCTGGGTGCGTGGCATTCGCGGATTGACCTGAGCGATCACACACTTGGCCGTTTCAAACGCCGCTCTCGCCACGTCAATAGAAACGCCAAGTGTACAAAAACCGTGCTTATCCGGCGGCGAGACGTTCAGCATAGCCACATCGATCGGAAGGATGCCGCGGCGAAAAAGATTTGGTACTTCGGATAGAAAGACCGGAACGTAATCAGCATGCCCGTCAGCAAGTGCCTGTCGCACATTCGCGCCGACAAAGAAAGCGTTGACGTGAAAGCTGTCCTTTAACTCGGCCGATGCATACGGTGCCGGACCCTCAGTGTGAAGATGGACTATCTCGACATTTCGCAATTCGGGGGCACGGGCTGTCATAGCCTTTATTAGCTGCTGGGGTGCGGCTGCGACGCTGTGAATAAATACTCGGTCGCCCGATTTAATGCAACGAACGGCCTCTTCTGCTGTCACTGTTTTTCTCATTCGATTTCTATGGTTTTATCTAAGGAAACTTGCTTAGTTTATGATGTTGGTTCTGGCCTGTGCTATTCGCCGATGTCTTCGTTCCATGTCTCGGGATGTTCCGCGATGAACCTGCCGAGCAGTTCCTTGCATTCCTCATTGTCCAGGTCAATGACCTCGACGCCAATTTCGCGAAGCCACTCTATGCCGCCCTGAAAGGTGGTCGATTCACCGACTATCACGGTCCCAATACCAAATTGCCGGATGAGGCCGCTACAGTACCAGCACGGTGCGAGGGTTGTCACCATTATTGTTTCACGATAACTTCTCTGCCGGCCCGCTTTGCGGAAAGCGTCGGTCTCGCCGTGAACCGATGGGTCGTTTTCCTGTACGCGGCGATTATGACCGCGCCCAAGTAAGGTGCCATGCCGATCGAAGAGAGCCGCTCCAATTGGAATTCCGCCCTCAGAAAGACCCTTGACCGCTTCCTCAATAGCCACATCCAGCATCGCCGCATGATCAATATTGTGTTCCACCATCTTCGATTTTATAAGCAAACGACGTGTTATGCTAATCTTAAAGCATGTCGCAAAGGTTTCTATCCGGTGATTTTCTTGTGTTTCAGCTGGAGGCTGGTTTTGCTCTTTTACGTTTACTCGCTGTCGAAGGCACGGGCGAGGACAGAACTTGGCATGTCGCTGCTTATCGAGATCTTTTCCCGGATGTTGAAACGGCGGAAGTTGCCTCTTTGGGTCAGAACGAACTCGTTTTGAGCAACCCTCATATAGCGTTAACAACCCGGGCGTTTGAGAGCACCCAGGTCGCTCGAATATCCAATCAGCCGCTTACGGACGTAGAAGAAGCTCCGTTCCAAAAGTGGAAGAGCGATGCCGATCGTGAAGTATCCGATCGCTCGGTCAGGCTGATGCTTGGATTAAGATGACCTGAGTTTTGATTCATCGAGTTGGCGGGTCGTTCCTTCGATGATGCTTGATGGAATGACATTATCGAAATCAGGTTCGTTCAATCTCTTGTTAACTTCCGCGACCCTTTGCGGCAATTCTGCCGAATCATCCTTTTCTCGCCGAAGTTTCTTAAAGTGCTTTCTAAGCAAAATGGAGCGCCAAAGCGTTTGAGTATGCCAACATCCCATAGCGATCAAGAGGCCGGCCGTAATGTAGATCAGCGGGTGCGTGTCAGCTCTGAAAGCAACCAAAGAGTAAAGTAGTATCGCGAGCGTGAAGCATGTGACCACTGTCATCGCGTTAAGTACCAGATTGGCCTTTACATGATCTTCCGGAGTTTGCTTATTCTTGGTAGGTTTTGATAGGTTGGGCAGTAATATGCCGCATTGCCGGCAATAGGACTCCGGTACCTGATCTGCTTTTCCGCATTTTGGGCAATACATAATAGAGGCTTTAGCGACGGCCTACGAGGTTAACATATATTCCGGCGTTTTAGTTCCCGGTCGATCATCTCAAGTTCGCGGCTGACCTGGCCGGCGGCGGATGAATTCTCTTCAGCCCGGCGGATCAGATACGGAACGGTGTCAGCGACGGGGCCGTACGGCAAGTACTTGGACACGTTATAACCTTTCGATGACAGAACGTAAGAGATGTTGTCGCCCATACCGTAAAGCTGAGAAAAGAAGATGTTTGGATGATCGGGTGAGATTCCCAGCTCGTGCATCATCTCCGCTGTGAGTTTTGTACTTGCCTCGTTATGAGTGGCAGCGACGAATGCGATCTCTTCGTGGTGCTTTAGACAATATTCTATTGCTGCATTGTAATCAGCATCAGTATCTGCCCTCGTTGCGTGAATAGGCGAGGGGTAGCCCATTTCCTCGGCTCGCTCCCGCTCCTTTTCCATGTATGCTCCGCGAACCAGTTTTACTGCGAGGATATAACCATCAACTTTTGCTTGCCGTCTTGCGTCCTTTAGAAACTGTAGACGGTCTGTTCGATAAAGCTGGAGCGTGTTATATACGATCGCTTGTTCGCGATTGTATTTCTCCATCATGTCGGTGGCGAGGCGGTCGATGGCGTCCTGGATCCAGGTTTCCTCGGCGTCGATGAAAACGGGCTGGCCGAGAGAATATGCGTATTCACAGATCTCGCCAACTCGCTTGTATATACGCTCACATTTTGCCTGGCTTTTGGCATCCAGCTTTTTCTTTCGACTCAGCCTTTCGAGTGTTCCAAGAGGGGCAATGCCTGTTACCTTGAAGACTGCGAATGGGATGTTCGGATCATTCTTGGCTCTCTTGATCGTGCGTATGATCTCGTCCTTAGTACGGTCGAAATCATCTTCCGTCGATTTTCCTTCGACCGAATAGTCGAGGATAGTGCCGATATGCGAATTTCCAAGCACCCCGACTGTTTTATCGCATTCGTCGATCGTTTCCCCACCACAAAACTGCTCAAATACCGTCGATTTGATCAATCCCTCGACCGGCAGTCCTATCGACAGAGCGAATTTCGTCATTGTCGTTCCTACCGAGTTCAGAAAAGGTGAATTAAGCAGTTTGAAGATCCGGAATTTCTCTTTGAGTTGAGCATCCGATTTGTCTGCAAATGCGGTCGCGGTGTCCTGAAGGTCTAATTGGAATTCGCTCATAAAAATCGGATAATAACACATTCGCTTAGTAGTCTACAGTCAGATTCAACCCTCTGATGTAACCCATGAAATTGTAACCATCCTAAAATTATCTTATCATTCTCGTTTAACCTCAGAGTCCTGAATTGGACCGTGGAAAGCGAGATCAATATGGCAAAAGCACTTCCTAAGAGATCGGAAAACTATTCCGAATGGTACAACGAGATCGTCAAACGGGCAGATCTGGCTGAAAATTCCGCAGTTCGCGGTTGTATGGTAATCAAACCGTATGGTTTTGCGATCTGGGAGAAAATGCAGCGTGCTTTGGACGATATGTTCAAAGCGACGGGCCACCAGAACGCCTACTTCCCCTCTTTTCGTGCCAAAATCCTTCCTCGAAAAAGAAGAGGAACACGCCGAGGGCTTTGCTAAAGAGTGTGCGGTGGTCACTCACTATCGCCTCAAGGCAAATCCTGACGGCAAGGGACTGATCGTTGATCCTACGGCAAAACTCGAAGAGGAACTGATCATCCGCCCGACCTCCGAAACCGTAATCTGGAACACCTATAAGAACTGGATCCAGTCCTGGCGCGATCTGCCGCTGCTTATTAATCAGTGGTGCAACGTCGTTCGTTGGGAAATGCGCACGCGGTTGTTTCTGCGTACCACCGAATTCCTCTGGCAGGAAGGCCACACGGCTCATTCGACCGAGCAGGAAGCGATCGAGGAGACTGAACGGATGCTCGGCGTCTATGCGACCTTTGCCGAGGAATGGATGGGCGTTCCAGTCCTTCGAGGGTTGAAATCACCTAACGAACGTTTCGCCGGAGCCATCGAAACCTACTGTATCGAAGCCCTCATGCAGGATGGCAAAGCCCTGCAGGCCGGGACATCTCACTTTTTGGGGCAGAATTTTGCCAGATCTTTCGACGTGAAGTTCGTTAACAAAGAGAATCAGCTCGAATTCGCGTGGGCGACTAGTTGGGGAGTTTCGACGCGGCTGATGGGAGCTCTGATCATGGCCCACTCTGACGATCAGGGCCTCGTGCTTCCGCCAAAGCTCGCTCCGATCCAGGTCGTGATCATTCCGATCTATAAAACTCCTGAAGAACTGGCCGCGATCTCTGAGAAAGTTGATCCGATCTTCGAAGCACTGAAAGCCGCGGGTATCTCGGTCAAATATGACGATGCGGATAACCAGCGGAGCGGCTGGAAGTTTGCGGAATACGAACTAAAAGGCGTTCCGATCCGTCTCGGCCTTGGGAATCGCGATCTCGAGAACGGCACCATCGAGGTTGCCCGCCGCGATACGCTCTCGAAGGAATCGCAACCTATCGAAGGCATCGTCGAACACGTCAAAAACCTGCTCGACGAGATCCAGGCGAACATCTACCAGAAGGCTCTGGCGTTCCGCGAGGCGAATACGCACTCGGTCGACACATGGGAAGAATTCACCGCCCAGATCGAAAAAGGCGGCTTTGTCCTGGCCCACTGGGACGGCACCGGCGATTCCGAGGAAAAGATCAAACAGGAAACCAAAGCCACGATCCGCTGCATTCCCCTCGATGCCAAAGAAGAAGACGGCAAATGCATCCTGACAGGTAACCCGTCGAACAAGCGAGTGGTCTTTGCGAAAGCTTATTAAGCTCAAATAACCACGAAACCACACAAAAAGGCACGAAACAGGACTCGATCCCGTTTCGTGCCTTTTCGTAGTATTTCGTGGTTACCCTTCGGCTAGCTCATGAGCCACTTTTTTGCTGCTTCGGGCTCCGAAAACAACCTGCAAATGGCACCGCGGTTTCGTCCGGCGGTTAGAGCAAAGTCGATCGGTCTTTCGACGGTCGAATAAGGGTTTACGACAGCCACGCGGGTTCCGCGAAACGGTTCCATATTGTCGAGCGTGATGTTAAAGAGAGTAACTTCGCCCAAAGAATTGGGAATATCACGCATTAGCAGCACGCGGCGTTCCCGAGTTTCGGCAATTTTGGCGGTAAGCTCCTTAAATATTCTCGAGCGATCTGCTCGTCTATTTTCTCGGCAGAAATTTCCGCCAAAAGATAACCTTGTTCCGTGGAAAACGAGATAGAGTACGGTTTCGTGAGAGAGTCCATTAAGAGAAGGTTAACACGATATTTGTTTGCCGCTCAAATGACTTCATCACTGATTCACCGTCACCTGCGAAGATCCCGACACACTAATAAACACAAAAAGCACGAAACAGGAGCCTAAGGAACTTCCCTTTCGTGCTTTTTCGCGTTGTTTAGTGGTTTCTGAATTCCGGACTACGAAACCGTTACCGGATAATTTGCCGAGTAGTTGCCGTATTCGGCGTTCTTTTTGATGTAGACAGCGCGGATCACGCCGGATTCGGGTTGGTTTGGTTGGGCTGGGGTGATCTGGAAGCTGCCCGGGGTGTTTGTGAGGAAGGCGATCGGGGCAAAATCTCCGCCGTTGCGGGCGTATTCTACGCGGAGAGCGTCTGCGCCCTGCATTGAGCCGCTGATGTTTACCCAATAGTTAGCCATCGTTGCGGTTTTCAGGTTTGGCGTTACCGTATCAGGAGCAACCGGAACGATCGTAGCACCTACGATTCCCAGATCTTCGCCGATCGCCTGCGTATAGCCTGCCGAAGCGACAATTCTATCTCTCAGACGGAAAAATTCGGTCACGGTGCCGAGCGTATATGCATTTGCGGGAACTACCGGGAACACCGGAGCTGCCTGGGCGGTTCCGCCTGCCGGTTCGCCGTTAAAACCTCGTCGCGCCATTTTGTCATGGCGATCATGCGGTCGCTTTGCATTGCTCGACGACATTAAAAGCAGAAACAAAGTTTCGAACACAGAGCCTCAGCCGTATCGAGCTGGGCGGGCGACATTCCCCAGAACGGTCGCATAGTTAGCGATCTTTACCGAAAAGTTCTGCACCAACACTACCTGGGCCGGCACAGACGACGGCCACCAAAATTTCACTGCCATAATAGTATGGTCTCCTTAAATTAATAAAGTTGTTTTCTATTAGGTAGTAACCGGAAGTGCGGGCACGGTGCCCAAAAGGTGTGTGAGCTAACCCTAAGCGGAAATTGGAAGGCTTCCGGCAAACTCAAAACAGGATAAAACGCGGGAAAAGTTTTGTCAATATATTTTAATACATGATATTAAATTATTCGTTCCATCATATATGACTTCGGCCTCCTAAGCCGTTAAATTGCGATCCGATAATACAAATCAAAAGCTGAACAAAGATTCGCACAATAATTAATCGAAAAGTGTTTACAATACCGCTGTACCGTTGGAAGGATCGGCATAGCATTGTGAATGACGATGTTCGAGATAAATGATCTCTCAATTCTCGCTCAGCCTGGAATTTTCTTGACTTCCTTCCTCTGCCGCAAGCCATTCAATTATCTTCTCGTTGATCGTCCAACACTTTTTGCGAATTGCGTTTCGAATTCCCGAAGTTTTTATCTTGCTGTCTTTATTATGCCCATTGTGAACTTTATCGAGCAATTTAGCAGTATTAACTGACTTAACATTTACATCGTCTCGGGAGTAAACGATGGAGTTTCAGCTTGGGCCGACAATGTATATATTATCTCTACTTCCACGTCCTCATCTGGGTTACAGGGGTCCAAATATCCGCCCTCGGGAGATCGCTGAGGTTTCATCATATTTGCGTCGTGGCTGCAAGGAAGTAGATTTCTCCATTCGTATACCAAATCTGGACGTTCTGTACGAGGTGGAAATGATCAATGTCCATCTCCCAGCTTGTGAAATATTTTTGTTCCGTGAGATAGCATTTCGAAAAAAACTGTTCATCAAATGCTTCTAAAAGATCAGAGTTTCTATAATCTGCAGGCTTCGTAGGTTTTTCATTGACAGTGGGATCATCAAGGTAATTTACAGCGCGGACTATAAAATCTCTAATCTCGGGAGTTTGAAGGCTAAGGGGTTCTCCTGTTCGAAGATAATTAATCATCTGACTATTGAGATTTGTTCTTTAATTCAATTATTCGTGATTCAATCTCGATTCGCAGCGAGGGTGTTAAATAGTTAGAGTTTGTTTCCAATATGTTTTTAGCATCGGCAAATTTCGTTCGGATGCCGCTAAGTTTATCCTCCTTAGGATTTCATCAGCAGTATTTGAAAATTCGTTATCGAGCCCAAAATGCCTCATCATCAGCTCTGAGTAGCTACTTCCTAACACCCAATCACTGACTTGCTCATTCGAGGATAAATCAAATACAACGGAATTTTCCAAGCTCGAGATTACCGCAGGTGAATGGGTAGCTATTATCAGCTGTAGTTTTGGAAACATCGCCGTAATTAAGGGCAGTATTTCGTATTGCATTTCAAGACGGGAAGTGCGTTTCGGGTTCGTCGATTAGCACGAATCCGGGACTTCATAGGAAAAGTCGTTTCGCTTCTTACGGATTAGATCGCCCGCATTAATAAGTCCATTAGGATGTTGAGGAAAGCGGAAAATCCATCCGAAAGCTGATTAAAGGTTAAGCGTCTACCGTCACTTAAATGGAGATAAAATTCAAACGATTCCTGTTCGAAAATTAGTTCAAGTTTAGGGTCTTTAAGAATCTGCCGTAAAATACTTGTGAATCTTGTGAAAAATTTTGCACTTTCGCTGTTTCTCTTTTTGGCAATAAAGTCGAATGCCTCGTAAATCTTTTTATTAACAAGATATTGCTTGAAGCTGGCAACAAACCGCCGAGGATCAACATTACTTGCGAGTTGGGATGCAAACTCGTCTTCAGTTGTGACGGTCGAAACATTGTGCAAGTCAACGCGTCTCCCCGCAACGAAATAAGCCAAAATATATTCATCTCTTCGAACATATAGGCTTCCCGCTATCTCCGGATTGGAAACCAACCTGAACATTCTCAAGGTCTTGAATCGATTTCTGAATTTCCTTCCGATCTGCCTCCGGAGCATCTTTCAGTCTTTTTCTTAGCATGTTGCCATGCGACGTAATGCCCAATTTGCTATTTCGATGGTAATCAAGAACGTGAGACAGATGATTTAAGATCGTTGTTTTTCCTGAACCGTTCTTCCCGGTGAGCAAAATATGCCTGAACTTCCCCATCTTTCTCATCTGTACTTATTTTTAAGCCCTTGTGAGCCGTGTGGTCGTTAAATACGCAAGTTCTTTATGGCACGGAATAATCGTCTCGTCTTCGTCGAAAAGGAAGTTCAAAGATTCTAAAGAATTTGGCATCTCTTATTTTCTAGAATTCCTTCCACAAATAGAGAAAGGTTCATTCTGAAAGATCGGTGAAAATTTAATAGAACATTAGCACAACTTTGCGGGAGAGCAAGGGCTCTGGTTTTATTCGTCCTGGATCGTTCCTTCGCGTCGCTCGGCAATATGCCAGAGGACGCCGCTTTGGTCGACTACGTAGGCGATGCGGAGGCCCCAGGGCTGTACGGCGGGTGGCTTTGGGGCTTTGACACCGGATTTTGATGGCAGGTCGAGGATTCGATATGCTGAAACCATGCGTCGAGATCGTCGACCATAAGCTGCATCATAAAATTCTCAGCCCAGTCCTTCTGATAGTACCGCTGCAGGATAAATCCACCCGACCCCACATTAAAAATAGCCACCTCGCCATCAAGTACTTTCTCAAAGCCAAGTGCCTCTGGGAAACTCTTAGAAAGATCAAAATCCTGAGCAGGCACAAACGCCCGCATACGCTCGGTACCAGTCGGAACAGTATTCATAATTCAAAAATCTCCTGCTACCAAGCCATCCCCGCCCAGCAAGATCTTCAAACTGTCGCCATAATAGAGAGTATTCATTTCTGGGAAGAAAGGTGAAAAATTTATTAGAACATTAGCATAAGTTTTGGAGGAGAGCAAACAGGGCGGGTTTGGGTTTTGGGCTTTGATTATGGGCTCGATCTGCATCGCTCCGCGATTAGATCCAGTTGTGAATTGGTTTCTGGTCTTGGGGATCCATTTATCGTCGGATCCTATCAGTTTAACGGAAAAAATGATCTAGGCTTCTGGATCAGGAAGATCTGATGATGGCTGCTTGGCGAGTGCATCGATCTGATCGGTTAGACGAACGATCTTTGCCTCCAATGCCTTTACTAACTTCAGATCGATCGGTTTACCTAGTTCGATCTCCGAGCTTAATAGGTTCAGGTTGGGTTTGAGAAGGTCGATCATCGTTGCCAGCGATTCACGCCTGTTTCTCAAGGAAGTATCTTCTCTCGCCGATAGGATCCATAATATTAGATTCCTGAAAATATCCGTCGCTTTTACGGCCCGGAAATTTTATGGGCGATCAAGACGACGCAAAGATACCACGAAAACGAACGGGGGAGACAATTATTATTTGATCTTAGGCCTTTGATCTTTGATCTTTGAATTTCGGCGTTGGATGTTGGTGCCGGGGCGGGCTTTGATATTGACGTTCGGCTGGCGATTTAATGATTTGGTAACGTTTTAGGCGTAAGATGTTCTCAGAGGTGACGAATAAATGAAAATACTAATAGCTACCGACGGTTCCGGAATATGGTGACGCCGCAGTTCGCTACGCGGCGAAGGTTTTGGTGGGAACTCGTCTCAGGAATTCAAAATAGTGACCGTTTTGGAACCGGCGGCCGGGACAGAACTTGAAATGATCATCGAATCGACCGATCAGCTTCTTGATGCTCACAACGAGCTGTTTCAGCAGGCCGAGACGATAGTAAAACTTCAGCTCAAAGCCTCGAAGATGCAGGTGCAGCATCCGTTTCTTATAAAGTCCTGGCGGGCCTCCGGCACGGATCGTCGTCGAGGCTGCCGAAGAATGGAATGCAGATATGATCGTCGTTGGGTTCGCACGGCCGCGCTTTTGGTCAAGAGCCTTGCTCGGTTCTATATCAGACAGCGTTTGCAAGCACGCTAAATGTTCCGTTCTGGTTGTTCGCAAACCGCCTGACATTCTGCGAGCCTTATCAAGCACGTATTTTCCTCGCCTCTTGAAAACGTTCTCGTGGCTTTGCGACGGGAATGAACTGAACTTCCCTGCCTGTTCCCGGCTTTTGCGGCCTAAGTGTGATATCGCACATACAAGGTTCTGGCTTTGTTAATAATGGTTGAGAGGAAATTGAAACTTGGGAGGAAAAATTATGATGACACCAGGTCAAAAAGCAGATGTTTTGCACAGCGTGAGCGTGGAGCTAATAACGATGTTTGGGATACTCACGAACCACTATCACCGCCCCGCGTTTGCCAAAGGGCTGCCGGAACTCGAGAAGATGAAAAATTTCTCAAGGCAAAGCTTCTCGAATACGATCCGATCTACAAAGATATCCTTACTGTGAACTGATCTCCGATCTGCCGCATCTTTCTCCACATTTCGCTCTGAATATCACATTCAAACACAACTCTGCCCCACAAATTGCCATTGCGGAACCATTCGCAGCTATCGCTGAACCGTTAAAAGTTATTCCGGAATGATCCAGGTTGTTCGAGAACGGTTCTGAGTTGCTTTCGGGATTATAGTCAGCTTTGAAAGAGCGTGCGTTAGCTTTGTGATCGAAAGAGAGCCGCTCTTGCCGCATGAATGACTGTTAACAGATGATCCAGCTCTCTACGCTGCTTCCTGTCCTAAAAACAAAAACGGCAGCGTAATTGAACGCTGCCGTTTTTATAAAAAGATTCTCTTAAACGACTAGTTGACGAACTCGAAGGACTGCACGGCTTCGGCAATTAGTTTTTGGATCTCAGGGTCTTTCGATTCGGAGAGGCCGGCTAACAATAAGCCGAATTTTTCGTAGTAGACAATAACCATAAGCGATTTGGCGCCGCCTTTATCGACTACAAGGACGGAACCGCGATATTCACCGATCTTTGCCGGCGATTCGGACAGGATCTTGTCGTCTTTTAGGTCTTTGCCTCAAAATCCGCAACCGCAGCGGCAACGTCGGCGTCCGTTTTGACCGCTTTGGTACGATTTTCGACACCTACGACGATGATCGCGTCAGAAAATTCCCACACATAGTTATGGCCTTTTCTAACCGTATTGTCGACGACGTTCTTCTGCACCATGTTGGCAGGCAGCGAGATGTTAAATCCGTCGTCTTTCGAATGATAAACAGCATCCTCAGGCACACTCTTGATCGAGCGAGCCTGCGAAAACGCGGCAACGGAAGAAAGACAAACAAACAGGGTTACGATCGCTAATTGTGTGATGGTTTTCATTAGCCCGAAATATTAACCAAATATTTTAAGCGTTGCAACCTAAAATAAGTCGTTCGCCTGCGATCTAAAATCCTGATCGAGGAAGTATTACGACCAGGTGTTTCCTAAAAGAAAAAAGCACCCGATCGCTCGGGTGCTTAGTTCAAGAGGTGAGAGGAGACCTTTGACGGGCGGACTATTCGCGGTTCCGCGATTCTAAATCCGCACCCGCCAGGGCCGGTGATGCTGACTTTTCTCCGTCGCTCAGGGACATTCCGAAAATTCTTGGATCATTGATGAACTCGGCCAGCTTTTCCGGGCTGAATGTGGCGCGGATGACGGCGGCGTTTTCGGTTTCGATGGTTACGAGTGTAATTTTGACGTTGCCGCCGTCCTCGCGCATGTACATGTAGGCCTGCTGGCCTTCGCGGGATCGAACACGGAAGACCGGGCTCCAGTCTGAGCTGAAGGAATTTTTCAGCGCGTCCTGCATTTCTATATCGAGAGTCTCGCGTGAGAACTTCAGGTCCTGAAAAGCGTGACGTTAAGCTCTTTACTCCCGCCGGACGCACCAGTTTCACCGCCGCACGTGCGAGCCAGACAAAGCCGAGGCTGACCTTCCTTGGCTTGGTATTTTGTTTTCAGATGCGAGACGATCTTGTCGTATTCGCTGGTCTTGGCAAATGTTTGCGGAGCGGCAAAAACGAATGTGAGGAGCAGCAACGCCGACGCGGTTATTAAACGCTTTTTGTTTTGCATCGCGGGTTTACTCCTTATCGTTTTTGGGTTTGGTCTCGATGTCGATACGCGGAATGTTCATCTTGCCGCTAAGTTCAATGAGCGTTTCGATATCGATCATACCGATGACGTTGACAACGGCGACGGTTTTGGATTCGGACAAGACAACTGCCATTCCGTCCATCTTGTCGCCCGTGAACATCGTGTAAACATCGACCTTCTGATTATTCTTTTTGCTGCGAACATTGGCGAGTTTTTCCCATCCCGGTGAATTCAGCTGCGACCTGACCTCGTCAACGTCGCCCGGGTTGTATTCGCCTTCTTTTTCGAAGTTGTAAACACGGACATAGATACCGCGAAGTCCGTTGATCGCGAGTGCGACCTTCTTAGCGTCCTCGTCCTTTACCTTGCCGGTAACGCGTTTGGCCAGATCGAGCAGTTTGCCGTCAACATTGACCTCGACAACGTCGCGGGCCTTTGTTTCAAGGCTGTTTAGTTTCTCAAAATGGAGACGCGCAGCGTCCTGAGCATTCGCCGCAATTCCGGCGATCAGCAGCACCGTCAGTGCCGCGAAGGTTTTTAGGGGTTTGTTGTATAACATATCTTTATTTTTTTTGCGTCAGAACCGCCTGCGTGAGCGGGCGGAATGATCTCAAATATTTAATGTGAAAGTCGCTATCACGAACGCGACACGCGTTTCTAATCTTCTGCCCGGTTGATCGTGTCGGATACGACCTTTAATTTCGAACCTGTGATCGAGAGCGCCAGCTTCAGTTGGTCGTATGCGAAACGTTCTTCGCTGGTGAGCGTGTCAAATTTGGGCTGCCGTTTGCGATACTTTGCCTGGACGGCGTACGTTTTTGTTTTTTTCTTCGGTTCGGGAGTGAATAATGTCGTCACAACCTTTGGCAAAGTGTTTTTGGCAATGTCAGGCTCGCTTGCCTTAGTTTCTGTACTGTTTCGGGTTGCTGGTTCTTGCGAAACATTTGTCAGCGGTGTTTCCTTCAATTCATTTACCGCCTGCAACTGCGGCGTTGGCCGTGTCATCCAAATTCCTGCCAACACCGCGAACAATACACACGCCGGAACCGCTAAAGCCAATGACAATTTCCACCACGGAGCCTTTACTGCCTTTAAGTCGATCGAAACCGGAAGCACCGGCGGAGCCGTCGGCTGGTATTTGAGGCCGGAGAGAAGGTTTTCGAGGCCTTTGATCTCGGCGTCGTCGCCTGATTTGTCCCAGAGGTAATCGTTATTCATCATTTTCTCCGCCGATGCCTAGTTTCTTTCTCAAAAGATTCATTCCGCGGTGCAGGTTCACTCGAACCGAATCCGGGGAAAGGCCGGTTTGTTCCGCGATCTCGTTTCCGGTCATTCCCTCGACGAGGCGTAATATCAAAGTTTCGCGATACGCGATCGGCAGCGATTGTATCGCCGCCAGAGCCTCTTCTGCTTCGAGCCGTTGGTCTTTCTTGCCCTCAATGTGTTCGGGCAACTCTTCCGAAGGGCGGCTTCCGCGATAGTGATCGACGACATGATTTCGAGCGATCCGTGCGAGCCATCCGCCGAGGGCGTTTGGTTCTCTCAATGAACCGAGATTCTTATAGGCCGCCAGGAAAACTTCCTGAACCGCATCCGAAACCTCGTCTCTTGGCAAACGCGACAGCAAAATGCCATGTACCAAAGGTGCGAACTCACTGTAGATCTCGCCGAAGGCTTCCTGTCGCCCGCAAGGCATCGCTCGACCAGCAAGGCCGTTTCGTTTCTGCCGAATCGCTGACAGGCTTTCCGCCCTGCATTATCGGAAATGCACCCCAAGGTTATCTCTCTATCTGACATCAATTTTCAGCAAATGCGTTCCGGAGAGACGCGTTTCATTTCCGTACGCTTATAAAGACGGACGGGTTTCGAAGTGTTAACCGCGAAATACGCTATGAAAAGACGCGAAACTAAGAATCGTTAATTCAATTGGACCCCTTTTTAGTGCATTTGCGGTAATTTCCTTCACTTTCATATTAAGACTTTTACACTATTTCTCGCGTCTAAGTTAACGAAAGCGGGGTTTTCTCGTATTCTTGCTAGTGACGTTGATGTGGTGTCGATGATAGATCTAAGCGATGAACAGCTTGTCGAACTGGCAGTTTCAGAGAATCCTGACGCCTTCGGCGAAATAGTACGGAGGTGGGAGCGGAAAATATTCGGTCTTTGCTTTGGTATGCTCGGCCGTGAAGACGACGCCAGCGACGCCTGTCAGGAAGCCTTCATCGCAGCGTATCGCAATATCGGAAACTTTCGCGGCGAGTCAAAAAGTTTCCTCCTGGCTGCACCGCATCGCGGTAAACCAGTGTTTGACAATAAAACGGCGACAAAAAACACGGGCTGAGGATTTTCTCGATGATGAGAATGGTGAAGAAGAAAGAACATTCGTCGCTTCCCGCTGCTTTCGCCGGCTCGTAAGACCGAACAGGCAGAACGCCTGATCTTGGTAAGGCAAGCGGTTGGAGCTTTGCCGACAGATCTTCGTCAGGTCATCGTGATGAAGGAATTTGAGGAAATGACGTTTCAGGAGATATCCGAAACCCTGGAATTGCCGCTGAGCACGGTGAAAAGTCGGCTTTATACGGCTTTGAAACAGCTCAAGATGAGATTGGAGCGGACACCGGTCGAGGTCGTTTGACCCAAAATGGTGAATGAGATGGTGAATAACGGTAACAACAAAAATTGCGGGCTTGACGACGCGATGATCTCGTACATATATGACGAGATCACGACCGCCGAACGCCGCACATTTGAAACACATCTGGTCAACTGTTCGGCGTGCACTGAGGAGTTTGCTGAGATATCGGGTGCAAGATTCTCGGTCTTTGAGTGGCAGAAAGAGACATTTGCCGAATTGCCGACGCCGGAGATCTCAATTCCTTATGCCAAAGTGCGAAAAGTTGAGGCTGAAAACGGAGGATTTTTCGCAGGGCTTCGTGGTTTGTTTGGCGGGTTCGGTATGCCGGTAGCGGCTGGGGCGGCCGTCCTTATCTGCCTGGGAATCGGATTTGCGGCTTTAACTCTGATGCGTGGTGACGATCAGATCGCGGCTAATGTCGTAGTTGAGCAGCCGAAACTGCCGCAAAATACCGTTGCCGAGAAACCGCTCGTCAATAACGAGCAGACAATAGGTAGAACAGGCGAGACCGTCACTGCAAATGACGTCGAAGAAAATACACCGTCTCTGCGTGAAGTGAAACCGGTGAAAGCCGTGGTAGAATCCAAGCGTCCGCGACCGGTCAAGCAATTTACGGCGCAAACTTCGGGTCGCATCTCGCGTCCACAACCGCCGACGAGGAAAGCTCCGGCTCTCAGCAATTTTGACGAGGCGTCCGACAGATCATTGAGGCTGACCGATCTTTTTGATGACGAGATCGGCTCGATAAGATAAATTTATGAGGCATATCAAATTGTACAAGCCGTTTCTGTTTCTGGCCTTGGCATTCATTCCCACTTCAGCGGCTTTGGCGCAAGAAACAACCCTACGCCGCCGCCTGCGGCTGATAAATCAGTCGATTTTCGCACGAACGCACTGCGGCAGTTGGGCCTTTCGCGTGAACAGCTTCAGCGGATCCGCGTTTTGAATCAGGAACGTAAGCCGATAATGGACGCGGCCCAGATGCGGCTTCGTCAGGCAAATCGTGCACTTGACGAGATCATCTATGCAGATAACGCTTCAGAACCCGATTTTCAAGCCCGTTTAAAAGACTTTCAGCTGGCTCAGGCTGAAGTAGCCAAGATCCGGTTCCTGAATGAGCTTGGTGTCCGCCGTATTTTGACACAGGATCAGTTGATCCGCTTTCGCCGACTGCGGGAAAGGTTTGAAGCGACACGTAAGGCAGATCGAGCAATGCCGGAAACTCTACCTCGCGGTACCGATCCCCAGCGTCCTTTGCCCCAATATCTAAAGCAGAACTTGAAAAAGCCTTAAGCTTTGAGCAAATTTCCTCCTCCGCAAATTATGCCGGTCGATCTTTCGTGTAAAGATCGACCGTTCTTTTGTTTGATGTTTAAGGCAGATTGGTTATACTCATTTTCATTCATAGTTTCCCCTTTTTTGGATGAATTTGATCACACTATTTCTTTCTGAGCTGCAGGCGATCACTAATCTTTTTTGGCGCTCGCTCAAAGGACTGACCAAATCGCCGCGATACTTCGGCGAGATCATAAATCAGATGGATCAGATTGGTGTCGGATCGCTCGGCATCGTCGTTCTTACCGGCTTTTTCACCGGGGGAGTGTTGATACTTCAGGCATATCCGACGCTTGCATACTACGGTGCTCAAAGCAATGCCGGCCAGGGAGTCGCTACTTCACTGATACGAGAACTTGGTCCGGTATTGACCGCTCTGATGGTTGCTGGCCGCGTTGGCTCGGCGATCTCAGCAGAACTGGGAGCTATGGTCGTTTCGCAGCAGATAGATGCAATGCGGGCTCTCGGAACCTCGCCGGCAAGAAAACTGGTAACGCCGAGAATAATAGCTCTTGTCGTTACACTTCCGCTGTTAACGGTTGCGGCCGATCTTTTCGGCCTGATCGGCGGCGGAGTGATCGCAAAACAGATCTACGGCCTCGACACAAATGTTTATATTTCGTCTGTTCGGACCGGCACGGACATTAATGACCTGCTGACAGGTATCATTAAGCCTATATTCTTTGGCCTGATCATAGCCCTTATTTCATGTCACAAAGGCCTGACCACAAAGGGTGGGACAGTCGGCGTTGGCGTATCCACCACACAGGCAGTGGTCGCGTCTTCGATCAACGTGATCGTCGTGGATTTTTTCTTGTCAAAACTGTTGCAGAGTGTTCTGGGCGGGACATTGTTCTGATCTCGAGAAGCGTTCTATGGCACTCGATGAACTCCAAAATTCTGAAAGAAGGGACGCTGAGGATTTTTCGCGCGTCCACGCGTCCGAAGTTTATAAGCGGCGCCTGCAGCCGGCGATCGAATTTCGAGATGTTGAACTCGCCTTTGATGACCAGGTCATCCTCGATAAGGTCAGCTTTTCGGTAAGGCGCGGTGAAACCAAATTTGTCCTCGGCGGATCTGGTACCGGAAAATCGACGATCATCAACCTTATCCTCGGCCTTTTGAAACCGGATGCCGGGCAGATCCTCGTTGAGGGTGAGGATATCACTGACTTTGACGATGTCGAGCTAATGCGGATCCGGCAGAACATTGGAATGGTGTTCCAGGAAGGAGCTCTTTTCGATTCCCTGTCTGTTTATGATAATGTTGCGTACCGACTGCATGAAACGAAGATATCGGAGGACGAAGTTGAACACGAGGTTCGCCGTATGCTTCGATTCGTTGATCTTGAAGAGTCGATAGATAAAATGCCGAGCGAACTATCCGGCGGTATGCGTCGCCGCGTAGGTGTCGCTCGTGCTCTGGTTGGAAATCCAAGTATTGTTCTCTTTGATGAGCCGACTGCTGGACTCGATCCGCCTACGGCTAGAACTATATGCGAACTTGCAATTAAACTAAGAGATATCGAAGATGTCTCGTCGATCTTTGTTACGCATGAGATGAATAATCTCGATTATATTTCGACGGAATACGCACTGCTCGATCGTAAAGGCCAGGTGTACTTTGAAAATGAAGGTCTTACGCGATGTCAGGTAAACACTGAGGTTCTGATGCTCCGTAAGGGGAAAGTGATCTTTAGCGGGCGCGAGGAAGTGTTGCGTGAATCGCAGGATCCGTATATTAAACGTTTTCTCAGAGGGAAATAAGGGATGCCGAGAAGCAATCAAAAACTTAAATACAGCGAGCTGCGGGTTGGTATTTTTATGCTCGCGGCGCTTTTGGTTACGGGCTTTCTGATTCTTAATTCGAGTGGAAGCTTTAATCCGTTCGAAAAGAAAACAAAGCTGAAAGTGCGCTTCGAGAGCGCTGACGGCCTGCACGCCGGAGCAGATGTTCAGCTTGCGGGCGTATCGATCGGCAAAGTTGAGGATGTGACCTTCCTTCCGCCAGACTCCAAGCCCGGCGAGCGAATTGAAGCGACACTGAGCGTTGTACAAGTTCTCGATAAAAAGTCAATCACCGAATTGATCCGAACTGATTCTAAGGCCCAGCTTATTGCAACATCGATCCTTGGCAACGACAAGATGGTCAATATAACTGCGGGAACCGCCAAAGGTAACCCGATCGAGGAAAACGCCGTCCTCGAAACGACTGCGTCGGGTGGATTGAACCAGTTTGCGGCAAAAGGAACCGACGTTCTAGAGACCATAGATAGACTGGCCATTCCTGCAAACGAAATTCTTAATAAAGCCAACCAGGGGGAAGGCACGCTCGGCCGGGTTATCAACGACGAGACGCTTTATAACAGCCTCGACGGAGCCGTGGCGGAAACCAAAATGACAATGCTCAAGCTTCAGTCGACGATCGAGCGCGTTAACAGCGGTCAGGGCAGTGCCGGAAAGCTGGTCAACGATCCGGCACTTTACAACAGCCTGAACAGCACAATCGCCCAGCTCGAAGCGATCTCGGCGGACATCAAAGCCGGTAAGGGTTCCGCGGGCAAATTCCTGAACGATGAAGCGCTTTACAACGAAACGCGTGATACAGTCGCGGAACTTAAGAAATCAGCGGAAAAGATCTCGACCATTGCCGACGATGTAAAATCAATAACCGCCGACCTTAAGCAAGGAAAAGGCACCGCTGGAAAACTCCTGACGGACGACAAATTCTACGACGAAACGAAAGACGCTATCGCCCGATTCAACGTCACGATCCAGCGTGTTGACAAAGTTCTCGCGGACGCACAAGCGGGAAAAGGTACGATCGGCAAACTTCTGAACGACGAAACCCTCTACAACAGCGTGAATCAGACTGCGAACAATGTCGCGACATTCACCGGCGAGGGCACGAAGCTTCTCGACGATTTTCGTAAGAATCCAAAGAAATACCTCAGAATCAAGCTGGCAATATTCTAAAAACTGCATAAACCACTTGTTTATTTCCAACCTAGCTTGTATATTATGCATCAGAATGCATAATATGCAGCATTGCTGCATATTATTTGGTGTAATATGCACAAAAGATCTCGACAAAATGTACTGATCGAAATAATCGAGAACCTGTCAATTTTTTCACAGGCGGAACTTGCCGCCGAACTTGCGGCAAAGGGCTTCAAGGTAACCCAAGCAAGCGTTTCAAGGGATCTGGACGAACTCGACATTGTAAAGGTTGAAGGGCGATATGTGCGGAGCAAAAATGTGGTGCCGGAAACGGATCTGGGAACCGTCACATTCGACACGGCAGGTGAAAACCTGATCGTTGGCCGCTGTGCTTCCGGCCTCGCCTCGGCAATTACCGTCCGGATAGATCGCAGTGAGATATCAGCGATCGTCGGAACGATCGCGGGTGACGACACTATCTTTATTGCGGTGAAGGATCCGGCGGCCCAAAAAGCCGTTCTTACGCGCCTTGTAACACAGTTCGGGAGAGGTTAGTGATATGAAGTATGTTGAGATCGAGAAAATGGGGTCCGCAGTGTCAAACATGATGCTTTCACGACGCGTCGGGTTCATCGACGGTGCTCTGAATCCAAGAGCAGGCGACCTGCTTGTGGTAACGGCACTGTCCGAAAGTACAACATACGGGAATCTGGAACTTCCCTCCGGCCGCCTGGCGAAGATAAATACTGGCGATATACTGCTCGGCGTACTCGGTAAACGTCGTGCTTTGAAGGGATTTGTCGGTGACGTGCCAGAAACTGTTAGCGCGGGCGACAAACTTCATCTGCTCAACATGGGCGGCGTGATCGGCCTATGTAAAGGCCACCATTCTTCATTTTCTGACGCGATCGAGGTCGAGGTGATCGGCGTCGCTTGTAATGAAGACGAAAACGTCTTGAATATCGGCGATAATGCGTTGAAGGCCGTGTTCGAACTCAGCCCGTCGGCTCCGATCGTCGTGATCGCGGGAACGTGCATGAACTCCGGTAAAACGGTCGCCGCGACGGAGATAATCAAACAAGCCGCAAACGCCGGATTACGAGTTGCAGGAGCCAAGATGTCCGGTATTGCATGTCTGCGAGATACGCTGCACATGCAGGATCATGGAGCGGTCGCGACGGCGAGCTTTGTCGACTGCGGGCTTCCCTCGACCGTCGACTACGGTGATCTCGCCCCCATCGCGAAGGCGATTCTCAATTACCTCAACAGTTTTGAACCCGATTTGATCGTTGTCGAACTCGGCGACGGCATCGTCGGCGGATATTCAGTTGATTCAGTTTTGAAGGACAGTGAAATTCGTGAAGCGATCGCCTCGTTCGTTTTTTGCGCCTCTGACTATGTCGGTGTGATCGGCGGAATGTCCGTTCTGGACGGGCTCGGAATCGATGTTGATGTCGTAGCGGGTTCAGTGACAGATTCGCAGATGGGCGAAGATTTTATTACGGAGAAATTTGGCGTGCAGGCCGGGAACGCGAGACGAAACGGAAAGCGGTTATTTGAGTTGATATCGATGAATCTCGGCACAGCGGTTTCTACAGCCGTGAAACTTAACGAATCGGTGGTGACAGCATGACGAAGATACGCGTGGCAATTTTCGGCGGCTCGGGCTACGGCGGAAGCGAGCTTCTGCGAATATTGCTGTTTCATCCGAACGTCGAGATCGCCTTTGTAACGGCTAATGAACAGGCAGGAAAAAGCGTCGGTGAGGTGCACAGGAATCTTAATGGGCTGACGGATCTGGTTTTCCAGAGAGCTCCCGGGGATCTGTCTTTGCTCACCGACATTGACCTTGTCTTTTTTGCTCTGCCGCATGGCCAGGCGTTGAGTCTTGCCCCGCATCTGCCCGCAGGTGTTAAGGCCATTGATCTTTCCGGCGATTTTCGGATCGATGATGCGGATATTTTCAAGCAGTTTTACAAGCTGGATCACGCCGGCGAGATTCAGAGCGAATTCGTTTACGGACTGACCGAAACGAGCCGTTATGCGGTCCGCGACGCCAGATTTATCGCAAATCCAGGATGTTTTGCGACCGCAACACTGCTGGCACTGGCTCCAATAGTGAAAAGCGGATTGATAACCGGAAAGATAGTCGTGGATGCAAAAACAGGATCGAGCGGCTCAGGTGTCAAACCTGCCCCGAACACACATCATCCGCAGCGAATGAATTCGTTTTACGCATACAAACCTTTCACGCATCAGCACGTGCCCGAAATAGAACAGCATCTGCGACGCGTCGGTGAGTTTTCGAGCGATCTTGTGTTTATGACTCACAGTTTGCCTGTTTCGCGAGGCATATTTGCTTCGTGCTATCTGGAAACGACCGTGAATGTGACAAATGAAGATCTAAATAACCTCTACAAGCACTTTTACGACGGCTCGTTCTTTTTACGGATCGTTGACGGCTCGCCGGATATCAATTGGGTGAAGAATACGAATTTTTGCGACATCGCCATTCATTCAAACGGCAAACAGGTCGTCGTATTTTCAGCCATCGATAACCTCGTGAAAGGAGCGGCCGGACAAGCGGTGCAGAACATGAACCTGATGTTCGGGTTAGATGAGACCACGGCTTTAGTATTCACCGGCGGAAATCCCTAAGTCAGAACCGCCTGCGTAAGCGGGCGGAACGGAGCAAGGGATAAAGCAGTTCACGCCATCGTAACACCCGTTCATCACGCGGAGCTGAATTTTAGACGCATCGTCTTTGACAAGCAAGTTCGTTCCGCCCGCTAACGCAGGCGGTTCCGACAAAGTAAAACAGAATGAATTTTGAAGAAATAAAAAACATTGAAGACAGCTTCCAGGTTGAAACCTACGCCAAAATGAGCATCTCGGTCGAACGCGGCGCGGGTGCCTGGGTATGGACGAGCGAGGGCGAAAAGTTCTTGGACCTGTACGGCGGCCACGCGGTTTGTGCGACCGGGCATTCGCATCCGCACGTTGTAAAAGCGATCCAAGAGCAGGCAGAAAAGGTTCTGTTTTATTCGAATTTGGTTTATTCGGGGATTCGGGCGAAGGCCGCCGAAAAACTCGTTTCCGTCGCTCCGGCTTCCCTCACAAAAGCCTTTTTCTGCAACTCAGGTACCGAGGCCAACGAAAACGCCATGCGAATGGCCCGAATGGCAACCGGCCGTGAGAAAGTGATCACGTTTACCGGCGGTTTTCACGGCAGAACGGCAGACTCGATCTCGGCGACTTTTCTCGGCAAATACCGCGAGATCGGCAGGCCGAATGTTCCCGGTCATGTATCTGCGGTTTTCGGCGATATCGCAAGCGTAAAAGCGGTTGCTGATGAGCAGACAGCGGCGATCATGCTCGAGCCGATCCAGTCGATGGCTGGCGTTACGGAGGCCGATCCAGGCTTTTTCCGCGAGTTGCGTACGCTATGCGACGAACTCGGCATCATTCTTATTTTCGACGAGGTTCAAACAGGCATCGGCCGCACAGGAAACTGGTTTTTTGGCGGCAGCGAACTCGCCGACGGAGTCGAACCCGACATCATAACGCTTGCCAAATCGCTCGGCAGCGGCGTTCCGGTTGGAGCATGTCTCGTCAACGATCGCGTTTCGGAAAACATCAAGCTAAACGATCTCGGCACAACCTTCGGCGGCGGAATGCTCGCGATGGCTGCGGTTGTTGCGACGCTTGAGGCGATCGAATTAGGCGACATGATCAAGAATGCTAAGAACGTCGAGCATCATCTCCGCGATTCGCTGAGCGGCGATTCGGGTGTTGTGGCGATCCACGGAAAGGGCTGTTTGCTAGGCATCGAATTCGACGGGCCGTGCTCGCCGGTTCACAAGAAACTCTTGGCTGAAAACATTATTACCGGCACATCCAGCAATCCAAATGTCCTCCGCCTGCTGCCGCCGATGTGCGTCAGCGTTGACGAAATAAATTTGATGGTCGAGGTGCTTTCGAATTGAAGAACTACTTAATTACATCTGATTTCTCGACCGCTCAACTAAACGGATTGATCGAGGCTGCCCTAAAGATCAAAAGCGGCGAAGTAAAAGACAAACCGCTCGATGGCAAATCGATAGCCCTTGTATTTTTCAACCCTTCGCTGCGAACGCGAGCTTCGATGCAGGTTGGGATCTATGAGCTTGGCGGCAATGCCGTGATTTTAGAACCTGGCGGCACTTCGTGGACGCTTGAACACCGCGATGGCGTCGTGATGGACGGCAATAAAACAGAGCACCTGGCGGAGTTTGTCCGCGTGCTCGAACGCTACGTTTCGGCCATCGGCGTACGCACATTCGCTGAACTAAAGGATTGGGAAACCGAACGGACCGATCCGATCCTCAACGCATTCGCCAAGTATGCGACCGTTCCCATCATCAATCTCGAATCCGCGATGCATCATCCGTGTCAGTCGATGGCGGATATGATGACGATCCGCGAACACGCTGGGTCGCAGAAGAAAAAAGTGCTGCTTACGTGGGCGTGGCATCCGAAGCCGCTCCCGATGGCCGTGCCGAATAGCTTCGCACTGGCGTCCGCACAATTTGGCCATGATCTGCGCATTGCTCATCCGAAAGGGTACGAACTCGACGAAGAATTGATCGCCGAGATCGAACAGCAAGCGGCCGCGAATGGCGGAAGTGTCGAATTTACGAACGATGATCAGACAGCTTTCGACGACATCGAGGTGGTTTACGCCAAAAGCTGGGGCGGTAAGCATTTTTATGGCGGCACTGACAAGGATATCGAATTTCGCGCGGGCCTGAGAAACGATTGGATCGTTGACGAGGGGAAAATGGCCCGGACGAAAAACGCCCTATTCATGCACTGCCTGCCCGTTCGGCGAAATGTGATCGTGACGGATGGCGTGATCGATTCGGCAAATTCGGTGGTGATCGACGAGGCTGAGAACCGGCTTCATATTCAGAAGGCGATCATGAGTGAGTTGATAAGGTAGCTGTCGATTCTGGTTGCGAGAGAAACGCGTGGACGCTTTCGGCAGCATTTCTGCCGTCAGCAATAGCCCAGACGATCAGCGATTGGCCACGTTCGCAATCGCCGGCGGCGAACACGTTGCTAAGGCTTGTTTGCTTGTTTTCGTCTACGACGACGATGTTGTTTTGATCGGTTTCGACTCCGAGATCGTGGAAAAAGGACGAATCCTCGCCGCCCGTAAAGCCCATTGCGAGGAAAGCGGCATCAACCGGCCAGAATTTTTCCGTTCCAATAATTTCGACTAGTTTACCGCTATCCCAGCGAACGGCGACGGTTTCGAGACCATTGAGATTTCCCGTATCATCGCCGGTAAATCGTTTGGTCAAAACAGAATATTCCCGCGGATCGCCGCCAAAAACCGCTTCTGCTTCATTCTGTCCATAATCGACCTGAAATGTCCGAACGGTGCTCAACCAGCCATCGTGCGTCGCCGTTCGATCAGCCGGACGCGGCATTATTTCGAACTGAACAAGGCTTTTACAGCCCTGCCTGAGCGACGTTCCAACGCAATCAGTTCCCGTGTCGCCGCCGCCAATGACGATGACGTCTTTGCCTTTGACGTCGATCGGGGAGATCGCTCCATCCGCCATCAGCGTCTTTGTCGAATGCGTGAGGAAATTCATCGCGAAATGGATCCCGTCGAGTTCCCTGCCCTCGATGTTTAGATCGCGGGGTTTCGGAGCACCGCAGCAGAGGACGATGGCGTCGAAATCTTGTTTTAATTCGTCGGTAGAAATATCCTGCCCAACGCTGACGTTAGTGCGAAACTCGATGCCTTCCGCCGCGAGCAGATCGATACGTCTTTGGACGATCGATTTTTCGAGCTTCATGTTCGGAATCCCGTACATCAGCAGGCCGCCGATAAGGTCTTCGCGTTCGAAGACGGTGACGGAGTGGCCGTGTTTGTTGAGTTCGTCGGCACACGCGAGGCCGGCGGGGCCGGAACCGATGACGGCGACGCGATTTCCTGTTCTGTTGACCGGCGGACGCGGGACGATCCAGCCTTCCTCAAATGCCCGGTCAACGATCGAGGCCTCGATCTCCTTGATCATCACGGGATCTTCGTTTATGCCCAGAACGCACGACGATTCGCACGGTGCGGGGCACACGCGGCCGGTGAATTCGGGGAAATTATTGGTCAGGGCAAGCCGCTCGTACGCCTCTCGCCATCTGCCGCTAAACACCAGGTCGTTCCATTCCGGGATCAGATTGTGAAGCGGACAGCCGATCGTCGCACCGTTCATCATCGTGCCGGTGTGGCAGAACGGAATGCCGCAATTCATGCATCTCGCACCCTGTTTTTGCAGCTCGCTGTCCGGCAGATGATCGTGAAATTCGGACCAGTTTCCGATTCGCGAACGTGCGTCGCCGAGGATAGGCAGCGTGCGGGAATATTCCATAAAACCGGTAATTTTCCCCATTACGCCGTCACCTCCTCAAACGCGGCTAGTTCAGCGTCCTCTTTCGACAAACCATCTGCAATCAAGCGTTTTTGAGCATCGAGAACCACGCGGTAATCGGTCGGAATAACACGCACGAACTTCGAAAACGCTATTGTCCCAATCAAGCAATATCGCAGTCGCGAGTGGGCTGCGCGTCAGCTCGATGTGGCGGAAGACCTGGTCTTTTACAAACTCGATCCCGTCCGCATCCTCGATCGCAGTCAGCTCGACCATCTGGTTGTTGCAGAGCTCTGGAAACTCGCCGAATTCGTCAAAAACATACGCAATACCGCCCGACATTCCAGCCGCAAAATTCTTTCCCGTCTGACCGAGAATGACAACGGTTCCACCTGTCATATATTCGCAGGCGTGGTCGCCAACGCCCTCGATCACGAGATCTACACCGCTGTTTCGCACCGCAAAACGCTCGCCGCTGACACCGGAAATGTACGCCGAACCGCTCGTCGCACCGTAAAATGCAGTGTTGCCGATGATGATGTTGTCCTCAGGAGCGAAGGTCACGGCTTTCGACGGAAACACAACGATCTTTCCGCCCGACAAGCCTTTGCCGATGTAATCGTTAGAATCGCCCTCAAGCGTCAACGTCATCCCATGCGGTACAAAAGCGCCGAAACTCTGTCCGGCTGAGCCTGTGAAATACAGTCTGATCGTGTCATCGGGCAAGCCTTTGGCTCCAAACTTTCGCGAGATATGGCTGCCGACGATCGTTCCGACTGCCCGATCAGTGTTCTCGATCTTGAGGCTAGCTTCGACCTTTGCATCAAGCATCAACGCGGGGAGGCATATTTCAAGCAGTTCACGTTTATCAAGCGTATTCTCGAGAGCAAAATCCTGCTGCGTCTGCTGAAAATGCGGCGTTTCCTCGGCAATTGCTGGCGTGAACAATATCTTCGAAAGGTCGAGGCCGCCGCCTTCTGTTTCTTCGAGTACGTCGACGCGGCCGATCATTTCGTTGATGGTTCGGAATCCGAGCTCTGCCATCACCTCGCGCATTTCTGTGGCAATGAAGCGCATGAAATTGACCACGTATTGGGGGTCGCCAGAGAATTTCGCCCGCAGCCGCGGATCCTGGGTCGCAACTCCGACAGGGCAGGTATTGAGATGACAGACACGCATCAAAACGCAGCCCAGCGTGACGAGCGGAGCGGTGGAGAAGCCGTATTCTTCTGCTCCAAGCAATGCGGCGATGACAACATCGCGGCCCGTCATCAACTGCCCGTCTGTTTCCAGCCGAACGCGGCCGCGAAGCTTGTTTCGCAGCAAAGTCTGATGTGTTTCGGCGAGGCCCAATTCCCACGGTACACCGGCGTGTTTGATGCTCGTTTGGGCAGCACCTCCGGTTCCGCCGTCGTGGCCGCTGATGAGGATGACCTCGGCTTTTGCTTTTGCGACGCCGGCTGCGACGGTTCCGACTCCGGCTTCGGACACGAGTTTTACACTGATCCGGGCCTTTTCATTGGCGTTCTTTAGATCGAATATAAGCTGCGAAAGGTCTTCGATCGAGTAAATATCGTGGTGTGGCGGCGGCGAGATCAGCCCAACGCCCGGTGTCGAGTGCCGCGTTTTTGCTATCCACGGATAGACCTTGTTGCCGGGCAATTGGCCGCCTTCGCCTGGTTTTGCACCTTGGGCGATCTTGATCTGGAGTTCCTCGGCGTTGACGAGATAGTGGCTCGTGACGCCGAAGCGGCCTGAGGCGACCTGTTTGATCTTACTGATCCTGCTGTCGCCGCTCGGCAAAACGGTATACCGCTCTGAATCCTCGCCGCCTTCGCCAGTATTACTGCGGCCGCCGATGCGGTTCATGGCGATGGCGAGCGATTCATGAGCCTCGGCGCTGATCGATCCGTATGACATCGCTCCGGTCTTAAAGCGTTTTAGGATCTCTTCGACCGGCTCGACCTCATCGATCGGGATCGAACGTATATCGGCTTTGAATTTCAGTAGCCCGCGTAAAGTTCCCTGCCGCTTCGTCTGGTCGTTGAGCAGCTCACTGTATTGCCTGAATAACGAGAAATCGCCCATCCGACACGCCTTTTGCAGCAGATGAATCGATTGCGGGCTGTAGCGATGCGATTCTCCTGCCGAACGCCATTGATAGTTGCCGCCAAGTTCGAGATCTTTTCGATTGGCGTCGGGAAAGAATGCTCGACTGTGCCTTTCGAGTGAGGCTGCCGCGATCTCGTCGATGCCAATGCCGCCGATCCGCGTTGGCGTGCGGGTGAAATAGAGTTTGACGAAGCTTTTCTCCAGCCCGAGGGTCTCAAAAACCTGGGCTCCGAGATAGCTCTGGATGGTTGAAATTCCCATCTTCGACAGGATCTTCACGACGCCTTTGTTTACCGCTTTTGTGTAGTTCTTTTCTGCCTTAGCTTCGTCGATCTCCAGTTCACGAGTCAGTATCTGATCGTGGATCGTTTCGAACGCAAGGTATGGGTTTATTGCCGTCGCTCCGTAGCCGAGCAGTAACGCAAAATGATGGATCTCACGCGGCTCTCCGCTTTCCAGCACAAAGCCGCAATGCGTACGCGTGCCCTCGCGAATTAGGTGATGATGAACTGCCGAAACGGCGAGCAATGCGGGGATCGGCACGCGGTATTCGCTCATTTGGCGATCGGAAAGGATCAGGATATCGTACCCGTCCGCGATCGCTTTGCTTGCGAGATGACAAAGCCCGTCAAGAGCCCATTCGAGGCCCTGAGCACCGTGTTCGCGGTCGAAAAGCATCGGAAGCGTGATCGAGCGAAAACCAAATTTGCCGAATGAGCTCTCTGAGTCGCCGAGTAATCGAAGTTTTTCTAACTCAGCGTTGTTCAGAATGAACGAGTTTAGCTTTATCTGCCGCGCACATTCCGGGATCGGCTCCAAAAGATTGTATTCCGGCCCGATGGTCGTGTCGGTCGAGGTGACGATCTCTTCGCGAATGGCATCGATCGGCGGATTCGTTACCTGTGCAAATAGCTGTTTGAAATAGTTATAGATCAGCTGCGGTTTTTTAGACAGCACTGCCAAAGGCGTGTCGTTGCCCATAGAACCGATGGCTTCCTCGCCTTTTTCGAACATGGGAGCGAGCAATATTCGAAGCTCTTCGTCTGTATATCCAAAAGCCCGTTGGCGAGCCAGAACTGTTTCGTGATCCGGCTCGTGGACGAAGGGCGGATGCGGTATGTCGTTGATGCTGATAAGGTTATCGTCGAGCCATTGGCGATACGGTTCGCCGCTCGCAACCTTATGTTTGATCTCTTCGTCATCGATGATCCGGCCCGCTCGCGTGTCGATGAGAAACATTTTCCCGGGCTGGAGCCGACCTTTTTTGACGATCTCGGCCTGATCGATCTCAAGAACGCCTGTCTCTGACGCCATCACGACCAGTCCGTCTTTCGTCACGCAGTAACGCGAAGGCCGCAGCCCGTTTCGATCTAAGACGCCGCCGATGATCTCGCCGTCGGTGAATGTGATCGACGCCGGGCCGTCCCACGGTTCGATGAGGCAAGAGTGAAATTCGTAGAACGCTCGTTTCTCATCGCTCATCCGGTCGCCGTCGAACATCGGTTCCGGGATCATCATCATGATCGCGTGCGGCAATTCGCGGCCCACGAGCGTAAAGAACTCGAGCGAATTGTCGAATGCTCCGGAATCACTCGTGTCGTCATCAACAACATGCAGAACTTTCTGCAGATCGTCGCCAAACAACGTCGAACGCATTCGCCTTTCCCGAGCGTGCATCCAATTCACGTTGCCGCGAAGCGTGTTTATTTCGCCGTTGTGAGCGATGTAGCGAAGCGGTTGGGCCCGATTCCAGTTTGGCATTGTGTTCGTGCTGAAACGCGAGTGGACAAGTGCCAATCCGCTTTCGAAACGTTCGTCGAGAAGGTCGGGATAAAACTCGCGAACCTGCTCGGTCGTTAGCATTCCCTTGTAAACGATGGTCTTAGACGAAAAGCTCGCTGCGTAGAATCTCTCCGCGAGATCCTGCTCCGCACGGGTTATCAACTCTTTTGCCCAGCGGCGGATGACGAATAGTTTGCGTTCGAAGTGGGCGTCATCGGCGATGCTCTCGCCTTTACCGATAAAGATCTGACGGATGAAGGGCTGCGAGCTTTTCGCGGTTTCGCCCAGCGTTGCGTTGTCCGTCGGTACATCCCGCCAACCGAGGAACCGCTGGCCTTCTTCCTCGATCGTTTTGAGCAGGATGTTTTGGCATAGCTCACGCTTTTCTTCGTCCTGCGGCATGAAGAACATGCCGACGGCGTATTCGCCTGGACCTGGGAGATCGAAGCCAAGACGTGAGCATTCGTCAACGAAAAACTTATGTGGAATTTGAGTGAGGATACCAGCGCCGTCGCCGCTGTTTTCCTCGGCACCGCGGGCTCCGCGATGTTCCATCCGGCACAGGATGCTTAGGCAATCTTTTACGATCTGGTGGGATCTGCGGCCCTGTATGTCCGCAATAAGGCCTACGCCGCAAGAGTCGTGTTCAAATTGCGGATCATATAAACCATGGTCATCATTGAAAGTCAGGTCGCTTTCGAGCATTAATTAAAAATAATAATTGTGGCTGCTTTAAGGTTCATTTCCGCAAATTAGGACTATCAGTGGTAAGGTTATAGCATAGATATTTTATAAATCAAAGTAATAATGTTATGGAATGCATAACGCTACATTATTGTAAGAATGTCTGAACAACTTGTTAACGTATGGTTGATGAGTGCTTTCGTGACCGGGTATCGTGAAATCAACTTCTTCTCTCCGACCTCTGCGAATAGCTCCGTGAACTCTGCGTTGATCAATCGTTCAGAATTTTTCAACGCAGAGGGAACGGAGAAAGACGCTGAGTTCGCGGAGGCAGTGATCCTAGCTTTGATTTCTATCTGGTATAAGGGCTTGCTGGTCCGCGAAATGGCGGTTTTCATCAGAACCTGTTAAATTAGCTAAGTTTATGGACCAGGAAAAATTAGATCTACTACGCGAAGCACTTCCCTATATCCAACGATTTCAGGGGAAGACTTTTGTTGTGAAGTTTTCGGGAAAGGTCACAGAGGATAGGGAAAATCTCGCATCGCTTGCCGAGGAGCTGGCGTTGATGCACGAGGTCGGCATTCGCGTCTGCGTTATCCACGGCGGCGGCAAACAGCTCACGGAACTCGCAAAAAAGCTCGGCGTCGTTCAGACGGTCATCGAAGGACGGCGTGTGACCGACGACGATACGCTCGACCTCGCGAAGATGATCTTTCGCGGGAAGATCAATACTGAGATCCTCGCTCAGTTTCGACGACGCGGGATCAGAGCAGTCGGTCTCTCAGGCGTTGATGGGGGTGTTGTAAAGGCGATAAAGCGTCCGCCGAGAGAGATGCTAAACAAAGAGACCGGCGAAACGGAGACGATAGATTTCGGGCATGTGGGTGATGTGGTCGAGGTTGATGCCTCGCTCATAAATACGTTGCTCGATAGCGGTTATCTGCCACTCATCTCGTCGCTCGGTGCGGATGATGATGGCAAGATATTTAATATCAACGCCGACACCATCGCCTCAGAGATTGCCGCGAGCCTCGGAGCAGAGAAACTTATCCTGCTATCCGACGTCAACGGGATCTATCTCAACGCCGGGGACGAAGACACGAAGCTTTCCCGGATAACCGTCGATGATGCCCGCCACATGATCGCGTCGGGCCGAGCGACGGGCGGCATGATCCCTAAGCTGGAAAGCCTTATCGACCTCCTCAGCCGCGGCGTTAAGTCCGCGCATATCATCAGCGGTACCGCGAGAAATGCGACTCTTGCAGAGGTCTTTACTGATCAAGGAACGGGAACAATGATCGTAGAGAAATAGACTGGAGCGCGAGCATCTTGCTCGCCACCCTCACGGGTGAGCAAGATGATCACCCACAATAAAGTTTCGATGGATCTGGCTCTTCGAGGTTAGCTTGTCACACGTTTGACCAATCTCACGAATACCTCTACCAATTTCGCCGAAAGGTTCTGAAAACCGCCCACTTTCCTCTACCAATCGATCATCGGTTCCAGGCCGTTGTGGCACGTGCCACATTCTTAAAACCCAGTGTTTACGGCGTTCCAGCCTTCCTTTCTGCAAAAGTGTGAAGCGATTCACACTTTTAATACGGTATTTTTTGGTAAACTTCGGCAAAAAGTAAAAAATACAAAAAGTCACAAAAAAAAGCTGCCCTTTCAGACAACTCTTTCTTTAAATATGGTGCTCAGGGGGGGACTCGAACCCCCACGGATTACTCCACACGCCCCTCAAACGTGCGCGGCTACCAATTACGCCACCTGAGCTTGTATTGTCAAAAAAACTACTTGTTCGCCGCTGGTTTTGCGGGAGGCAGAACCGCAGTCGCCTTTCCGCCAGCAGGAGCCGAGTTTGTGTTCGAGTTGGCATTCGCTGCCGGAGCATTCGCGGCCGGCACATTTGCCGACGGGGCCGAATTAGCATTCGAATTTGTATCGGCTACCGGAGCCGTATTCGCGTTTGCGTCAGCCGGAGCAGTATTCGCATTTGCGTCTACAGAACTCGCCGGAGCTTCAGCCGGAGTTTCAGGGTTGCTCGAGAGAACCGAGACATTACCCGTCAATGCGGGCATAGCGAGAAACAATGCTGAAAGCATAAAAGTGGATGCAGCGATGATAGTGATCTTTGATAGAACTGTCGCTGTACCACGTGGAGCCAGGGCTGAGCTCGAAACGTTGCTCGTAAACAATGCACCTGCATCAGTCTTACCCGGCTGCAGGAGAACAGATGCAACCAGAACGATACAGGACAAGAAGAATATTGCGTATAAAATGTAAACCATCTTCGTTAGTGAATAGTGAGTAGTTAAGAGTGAAAAGCAGTTTCCACTTCACCAGTCACTTCCTTTCAAAATTTACGATCTGTGCAAAGCTTTCGGCCTCAAGGCTTGCCCCGCCGACCAGAGCTCCGTCAACATCAGGCTGCGACATAAGGATCGCAATGTTGTCGGGCTTGACCGAGCCGCCGTAGAGGATCCTAACCTTACCAGCGACATCAGATCCATGCGAATCCGCAACCGTTTTTCTAACCGTCGCGTGCATGTCTTGAGCCTGTTCAGGCGTGGCGGTTTTACCCGTACCAATTGCCCAGACAGGCTCGTAAGCGATAATAATACGTTCCATATCGGCGACTGTCAAACCGTCGAGACCGCTTAGCAATTGGCCTTTTACGATATTCTCAGCATTTCCGGCTTCTCTTTCAGCGAGCATTTCGCCGACACAGACGATCGCGGTTAGTCCAGCGGCGAGTGTCGCTTTCGTTTTTTTATTGACCGATGCATCCGTTTCGCCATAAAACTGGCGTCGCTCGGAATGCCCGATAATAACGTGCGAACAGCCGACATCCTTCAACATTGCAGGTGCGATCTCGCCGGTATGAGCCCCAAATTCATTCTGCGACGCACAATTCTGTGCCGCGATATTGATATTCGAACCTTCCAGACGATCCGCAACGGTTTTAAGGGCCGTAAATACCGGAGCGATCACGACTTCACAATTATTTGCGTTTGCAACCAATGGTTTTAATGCCAGAGCCGTCTCGACCGATTCGCCGAGCAGCTTGTACATCTTCCAATTTCCTGCAATGACAGGTTTTCTCATAACGTATTAAGTTATCAAAATATGTATATAAAGCGAAACCTAGTTAACTCTGTGGTTTAAGTGCTATGCTCGAACCACTAGATCAAGGGAATTTTCAAGGTATGCTAAGAAATTTTACACGTCCGCGACGAGTGGTAATTACAGGAATGGGCTGTGTCACGCCCATTGGCATTGGCCGCGAGGCGTTTTGGCATTCGCTGCAGACCGGTGTCAGCGGTGTACGGACGATCGAGAGTTTCGATGTTACGGAATCGGCGGTGAAAATCGCTGGCGAGGTTCGGGATTTTGATTGGGAAGCAGCGATCGGGCCAAAGGACCGAAAACACGTCCCTCGAACCGTCCCGCTCGCCCTGGCGGCTGCTCGCGAAGCGATGGCTGATGCCGGTATTGATACGACCGAAATGCCGATAGAAAAACGCCGTACTATCGGCGTCGAGATCGGCACCGGCGGCGGCGGTCTCGCATTTGCCGAGAAACACTACGAATACTGGTACATCGGCCCAAAAACACAC
Source organism: Acidobacteriota bacterium (assembly GCA_016703965.1). Classification (NCBI taxonomy): domain Bacteria; kingdom Pseudomonadati; phylum Acidobacteriota; species Acidobacteriota bacterium. The sequence continues at coordinate 735,420 of JADJBB010000025.1, forward strand.
GCCAGCGTTTACATTATTCCTGCCTCGACGCACGGCGGCCTTTCGTCAGAGATCTCCATGGCATTTGGGCTTCGCGGGCTTTCGCATGTGGTTTCAACGGGCTGTACGAGCTCAACCGACGCCATATTTTACGCGGCCCAGCACATTGCTCTTGGCCGTCAGGATGTGATGATCGCCGGAGGCGTTGACGCCCCACTCGCACCAGGCATTTTGGCTGGATTCAATCTGATGACCGTTTTGACAAAAGACTGGAACGACGAGCCCCACCGGGCATCGCGGCCGTTTGCGAAAGGACGTTCGGGGATTGTTGTTTCCGAAGGATCGTACCTTTTTGTACTTGAATCGCTCGATTCCGCTCTGGAACGCGGAGCCAAGATATATGCTGAGGTTTCGGGCTACGGAGCAACCTGTGATGCCTATCACCGAGTCCGACTCGACGATTCCGGGATTGAACCGGCCCGAGCCATGTCGATGGCTCTAGATGACGCAGGGATCGCCGCGGAGCAAGTCGATTATGTAAATCTGCACGGCACGTCAACCGTTCTAAACGACAAGATCGAAACGACCGCAGTCAAACTATCGCTCGGCGATCACGCTTATAAAACGCCAATGTCCGCAACAAAATCCCAACTCGGCCACCCGCAAGGTGCAAGCGGAGCGGCCGGGATCGGGGCCGCATTATGCGCGATGTCTACCGGGATAATTCCACCGACTATAAATCTGGATGAATCGGATCCGGATTGTGACTTGGATTATGTGCCGAACACTGCAAGAAATGCCGAAGTAAATTTAGCGCTCTGCAATTGTATTGGTTTTGGGTCGAAGAACAGTGCCCTAGTGCTGCAAAGTTATACCGACTGATATGTTCGGCCGCTTCAAACACCGCAGCTATAAGCTCGAACGACTGGACACAGGTGATTACACGCCTGCGGAATACGCTAAATGGCAGGGTGAGATGCGGTTTGTTCACCGTATTTTTGGCGAAAACCGGGCGCTTCGCCGGGCCCTTTTTCCGGAGATCGGCAACGTCGGCGATGATCTTTCAATTCTTGATGTCGGAGCTGGTTCAGGAGAACTACTGGATACGATCCTAAAGTGGAACATCATGCCGAAACCCTTTCTCGTCGGGGCCGAGATCAATGCGGACGCGGCGAGATCGATCGAAAATCGAGCTATTTCAGCCGTTCGATGTGATGCTTTGCTGCTTCCCTTTGCGGATAATTCATTCGATTTTGTGGTTTGTTCCCTATTTTTACATCATTTGACGGATGAAAAGGCAGTTGTGCTATTGGCGGAAATGAAGCGTGTCGCTCGGAATCGAATATTTGCGATCGATCTTCACCGCAGCCCGGTTGCCTATTACTTTTATAAAGTTGTCGGGAGTATTTTCCTACAGCGTTTTACGGTCGAGGATGGCTCTCTCTCGATACTGCGTGCGTTCAAACCCAACGAATTAGAGAATCTCGCAAGGGCAGCGGGGCTTAAGGAAATATCAGTTTCGCGGTCAGCGGCGTATCGTTTAGTGCTCTCGGGAAAATAGAATTTATGAGCGGGGATAAAAAGATCTACGACGCAGCAATCGTTGGAGCCGGGCCTGCAGGTTCATCGCTTGCGATACGACTGGCGATGGCTGGGATGTCGGTTTTGCTGGTCGAGCAAAAGAGGTTTCCACGCGAAAAGCTCTGCGGCGAGTTCATCTCGCCCGAATGCCTGATCCACTTTGCTGAGCTTGGCGTGATGCCGGATATTGCAGCCGCCGGAGGTTCCGATCTGGCTGAAACATTATTTTTTGCCCGTAATGGTAAGGGCGTTTCCGTCAAAAGCGAATGGTTCGGTTCTACCGATTCGATGGCTCTCGGATTGAGCCGGGCCGAAATGGACGAACGCCTGATCGAACACGCCCGGGCATCTGGCGTCGAGGTGCTTGAAGAGACTAACGTTATTGGGCTGCTTCTCGCAAACCGCAGGGTATCTGGCATACGGATCCGAGGCCGAGATGCGGACGAGGCTGAGATTTATGCGGCTCTGACCGTGGATGCGACGGGCCGGTCGCGTTCGCTGGTTCGACGGCTCGATAGAAGTATCCAGGAAAAGCGGGCAGCAAAATTTGTCGCGTTCAAAACACATCTCAGCCACGCGAACTTAAAGCCAGGTGCATGCGAGATCTACGCGTATCGGGGAGGCTACGGCGGCTGCAACCGGGTTGAAAATGATCTCTACAATCTCTGCTTCATTGCCTCTGCCGAGGATACAAAACGGATGGATAGTGATCCGGAACGCGTCATGCGCGAAATTGTGTTCACAAACGAACGTGCGGCAGAAGCAATGTCAGCCGTACAGGTTGTAAAACCATGGCTTGCAGTGCCGATCGAGCGTTTTGGCCGCGGTGAATTGGTCCCCGCGAACGGACTGCTTACGGTCGGCGATTCGGCGGCCTTTATTGATCCATTTACGGGAAGCGGGATGCTGCTGGCTCTGGAGAGCTCTAAGATCGCATCAAACGCGATAATTAAGTATCGAGATGACTTTGCTCAAATAGCTGCTGATTACCGTAAACACTACGCTTTAGCGTTCGGCCGAAGGCTTCGCATCTGTTCGATCCTTCGTTACGCGGCATTCGTTCCGTTCCTGGCTGAGGCAACGATCTCAATACTAGGAACGAGTTTGCGCCTCCGACGTAGTGTCGCGCGAGCTACTCGATTTAGTGCAGAGCCGGGTGTTTGAGCAGCCCGCCCTGTACGTCTGATAGAGTGTGCGTCGTTATAAAAGCCTGGTCATCGATATCGATCGCGACCGATTTAACTTTGCCGATCTCAAGCCTTGTGATCACGCAGTAGAGGATCTGACGTTCATCTTCGATCACGCCGGTGCTGCCCATTCCGCCCTGGCCTCGAATAACTGTTACGCCGCGTTTCAGCTGGCTCATGATCGCCTGCTTAATTTCTTCGCTTTTCGGGGAAATAATGGTTATCGCCGTATACTCCTCGACCCCATGGAGCAGGAATTCAATAGTTTTCGAGGCAGCGACATACGTCAGGATCGAATACATAGCAGACTCTACCCCAAGAAAAAACGCCGCAGCGAGAAAAATAAAAACATTTAGGATCAGAATAACGTCACCAACCCGTAGCAGATGGCTCTTGCGGCTCACAAGCAGGGCGGCGATCTCGGTTCCGTCCAGAACACTTCCGCCGCGGATCGCGAGCCCAATGCCGGCTCCAATGAATAAACCCCCAAAAACAGCCGTCAGGAGTTTATCGGGGGTAACGTCTGGGAATTCAACAAAAAACAAGCAAAGCGAAAGCCCTGCGATTGCCAATGCACTCTTAGCGGCAAACAATTTGCCGATCTGCCTGTATCCGATCGCTATAAAAGGCAGGTTGATCAAAAGGAGTAATACAGCCAGTGGAAAATCCAAAACCTCAGAAAAAAGCATTGAGATGCCGGTCACGCCGCCGTCGATGAACCGGCTTGAGAGCAAAAATCCTTTCAACCCGAACGCCGCAGAAAATATTCCTAACACGATCAGAAGAGCGTTCTTAGCTTCGACCGCGACAGTTCTCATTGTATTTTCCGCCATAAATAGAGTCTCACACTGCCGTTTCTATTTGTCGTCCAATGCTGCAACGCCCGGCAATTCATCACCTGCAAGAAATTCAAGCGTTGCCCCGCCGCCAGTCGAAATATGGCTGATCTTATCTTCGAGCCCTGCCTGATTTACGGCCGAGACCGAATCTCCGCCCCCTACGATCGAGGTCGCACCGGCGTCAGTTGCTTTCGCGACGGCCTCGGCGATGGCGACCGTTCCCTGATCAAATGGTTTTTCTTCGAACATTCCCATCGGGCCGTTCCAAACTATGGTTTTGGCTCCTTCGAGTGCTTTTTCGAAGATCGCGATAGTTTCGGTGCCAATATCAAGCCCGACTAAACCGGTGTTTGTAAACGCGATCGGTATCGTCTTGGCCGAATTGAGCGGATCGTAAGAATCTACGACTTGATGATCGGTCGGCAGGATCAGTTCAACACCGGCCTCTTTAGCCATGTGCTCGATTTCCAGAGCCTTTGGCATCATGTCGTCTTCGACCAGCGACTTCCCTATTGTAAAGCCCTGGGCTTTGAAGAATGTGTATGCCATCGCACCGCCGATCAACAATTTATCGACCTTTCGCTTGATCAGAGATTCAATGACCGGGATCTTGTCCGAGACCTTTGCACCGCCGAGGATCGCAACGAACGGGCGTTCCGGGTCGTGCAGAGCCTTGCCGAGGGAGTTCAATTCCTTTTCCATCAGTAAGCCCGCGACACAATTATCGACAAAGTGCGTAATGCCTTCGGTCGACGCGTGAGCACGATGAGCTGTACCGAACGCATCATTTACGTAAACGTCGGCGTTCGCTGCAAGCTGCTCGGCAAAAGCAGGATCATTCTTTTCTTCCTCGCCGTGGAGCCGAAGATTCTCTAACAAAAGCACGTCACCGTCTTTCATCGCCGCGACCTTTTCGTTGACCGCATCGCCGACGCAATCGTCAGCAAAAGCGACATTCAGGCCGTCGAGTTTCGATAGATAATCGAATACAGGTTTTAACGAATATTTCGCGGCGTCGTACGGCATCCCTTTTTCTTCTGCCTTTTTCTTGTCCTTGAGCGGACGCCCGAGGTGGGATGCCAGGATCACCTTTGCTCCCTTTTCAACGGCGTAGCGAATGGTCGGCAAGGCTCCTAGTATTCTGGTATCGTCGCCGATCACGCCGTTCTTGATAGGGACGTTAAAATCTACTCGTATGAAAACACGTTTTCCGGCTATATCGATGTCTTTAATTGTCTTTTTGTTCATGGTTTTGCAGCGTCTTGAGTTACAACTAGGATAGATCAAAATCGCGATCGAGGCTAAGGGTAGGAATCGGAAAAGTTTCGATCTAGGGGGTAGTTTTTACTTTTTCGGGGGAGAAATTATTTGTAAAACAAAATGGCGACAAAAAATTGTGAAGCGTTTCACACTTTTGAGAAAACGTAGTGTTTTCGGCACTATTTTGCGAAAAAGTCGCGATTGGTCGAACGCTTTAGCTGGTTTGACGGCCATAAGTACCTCGATAGGTAGAGTAAAATCGTAGATAGGTCAAACGTTTTTCCTTCAAAATTACTCTACCAATCGTTTTTCAGACAACAATGCCCGGAAGCGGGAATTTCCGGGCATTGATGTTCCATTCTATCGGTGTTCTATTTCAAGCCAACCTGTGATTTCGACATGACCTTGTCATTCCTGAATGACAGGATGATCGACTGAAATTTCTCGCCCTCCCATTTGTTGACAGAGAATCTCACCCCGCCGCCAACCGAACTGCTGATCTCGGTGCCTTTTCCGCCGAGTGTATTCTCGACCTCGGAACGCGGCATTCCAACCTTTATCCGGTTGTACTTTTCCATCGAAAGATTATAGTCGCCTTTCGTGGAGGTTGTTGACGGTGGCGTCGAACTCGTCGCCGGCGTGGGGCGCGGAGTGGACGAGTTTTCCTTGTTGGCGAATTCCTTTAGCTTACTTGGACACGAACAGCCGAGAACCACCAGCAGCAATGCGATCAAACCGATATTTAGGCCATTTTTCATCTTTAATTAGAATGTCGTTCGCCAAACGCGGATGTAGGACATCTTGTCGTTGTAACGAAGATCTCTCGAGCCGGAACCATACTCTTCGCAATTGCCGGATCCGCGGCCGTTGCCTTCGCCGTCGCAGATCCTCACGCGATATCCACGCGGAACAAGGATCGAGGTCGCGTCGTCATTTTTGATATTGCCGAGCTGTCGCTGGTCGTTACGAAAAGTTCCGACGCCGAAGGATTGCTGGTCGCCGCGTTGGTTTTTTTCCGAGTAGACAATAACCAGCTCGTTGTTATTACCGCCGCCGTTACCACCGCCCCACCGCCGCCCCAGCCGCCGGTGCGTTGGACTTCGATATACGAGGCTTCATCATTCAGCCTAAGGTTGAATCGTCCTTCGCCCAACTCTTCGCAGCGGCCTGAACCGCGGCCGGTACCTTCGCCTTCGCAGAAACGGACCTTATACCCGCGTTCGACGATCACCGAAGATGCTTCATCATTCCGGATCGATCCAAGCTGTCCGGCATTGTTCAGATAACGTCCAGGGCCAAAGACCTGCGAAGCCCCGCGAAAGTCACGATCATCATAGACTGTTACGCCGCCGCTGCCCTGATTGCCGCCGCCCCAGCTACCGCCACCGCCGCCCCAGCCGCCGGTAACCTGGATGTAAGATGCGGTATTCGAATAGAGAAGGTTGTGATAACCCTGGCCATATTGTTCACACCGTCCCGCTCCGTTTTGCCCCTCGGCCTCGCAAAGCCGTACGGTATAGCCCTGAGCGACGTAAACCGATGATGCACGGTCATTTCCAAGTGATCCGAGCTGACGGCGATCGTTTCGATATTCACCGACGTTGAAGCCTTGGCTGGTGCCGCGACCGTTCGTTAGATCGTAAACAATAACAGGCTCATTGCCCCACTGGGCATTGATCACGCTTGCCGAAAACACGAGGCAGCAAGCGAGTAATCCTGACGAAATAATGTTTCTTATCATGCTCTTTACATAGCCTCCATTTGCAAAACCCTCCGGGTTTCCCCGGACTTGATATCGCGGCCGCCGGACGAGCTTACAATCCTTTTGCGGCAACGTACTTGACCAGGTCACGCACACGACATGAGTAACCCCATTCATTGTCATACCACGACAATATCTTGACGCATGTTCCGTCGATCACTTTTGTATTTTCCGCGTCGACGATGGACGAATTCGAATTTCCCTTAAAGTCGATCGATACTAGCGGTACTTCGCTGAAGGCTAGAATTCCTTTAAGCGGCCCGTCCGCCGCTGCCTTGAGCGTCGCGTTCACTTCTTCTGTCGTTGTCGCCTTCTCAAGATTCATCACCACATCGACCAGCGAAACGTTCGGCGTAGGAACGCGGACAGAGATTCCATCAAATTTGCCTTTCAGCTCCGGGATCACGAGAGCAACGGCTTTTGCAGCTCCGGTCGACGTCGGGATCATTGATAACGCAGCAGCACGGGCACGGCGCAGATCCTTATGCGGCAGATCGAGTAGCTGCTGATCATTTGTATAGCTGTGGATCGTATTCATCAGGGCATTCTTGATGCCGTACGTGTCGTGCATTACCTTCGCGACCGGTGCGAGGCAGTTCGTGGTGCAGGATGCGTTCGAAATAATGTGGTGATTTGCGGGATCATACATGGCCTCGTTCACGCCGAGCACGATCGTCACGTCCTCTCCCTTTGCCGGTGCTGAGATAATGACCTTCTTAACGCTTCCACGAAGGTGCTTGCCTGCGTCGGCCGCGTTTGTAAATCGGCCGGTCGATTCGATGATGATCTCTGCTCCGACCTCTTCCCAGGGGATCAGTGCCGGATCTTTCTCTGAGAATACCTTGAACGTATCGCCGTCGACCGTGATCGAGTCGCCCGATGCAGTTATCTCGTTGTCGAGATTTCCCATTACTGAGTCGTATTTCAGCAGATGGGCCAGTGTTTTAGTATCGGTGAGGTCATTGACCGCAACGAGATCGATATCCTTGTCGCCGAGCCACGTTCTGATCACGGCTCTCCCAATCCGGCCAAAGCCGTTTATACCTACTTTAATAGCCATTATGAAATATGTTTCCTCCGAAGAATTGTTAAGATAATGAAAGGCTAGAATATCTTAAAAAATAATCGATTACAACGAACAGCCCCTTGAATCGGAATCAAGAGATTCTTGAAACAAACAGATTTTGAAAGACGTAGTAAGGTTTTGAGTTTTTCGCAATAATTAATAAAATCAGGTTTTTACGTCGGAGCCCTTCATAATGCAACTTTCGCGTTCACGCAATTCTATCCTGTTGGCCTTATTCACTGTGGTCCTTGGAACCACGGCATTCGCTTCCCCGCAAGAAGTTTCGCAGGTTGCCAAGAATATGCCCGAACCGCTGACGATCAAAACTGCATCTGGCGAGAACGTTCTCGCCCCGGAAACGGTTGCGATCCGTCGATCGTCTCCATCCCTTGCCCGTGTTGGCGTCCAGAATGCTCAAACCTTGACGTTAACGGTTGCGGAGGCTGTCAAGAAAGCGCTCGAAAATAATAACGATATCGAAGTCTCGCGTGATGACGTGCGGTTCCAGGAAACGCAGATACGCTCGATCCTGGGAGCTTACGATCCGGTTTTTTCTATCTCCCCGACCTACTCGCGCAGTTCAACGACCGGTTCGGCCGCGACAAACGATTTTCGAGCAAATTCCAGCTTTAGCAAGAATTTGGAACGCGGCGGCGGTAACTATCAGGCATTTTTCAACAACCAGCGAACCGAGAATGCTTTTGCTCAGGCGCAGGTAAGTTCGGGGTCTGTATCTAACAGCAGCAGTGCTATCTATTCGTCGTCATTCGGTTTTAACTACGTGCAGCCGCTGGCCCGGAATTTCCGGATCGACAACACACGGCGGCAGGTAACGATCGCGAGGAAGCGTTTGGAACAGACCGACACTGACTTCAGGCTCCGAGCGACTGAGACCATAACGTCGGTGCAGCGTGCTTACTGGGATTTCGTTTTCGCTCTAAGGAACCAGCAGAATCAGGTCGCGAATGTAAATCTGGCCAAGGAAAACCTCCGTCAGGTTGAAGCGCGGATCGAGGCTGGAGCTGCTGCCCCGCTCGATAAAGCCCAAGTCGCTACCGAGTTGGCTAACCGCGAAGGTGATCTCCTGCTTGCGACACAGACCGTCGCTAGTGCCGAAAACACGCTGAAGCAATTACTGCTTCGTGATCCCACATCGCCGGAATGGTCGCAGACTATCGTTCCGACCGACGCTCCGACCATCAGTGCTGCTCCGCTGAACCTTGATGAGGCGATGAAGGATGCTCTAGACAACCGATTTGAACTTAAGCGGCTAAAACTGCAGCGTGAGATCAATAATGAAGATCTCAAGTTCTATAAGAATCAAACAAAACCTCAGATCGATCTGAACACAACCTTTTCGCTCGACGGCCTGTCGCGAAGCGGAACGAATACGGCGACAACAACGAACCTGTTCACCTCGACCGGCGATCTCGTGCTGCTGAACGGCCTTAATGCAACGCGAGCCTCGCTTGGGCTACCCCTAATTCCGAATCCAACGCTCGTCATCCCTGCGTCACCATCATATCTTTATGGCGGGTTTCAGAGATCGTTGGCAAATATGTTCCGCAGCGACGCCCCCAACTTCTCAGTAGGCGTAACGATATCCTTCCCGCTAAAGAACCGTACGGCAAAGGCCAATTTAGATGGAGCAAAGATCACTGAACAGCAGCTTTTGGCTCAGACCCGCGGACAGGAGCAATCTGTGATCGTCGAAGTTCGAAACGCGGTGCAGGCTGTCGAAACAACGCGTCAGCGTGTTTACACCGCCCGCCGTGCCCGTGAAAATGCCGAGATCCAGCTTGAGGGCGAACGTAAATTATACGAGGCTGGACGCTCGACCACATTCCTGCTCTTTCAACGCGAGAATTCGTTGACCAACGCCAGGAACGCTGAGATAAGAGCGGAAACGGATCACAGTAAAGCCCTGGCAGATATCCAGCGCGTGACCTCTACGGCGTTCCGTGCCAATAACATTACAGTTGATTCGCCGGTTCCTATCCCGAGGTAAGGCCTCCGTTTTGTACTTTCTTTAGGCCGCCAAGATAAATGGCGGCCTTTTGATTTTTAAGCCCACTTTCCGTTTCAGCTCAACTCTGCGAAAATCTAACGGATGAAAATATCGGCAACGATAATTGTCCGCAACGAGGAGCACAACATCGCTGATGTTTGTGAGACCGTTTCGTGGGCGGACGAGATCTTGATCGTCGATTCGGATTCGACGGATAAAACGGTCGATATCGCAAGGAAATACACCGACAAGATCTTTAATCGTGAATGGAACGGCTATAAAGATAAACACGAATATGCCGACGCTCAGACATCGGGCGATTGGATATTCTGGATCGACGCGGATGAACGGGTAACTCCGGAATTAAGAGCCTCGATCGAAAGGCTTCGCAATTTGACTGACGATCAATTGGCCGACGGCTATAAGATCGCCCGGAAAACGGAATATCTTGACCGGTGGATCATGCATTCAGGATGGTATCCCGATTACCAAATGAGGCTCTACCGTAAGGAAAAAAGCTATTGGGACGGAGTTGCTCCTCACCAGACGGCTCGCGTGGATGGAAGGATCGAGAAGCTCGAGGGCGAGTTCCTACACTACACAAAACGCGATCTGAGCGAGCATCATCGGGTAACGGATTCGTATGCCTCACTTGCTGCCGAGCATATGGCTGGAAACGGAAAAACCATCGGAGCGTTTGGCATTCTATCTAACGCGATCGCGGCTTTTTTACGCACGTATTTTCTGAAACAAGGTTTTCGTGACGGTGTTCCGGGTATGATAATCGCGGGTTTTACGGCATACGGTGTATTTCTAAAGTACGCAAAGCTTTGGGAGATCAATATTAAAAAATGAAGGCTGTGATACTGTGCGGAGGTCGCGGAACCCGACTGGGCGAGCACGGCCGGAACGTGCCGAAGGCTCTGATCAAGATCGGCGGCAAGCCCATTATTTGGCATTTGCTCACCATTTTTTCACATTATGGCGTAAACGATTTCGTTTTGTGTTTAGGTTATTTGGGTGATGAGATCAGGGAATATTTTGCCGATAATACGAACGGCTGGAATATCGAATTCGTGGATACCGGACTCGATACCAACACCGGCGGGCGTCTGAAACGGGTTGAGCATCTCCTGAAAGAGAATAGATCATTTTTTGTAACCTACGGCGACGGGCTCGCTGACGTTGATGTTTCGGCATTGCGTTCGTTTCACGCTGAACATGGCAAGGTGGCGACGGTAACAGCGGTTCACCCGTATTCACCATTTGGATTGGTAGATATCGAAAGTGACGGCACGATCAGGCGTTTTCGTGAAAAGCCGCTGCTCGACGATTGGATAAATGGCGGTTTTTTTGTTTTCGATCACGAGATCTTCGAACATCTGACTGACGATTGTGTTCTCGAACGTAAGCCCTTCGAGACGCTCAGCGGAAAAGGCGAAATGATGGCGTTCCGGCACGTAGGTTTTTGGAAATGCATGGATACGTATAAGGATAATCTGGAATTTGAGGAGCTGTGGAAAGGCGGAGCTCCGTGGAAGGTTTGGTAGATCAGAATATGGCATTTTGGAAAGATAGAACAGCATTTGTAACCGGTGCGAGCGGTTTTGTCGGAGCGAACCTCGTGGCTGAATTGGTCGACCGCGGATCTAAAGTTGTCTGCCTACAGCGTGATGAGACCCAGCCTAATTCACTGGATCTGTTGCAATTGCGAGACAAAGTTACTGTCATCCGCGGTTCGGTCGATGATCTGCCGCTTATGTCGAGGATCCTGAATGAGTACGAGATCGACGCGGTTTTTCATCTAGCAGCTCAGGCTTTAGTCGGGGCTGCAAATCGATCGCCCATTTCAACTTTCGAATCGAACATTCGCGGCACATATCTCTTGCTGGAAGCCTGTCGTCTCAGCAGCACCGTCGCCCGCGTGGTCGTTGCATCAAGTGACAAAGCGTATGGTTCGCACTCAGAACTCCCCTATTTTGAGGATTTTAAGCTGAACGCGGTCTTCCCTTACGATGTGTCGAAAGCGTGTACCGATCTTATATCGCAGTCGTATGCACATACTTTTGAGCTGCCCGTAGCGGTCACACGGTCGGCAAATATATATGGTCCTGCGGATGCGAATCTATCGCGGATCATTCCGGGCACGATCCTGTCCATTCTTCGCGGCGAAAATCCGATCATCCGGTCCGACGGCACGCCGGTACGCGATTTTATCTTCACGACGGACATCGTCGGAGGCTACTTGCTTCTGGCTGAAAACATTGAGAATGCAGCCGGTGAGGCATTTAACTTCGGTTCCGGCGAGCCCGTTTCGATGCTCGATCTGGTCAATACAATCGTCCGCCTGATGGGACGCTCAGACGATCTTTCGCCCGACATTCTGCTCAAAACCAAGATCGCGAATGAGATCGACGCTCAATATCTCGCATCCGACAAGGTCAATGCCCGATTCGGTTGGAAACCGCTCGTCGATCTCGAGAGCGGGCTAAAAATGACGATCGATTGGTATACGAACAGCTGGGATAGGTGACATTTTTGTCGCTGTACAACGCCGTGGTTCGTCATCTCATCCTAATTCTTGGAATTAAGCTCTTTATGCGCTATATTTCGGAGTAAGGATGTATAAATTTGCCACAATTGTTTTCGCTCTTCTCGCCCTCTCGGCGGCGGCTCTCGCTCAAAAGGGCGTCGACGCTCAAACCAAAACCATTAAAGAAGAAGGTAATAAGGTTACCACGCGAGGAAACGACGTAACTCGTTCATTCGATTGGGGAAAAGGCAAAACGAAGATCCGGGAACAGCTTCCGAATCCTTACAAGTTCACTTCCCGACGTGATGTCCTGATCGGGATGGTTTTGGATGCCCTCCGAGAGAAAAAACTTGTAGTTGATGAGGCATCGTCGAGACCCAAGGACGGCATCATTATCACGCAGCCGTTCGTTTTTGCAAAAGGGGCCGTGATCACCCAAAATGAGCTTAATCGTTACGGGATCTTAGAGGCATCTTATTCATCCTGGACGCGGGCTCAATACACTTTGACCATTGAAGTTCAGGCGATAGATGGTCTTCAGAACAATGTCTCAGTTAACGCCAAAGTTGAGGGCCGGGCAGGCAACGGATTGACGTCTGAGTGGGTTACTGTAAGGAGTTCCGGTATTGCAGAGGACGAGTATCTCGCTAAACTCGTAGAATTGGTCACCGGCGTGTCACCGGATCCAGTACCTGACAAACCGTAAGGTTGTAAGAGGTCGCAGCATGTTAATAAGATTCGCGTTTTTTATCTTTTTTGGCCGCTGTTTTTCTGCTGTAAATTTGGGCGTGCATGCTCAAAATGCGGACGGCCGCGGCTCGATCATTCCAAGGGCAAATGATGCCGATGACGACGACGATAAGCCCAAGAGCTTTAAGGAAACCCTTGTAAAACTTCGGATAGATAAAGAGAAAAAAGAGTATGACGAAATGCTCGGCCGCGGCGAGGAAGCTCTGAAACTATCTGAAGAGCTCGAAAAAGCGTACGAGCAGAACGGACGGTTGAACGCGAACGAGATCAATAAGTTGATCGCGGTTGAGAAATTGGTCAAAAAGATCCGGAATGAACTTGGCGGTGATGACGATGATTCAGATAAGAATCCGCTGGAACAGACTCAGTCATTAGCCCAAAAAGACGCGGTGACCACCTTTGGTTCGACGATCCGTAAACTGCTCGATGAGCTGAAAAAGACGTCCAGATTCACGGTTTCCGCCGCTGCGATCCAGACATCGAATGCCGTGCTGAAGATCGCCCGTTTACTACGGATCTCCCGTTAAACTTTCGCCCGCATGAAACGAGCTCATCTCATCCTCCTTGCGATCTTATCGATCCTCATCTTTCATGTTACTTCTGACGCCCAGAATGATGACGAGGTTATCTCGGTTGATTCGTCGATCGTTGTGATGAACGCGACGATAACGGATGCTTCAGGGAAAGCTGTCGAGGGATTGAATCGGAAGCTCTTCAAAGTCTTTGAGGACGGCGTCGAACAAGAGATCGTCATGTTCGCGTCCGAGGAAACCCCGTTCGCCGCTGTGATCCTGCTTGATACCTCAGGGAGCATGGAGCAGCGCGTTACTCTGGCCCGGTCGGCGGCGATACAGTTCCTCAGCGGGCTGCGGCGCGATGACAATGCCGCCATCTACAACTTTGATTCAAAGGTGAAGCTTGTCCAGGATTTTTCTAATAGCCGCGACCTTCGTGAACAGTTCTTCGACCTAAAAGCCGATGGAATGACGGCGCTCAATGATGCCATCTACAAAGCCGCCGAGGTTCTTTCAAAACGAGAGGAAAAGAGGCGGGCGATAATAGTCCTTTCCGACGGTGCAGATACGTTTAGCAGCAAGAGTGCGGACAAAGCCCTTCAGGCGGCTTCTGCGGTTAATGCGACGATCTATACCGTCGATATGTCACCGATCAACGATAACTCGCGCGGACGTATTCAAAATCAGGGAGTCCTAAAGAACTTTGCTGAGAAGACCGGTGGAAAATTTGTCGCGACCCCGGGCGGAGTCGCTATGCGAGATGCGTTCAAGCGAATCGTTGAGGAACTGGGAGTTCAATACACCGTGGCGTTCCATCCCGCCAACACGAAAAAGGACGGTAAGTGGAGAAACCTCGAACTTCGCGTTGCCAGGCCCAATCTCATGATTCGGGCCAGAAATGGATATAAAGCCCCGAAAAACTAGTCTCGAACTGTCTTATTCCGCAGTTTGTCATTGTAACGGGCAAATGCCAGATCGATGAGTTCGTCAATTATCTCGGGAAACGACCTTCCCGTTCCGATCCACATTTTCGGGAATCCGGACGCGTCGGTCAGGCCGGGCATAGTGTTGATCTCATTGACAAGCAACGCTCCGTTATCATTCCGTAAGAAAAAATCAACCCTTGCCAGGCCGGAGCCGTCGATCGCTTTGAACGCAGTGATCGCCATTTTTCGGATCTTTGCAGAGAGTTCGTCCGAGATCGGAGCAGGAACGACGAATTCGTTGTTTCCCGTTCCAGAGTATTTCTCCGTGTAGTCCAGGAATTTCTTACTCTCGTCCCTAATGATGTACTCGCCGGGTAAGCTCGCCTCGGGTGTGTCGTTTCCGATCACCGCGCATTCAATCTCCCGCATTTCGAGCCCCTCTTCAACGATAATCTTTCGATCGTATTGAGCAGCAAGAGAGATCGCATCCGCGAGCGAGGCTTGATCGGCTGCTTTCGAAACCCCAACTGATGAGCCGAGGTTCGCGGGCTTAACAAAGCACGGAAATCCCAGCTTTGTCCCAACCTGCTTTAGAACGACCTCGCGGTTCGCTTCCCACTCGTCGCGAAGGAACCAAACATATTCGCACATCGGCAGGCCGGCATCGCGGAACAGCGTTTTCATGAAAGCTTTATCCATTCCGCACGACGATGCGAGCACGCCGCAGCCTACATATGGAAGATCCGCCATCTCAAATAATCCCTGGATCGTACCATCCTCACCGAAAGTGCCGTGAAGCACCGGAAAGACAACATCAAGTTCAATCGTCCCACCGTTCTCAAGCACGGCAAGCCCTCGGATCTGCGAGTCACCGGTCAGACAGGCAGTCGCGTTCGCTGGTTCGCCAAATCGATCTCTAAAGAGCGTCTGGGTTGCCTCCGGAAATAGTTCCAGAGATCCGGCCGGACTGAGCCAGCGGCCGGTATTTGTGATCGCCACGGGAACGACCTGGTATTTTGACGAGTCGATCTGCTCTACAACGGTTCTAGCCGAACGGATCGACACCTCATGTTCGCCCGACCGGCCTCCGAAAATAACTCCAACGCGCTTTTTCATAAACTAAAGAATGGTCTTGCCCAGTGCTGAAAGGATCAGTTCGCAGGCGAGCTCGACGGTAATGTTGCTGTGGTCAAGCAGCGGGTTGACCTCAACTATCTCAAAAGATCTTAGCCCGCCGTGTGCAGCGATCATTTCCAGGGTCAGATGCGCTTCGCGATACGTCGCACCACCTCGCACGAGCGTGCCCGAGCCTGGAGCAAAACGCGGATCGATCCCGTCGACATCGAAGGTCACTGCAAAGCCTCCCGGGGCTTGCGAGGCGATCTCGATCGCATCTGCGACGCAAGCCTGCATGCCGCGGCTGTCAACGTCGCTCATCGTGAAAAAATTCTTTCGAAGCCCGAGTTTCTCGATCTGCGAACGTTCACCATCATCAATGTCGCGGGCACCAATATGAGCCAGGTATCGAGGATTCAGCTTGGGTGAGAAGCCGCAGAGATCTGTAAGTTCCGGAGCTCCATGTCCTAACAGCGTGGCCAACGGCATGCCATGGATATTACCGGAGGGCGACGTTTCCGGTGTATTAATGTCAGCATGGGCGTCGAACCAAATTAACCCGATCTCCTCACCCCGGGAGCGGTAATGGGAAGCTAGTGCCGTAAAGGTCGGGATCGCGATCGCGTGGTCTCCACCAAGGATGATCGGTATCTCGTCGTTTGCGAGGATGTTCTCGAGAGCTCGGGTGATGTTCAGGCTGGAGGCCAGCATCTCCGGCAGATGTTTTGGATTAGCATTCGATTCCTGATCCGTGGGCTGCACAATGGCGACGTCCCCGTGATCACTAACCTCGTACCCAAGTGCCCGGATATGCTCCGCCAAGCTATGGCCGCGGATCTTCGACAGCCGCATCGCATTGACCCCGAGTTCGCTGCCGGTATGACCGGCACCGAATCCAAGCGGAACCCCCAAAATTCCTACTTTTTTACCTAAACCTGGTCTCATAATACCTTCAACTCAACAACTACAACTCACCAAACCCGCTTTCGAAGAGTGCCTTAATCGCTGCGATCGCATCGCTTTCGTCCTCTCCCTCAGCAATAACGCTTAATCCGGTCCCGAATGATGCAGCAAGGTGGAGCACGCTCAATATCGATTTTGCATTGGCCGTTAGGCCTGTATCTTCACGGATAAGGGTTATCCGGCATTTAAAGCCGGCGGCAAGACGTACCAGCCGAGCGGCAGCTCTCGCATGCAGGCCCAAGGCATTGATGATCGGAAGGGGCTGTTTAAGCATCCTTGCTAACTCTCTGCGGCTCGAGTAAGATGCCCGCCCGGCAGATCGCATCCTTGCCCTGCTCCTCGACCTCTTTTGCGAGTTCGTGAAGTGTCATTTCCCGCGTGGTCGAAGCGGCTTTTATGACCATTGGCAAATTAACGCCAGTGACGATCTCGACCTCATGTTCTTTGAGAAACATCGCAGAAATATTTGTCGGCGTACCACCAAACATATCTGTCAGGAGCAGCACGCCTACACCCGACGATACCCTCTCGATCGCTCGCCTGATCTCGTCCTTAGCCATCTCCACATCGTCATGCCAACCGATAGATACGGCCGTGATGTGGCTAAGATCGCCGACAACCGCTTCGGCTGCGGCGACAAGCTCATTCGCGACCTGCCCATGTGAAACGATGACGGCACCTATCCTTTTCATAATAATATCAATATGTTAAGCGTGTTTTGCTCAAGTTATTTCTGAATGTCACGATGGCTCACTGCGGTATCAAATCCCGCCTTTCTAAGTGCCTTTCGGAGGCTGTTTGCGACCATCACGGATCGATGTTTGCCCCCGGTACATCCGATACCGATCGTGACATATGATTTACCTTCCCGCTGGTATCGTGGAAGCAGATACAGTAAAAGGTCTGCAAAACGATCGATGGTCTCGTTCACCTCGGGTTTATCCAGCAGGTATTTGATGATCTCCGGATCATCACCGGTCAAATGTTTGAGATCTTTCTGAAAATACGGATTCGGCAAATGGCGAACGTCAAACATGAGATCGACGCCGCGCGGGTTACCATACTTATGGCCAAAGCTCATCACCTCGACCTTAAGCGGAACACCATCGACATGGCCGCTGAATTTCTGGACCAGGAAATGTCTCAGGGTATGAACAGTGTGTTCGGAGGTGTCGACGATCAGGTCAGCGAGTTTACGTATCTCTTTGAGTGCCCTTCGTTCCGCACGGATCGCATGAAGGAGCCCTTTACCGGAGTCCGCCGGGTGAGGGCGTCGAGTTTCCGAGAACCGGCGCTGAAGTACATCGTCTGAAGCCTCGAAGAAAACTACGAACGCCTTCAGATTCCGCTTCTCTAGCTTTTTTAATTCCCCGGGGAAATCAGTCAGGAAATGGCGTTCGCGGATATTAATGACGAGCGCCGCTTTCTCGATAGAAGGGTTTCGCCGGTCTGCCGGGATGAGAAGCCTGCCAAATGTCGACAACATCGAAAGCGGCAGGTTATCGACGCAGAAGTAGCCCAGGTCTTCCAGGGAGTCTGTTGCAGAACTCATCCCCGAACCGCTGAGCCCTGTGATGATCACAAATGCCGGAAGGTCCCGGTTTTCACGTTGTTTTGCAGGCATAGGTAAAAGATCGCCTAGGCTGATCCGTACTGTTGAATCAGGTCCCGTGATTTCAAGAAATCGACGGCGATCTCAATTTCTCGCGCGAGATCGTTCTCTACACCGGACCTCAATCTGAGCTTCGGCAGGGATGCTCCAAGAAGTCGTCCGCGGCTGATCGACATTGATAAAGATCGCCGGGACGCTTCTCGCGAAATTAGTTCTATCAGGACATCAACCGGTGAAAATGCCGTGTAAGCTCCCTCGCCAAAGAACCCAACGACATCGGCGATCCCTAAACCTCTGATCTCGATAAGCTGCCTAAGTCTCACTGGTGGCGAACCGACCGGGGCAGCAGAGGTTGGCTTGATCTCAACCACATCATCAGCGACGAGTGCGTGACCTCTCGAAATGAGTTGAAGAGAAGTTTCAGACTTTCCTGTCCCGGATTCGCCGGTGATCAACACTCCAACGCCATCAATATTCACGAGGTTCGCGTGAAGGGTCGTTGTAAAAACTCCCGCATCCATAGTGGAATGACCCTAAGCGGCTGGTTCATCCGATGGGGCAGTGACGGCCGCGGCCGAGATTGCCTTGTGCGACTTGTCAATAACCTTGTCCTTTAGTTTTCGAGCCTGCTTCTCTATCTTAGCAATAGTTTGCGAGATGGAATGGTACATATCCGAGTTGCTTGTCTCGGCCTTCAGGACCTCATTTCGCCAGTTGATAACAACCTCCGAGCGATGAAGTCCCCTCTCGACTTCAATGATAATGTGTATCTTCGGTGGCTTTCCGTCAAATAAATGTTCGATCTTATTAAAATATTCCTCGGCGTGTGCTTTCAAGGCCGGGGTGAATTCCATGTGCCGTCCGGTAAATTCGATTTTCATATAACAGTTTTTCGCTCCCTCGAACCTGGTATGTGCATCTGATCGCGATACTTAGCCACGGTTCGTCGTGATAATTTTACTCCTTCTTTACTCAAAACTTTAGCGATCTGATCGTCTGTTAAGGGGGATTTAGTGTCCTCGTCCTCGACCATTTTCTTGATCCTTAGCTTCAATATGCGCGTCGAAACCTCTTCGCCTTCTTCATTTAGCATTCCTTCGCTAAAGAAACGCCTTAATTCGATGACACCCTGCGGGGTGTGAGCATATTTTCGATTAACAACCCGCGATATAGTTGAAAGGTGCATGCCGATGTCTTCTGCGACGTCCTTTAGCATCATCGGTCTGATGTACTCAACACCCTTGTCGAGGAAATCACGCTGACGAGAAACGATGCATTCGACCACACGGTAGATCGTCTGGCGGCGATGTTCGATGTTTCGAAGAAGATCAACGGCAGATCTGACCTTGTCCTTAATAAAATCTTTGGTTTCCTTCGACGTGTCAGGCTGATCCAACATACTGTGGTATGTCGGGCTGATCCGAAGCCTTGGACTTCCATCATCCGCGAAAAATATTACGTAATCTTCATCCAGCTTCTCAACATAAACCTCGGGAGATACAAAAATAGAATCCTCGGAGGTGTATCTTCGTCCTGGATAGGGATCCAGTTTACGGATCTTTCCGATCTCATCATCAAGTACATGAAGGTCTAAGCCGGTAGCTTTAGCTAGATGTTGTAAGCGATGGGGCTGCAGATCCTCCAGATGATCCGTGACGAGTGTACAAGCAAGACTGCCGGCCTCGCCATTAGCTTCGAGCTGGGCAAGCAGGCACTCTTTCGGGGTATAGGCTCCGCAGCCAACAGGATCGAGCTGCATAACGGCTTTTCTAGCCGATTCGACTTTTTCAGCCGTGCACCCGACCGACTCCGCGATCTCATCGATCGAAGCAGTTAGACGTCCGTCGGCATCCAAATTACCGATAACCTGTATAGCGGCTTCTTCCTCTATATCATCGAGATTTAGAAGGTTGACCTGCCATTCCAAATGCTCGCTAAGAGTCATGGAATGCGACAGGAACTGCTCGAAGCTGGGAGCATCGTCCTTATATTCAATTTCCTGCGTCCGGTAACCAGGATCTAAATAGTCCTGAAATTCCCTGCCGTAATCGATCTCGTCGAACGAATCAGAACCTTCGCCACCGACCTCGTCGAAACTGTCGGATTCGATATCGTCTGACGCTTTCTCGTCGTTACCATTGAGTCCGGGGCCCTCCGGCACGCCAGCCTCAATATCTGGATTCAGATCTCCCGACAGCCCTTGTACTCCGTTTTCGAGTCCATGATCCTGCCCATCCGAATTTTGATCGAGGATGTTGTTTCCGATCTCCTGAACCTCATCGCCCGGTTGTACCTCTTCTAAGATCGGGTTAGCAACGAGTTCGAGTTCGATCAGATCATTCAACTCGAGCGAATTCATCTGTAGCATCTCAATGCGCTGACGCAACTGGGGCGTGAGCACCATTTTCTGCTGAAGCTGAGCTGTGAGTCTTAGGGACGACATATTCCGAGGCTAGCAATTCCGGAAAAATGCGCTGACACGCAAAAACTGTTCCTAAGTGAAATTATAACGATAATGATGAGAAAAAGGAAAGGATTGGCGATCTATAACGTAAATCTTTCGCCCAAATAAAGACGCCTCACATCCGCGTCATCGATCAGTTCCCTTGGGCTTCCGCTCCGCAGGATCTTGCCGTCTGACAGGATGTATGCACGGTCCGTTATGTCTAATGTTTCTCGGACGTTATGGTCGGTGATAAGTATTCCGATGCCTTGATTTTTGAGGTAAATGATTATCTCGCGGATGTCATCGATCGCCAGCGGATCGATACCGGCGAATGGCTCGTCCAGGAGGATAAAACGTGGTTCAGTTGCCAGGCAGCGGGCGATCTCGACTCGCCGCCGCTCACCGCCAGAAAGTGCGTCGCCCCGCACCTTTCGGACGTGCGTTATTCCAAATTCCTCGAGTAACTCCTCCAGCCGGTCAAACCTTTCCGTCCGACTCAATTTAACCGTTTCTAGAACGGCTAAGATGTTCTGTTCAGCGGTCAACTTCCGGAACACAGACGGCTCCTGCGGTAGATAACCCAAACCAAGGCGCGCTCGCAGATACATCGGTAGACTTGTGACGTCACGCCCGTTAAGCTCGATACTTCCCCGTTCGGTCTGTTCCAGGCCAACCAGCATGTAAAATGTCGTCGTTTTGCCCGCCCCGTTGGCACCAAGCAATCCGACGACCTCCCCAGGGTCGACCGAGACACTAACGTCATCGACCACGCGGCGGCGGCCGTAGGTTTTTTGGATGTTATTCGCCGCTAACGCATGCACCGTACGCTCTGAACCTGCAGCGTTCGATACGGCGTTGCCGTTAGATCTCGTCATTTAGGGTTTTAGTTCTTTTATCTTATAAACCGAACGAATACGTCCCGATGGATTCTGTTTCGTTCGCCCTTCCGTCGTGACACGTTTTTCCCTCATCGAAAAGCTCAGTTGCCCGCTCTGCGATGAACCGTTTTCGGGATCTGTTACCGTCGCCGGATTGCCACGCAGTACCGCAGTCTCAGTCTCCGCCGTATATTCCACCCAGTCGCCTGAGGCCTTTCGGCTAGGTTGGGATATCGTAACATTAGATTCTGCTACGGTCCGCGTAACTTCATTGTTCTCATCCAGATACACATCAGCCGAACCAGCGGTGATCCGGTCCGTGCCCTGGCGAATCTCAACAGACGTCCTATATTTTATGACCCGCTGCCCTCGATCGAAAGTCATTGACCCGGCGGATGCGGAGGCTGGCAGAGCCGTTTCCCTGCTGTTTTGCTTCAGCTTAGCATTATAGATCAGGGTCTGGACATTACCGTCCGCGAGAAATTTCCCACCTGCCTGATCGATCGATAATCGGTCTCCGCGAATGTAATTACTTTCCTGCCACGCTCGCGCATTTCCGTCATAGACAGCTGTTTCGGCCGTGTGATCAAATTCTGCTCGATCCGCCGTAATAAAGACGGGCTTGTCTGCAGACCCGAACGGAGTGGAATTGTTGATCTGCTTTTGATTATAGTACGTCGTGCTTACGCCGCCTCGAAGAAATGAACGATCGTTGCGGGTGTCGAAGTCTATTTCACCCGCTTTAGCCCTTCCGCGGCCGTCCCAGAGAACCGGCTCACCACCACGGAGCCTTATCATCTCGTCAGATTGTGTGAAGGTTATCTGTTTCGCCAGGCCATTCCGGTCCAGTTCTGTGAATTTGGCATTACCATTTGCTTCGAGGGTCTCGATATCACTGGATCGTTGATTGAACTTTGCCGTCAAAGTATCGGTATTTATGGTTTGAGTACCTTTTCTTTCCGTCGGAATTGTAGGTACCCGGACCGCCTTTGCTTTCTTCCCCGCAACGCAGGTCTGGGCGTTATTTCCTGTCGGGAAAAAATCACAGTCAAAACGCGGAGCGGTGATCGCCGTCTTATAGTTTTTTCGGTCCGCAACCAGCGGATCGATGAGAAGTTCTGCATTTCCGACCGCTTCCGCCCTTTTGATGTCTTTACCGTTCGTGTTAAAAAGTGTCTTGACCGAATCCGCCGTAACCTGCTTGTTTGCCGCATCGCGCTCACCCGAAGGTGCGTTGAGCTGAATTGTGGTTCTGCCATCCGTTCTCAGGCTTTCAAGAAGGCCTTCACCCTTGAAGATAAGGCCAATTCCGCGGACAGCCGTAGCTATAACGCGGGTATACTGTTCTGCTTTGCCGGGCACGATCTCAACCTTGCTTTGACCGATCGCGTTGGCATCGCGCATTTGCCTTGATTCACCAAACGCCGCATTCAATTCTGGTGCCGAGATTATAAGCGTTCGATCTGTTGTGGACTGTTCTATGTTCGCATTTCCCCGAATAACCGCATATTTAACCTTCTGATCGGCGAAAAGATTCGCGAACAGAAAATCCCCCTTGAGGACATCATCTCCCTGTGTTATCTCGGCTGCACCGGTAAGTGCGATCTTTCGGGAACTCTGTTCGTAAATGGCATCCGTTGAGCGAATGTCGGTTTGTCGGCCGTTGACGGACGACAAAATATGGGTGCCTTGCTTCAATTCATACCGGTCGGCGTCTTTTTCATACAAAGCATAACCCGCGTCAATATTTGTCGGTGAGCCGCCGGTTTCGGTTGAAACGATGCGGACGTTATCGAAAAGCTCAAATCTCTTAAGCTGCCTCGATCTGGTATCCGCCCCGGCGAGGGTTGCGATCACCCGGTTAGCCTTTATATCGCTGCTGCGTCCCTTTGCGTTTAAATTGATCTCAACGTTTGAAACAAGGTCGATCCTATTCGCGAGCTGGTCAAAAGTAGCAGAGCCGGCGTTCATTTTCGCATATCGCACATTCGAGATCGCCAATTCAGGTGATTCAAAACTCTCGATCTCAACATCCTTGAGCAATTCCAGCCGCTTCTCGGCCATGTTTGCCGTAGCTCCGAAGGACTTCCCGCGGATATTCCCTCTTGCGAAGCTAACAGCTTCGTCGATCTCAGCGGTCTCGGTTTCGCGCGTGTAGGTAATGCTGTTTGTATTTATGTGTAATTCGTCGCTTGTATCGATCTCGACATTCCCTTTTAGATAGGTAGTGAAATTCTTATTTTCACCAGGAATATAGAGTGCCGACTCGGCTGACATCTTGTCCTTAGTAACGCCATCGCTGCCGTACAATTCGAGATACACGCCCTGAAGCTCTAAGTGATTGTCCGTGAATGTCTTAGCGTGGCCCGCTCGAATCAGATACTTAGCAACGCCATCGTCGCTCTCGAGGCGTTCGTAGCCGCTGACCTCCGTCACCACGTCCGACGAAAGCTGAGTGTGCTCGCT
The DNA here is from genome assembly GCA_016703965.1 of Acidobacteriota bacterium. NCBI lineage: Bacteria > Pseudomonadati > Acidobacteriota > Acidobacteriota bacterium. The sequence continues at coordinate 759,307 of JADJBB010000025.1, forward strand.
CTTCAATTTGAAAGCCGCCTTCGAACGCTCGCGATAGAAACCGATACCGACGACGATGACCGCAACGACAATTGCCGCGACCGCCGAAATACGGAAGTAGAATGGCAGGGTCGCGCGCACTCGGTATTGCTTTAAGTTGTGGGGATTCGTTTCGGGCACGTTCGACTAATTATCCGCTCTTAGATCTTCGACGACAAGTTGCAGCCGGGTATTTCCCTGCCATGTATTCGTCTCGGCGACGTAAGCTAATTCGATGCGGGAATTAGGTTTGAGGGTTTGCCCCTTTGATCTTTCAACGCCATCCCACCAAACTGCCTCGAACTGTCGGTTATCTTCCCCGAGCAGCTTCAGCTTTAGATGCTTTTCCTTCATCGCGTAAGGCTCATCTCTGAGGATCAGATCGCGGGTGACGAAGACCGGTTTTGGATTTCCCGCGCCGAAAGGTTCGAACGGGGCAAACCTCTCAACCAGATCGAGGCTCAGCGATTTGCTGGTGACAAGCGCGTCGATGTTTAGTTGTGGGATGAGATCTTCTGCAGCGAGTGTTCTCCTTGCGTATTCATCCAGGCGTTTCTGAAGCTCGGGAATATTATCGACCTTGATCTTCATTCCCGCCGCCGCTGCGTGGCCGCCATATTGCTCGAAGAGATCTTCGCAGCTATCCAAAGCTTGAAGCAGATGAAAGCCAACGATGCTCCTCGCACTCCCGTGCCCGTATCCTTCCTTTATCGACAGAACGATCGTTGGCCGATACAGCTTTTCCGCAATTCGAGATGCCGCGAGGCCGATCACGCCCTGGTGCCAGCCTTCACCCGCGACGACCACAAAGTGCTTTTCAGTGATGCCTTCTGTTTCGAAAAGCGCAAGTTCTGTGATCTTTTGCTGAACCTGCTGGCGTTCCCGATTTCGACTGTCTAAAAGGGTCGCCAACTGGCGTGCACTCGCAAAATCTTGTGCCTCGAATAGTTCCACAACATGGCGTGCGATATCCATTCGCCCGGCGGCATTAATTCGAGGGCCAATGCGAAAACCTATATGGTAGCTCGTCATGTCCGACCGGCAATCCGCGACTTCCATCAAGGCTTTGAGGCCAAAATTACTGGTTTTTGGAAGGTCAAGCAAGCCAAGCCGCACGATCGCTCTATTTTCGCCGGTCAGATCCATCACATCGGCTACTGTGCCAATGGCGGCGATCTTGAGAAACGCCGGGACTTCGTGAGCGAGGCCATTCTCACGCAGTATGGCGTGAGCGAGCTTGAAAGCGACGCCAACTCCGGCAAGGTGTTTGTCAGGATATGGACAGCCCGGTTGATTGGGGTTTACGACAGCGACGGCCGGCGGATTCCCGCGCACCTCGTCAGAGAGATGATGATCTGTGACTATAACGTCGAGGCCGTGATCGCGTGCCCATTCAAGCGGTTCGAAACTTCGAATTCCGCAATCGACGCTGATAACGAGGGTCACGCCATCTTTCTGAGCCTGTTCTAAGGCGGGAATATTTATCCCATAGCCTTCGGTAAAACGATTCGGTACATGGAATGTCGAATCAGAACCCAGCAGAGATAACATCTTTCTGAGTAAGACCGTTCCGGTCGTCCCGTCAACGTCGTAGTCGCCCCAGATCATGATCTTTTCTTTGTTATCAACGGCTCGCTGGATGCGATCCATTGCCTCCTGCATTCCTTTGAGCAGGAGTGGTTCATGCAGATGTTCAAGCGACGGATTTAGGAATTCGATAGCCGCCTCGGGCGTGTCGTGGCCGCGTGAGATCAGAAGGGCCGCTACAAGCGGCTTTACCTGCAAAGCAGAAGCAAGCCTATTTACCGCATCGGCGTCATGCTTTCGTATTTTCCAGCGTTTCTTCAAGGAGTTGAATGATGTAGTTAGTTGACGACCGGACTAATAACGCCCTGCCATAGCAAAACGAGGAGCACTATTCCAAGAATTATCCGGTAAACGATAAAGACGGCGGTTGTGTTTTTTCTCAGGAAAGCGATCAAAAACCAAATCGATAAATACCCGACAATGGCGGCGACTATGGTTCCAACCAATAGCGGCATAAAGCTATCCGGCGGTAAGATCTTAATGGCTTTGCGGAGTTCCAAAAGACCGCTTGCGGTAATAGCCGGGATCGAGAGTAGAAACGAGAAACGCGCCGCCGTTTCGCGTTTTTGGCCTGCCAAAAGGCCGCCCATTATGGTTGAGCCGGATCGGCTTGCTCCGGGCATCAAGGCTAGGACCTGAGCAAATCCGACGACAATAGCATCAATAAAACCAAGGTGGCGAATATCTTTTCTTTGCTTCCCAACGAATTCAGCGAAAGATAGCAGAACTGCAATGACGATGAGCATCGTCGCGATGATCCAGAGATTCTTCGTTCCGCTGCCTTCAATAAAGTCCTTGAAAATAAAACCAACGGTCCCGATCGGTATCGATCCGATTATGATCAGCCATCCAAGCCACGCTTCTTCAGAAAGCCAGATCGGGCGTACTCCATCTGTTCCCGAAAATCGCATACCACGCTTTCCCGTCAAGAGAGCGAAATGGTCCCGAATAAATGCTGAACTGATGCCCCATATGTCTGCTGCAAAATATACGAACACAGCTGCAAGGGTTCCGAGTTGGATCACCGCCATCGTGGCTGTGATCATCTCGGCGTTCCCGTCGTAAATATTGGTCAATCGGCTGGCAAAAACAAGGTGAGCCGTCGAACTGATCGGTATGAACTCGGTCAGTCCCTGGACAATGCCGAGGATTATCGCTTGCAGCAGATTCATAAATGCGGAAACTCAATCAGAGTCTGGCTAGGGTCAAGGGAGCGGGTCAAATGGAGAATCTAACACATTCAGCATTCTAAGACTATTCGCGGAAGCGGGCTTTTCCAGCGACATTGTCATAAAGCCACGCCGGCATTATCATTCCCAGCTTTACGATCTGTGCCAAAAGGAAAGGAAAAGCTGCGAATTTCTTTTTCTTTTCTATTGCCGAAATGAAATAAGGTATTGCATCATCCAGTTCAAGAATAAAAGGCATTTTGTTGGATCTGCCGGAGGTGAGAGGTGTTTTAATAAACCCGGGATGAATGATGGTCACGTCAATGCCGTTCTTTGCATGATCGAGCCGGACACTCTCGAAAAACGCCGTCATTCCGGCCTTGCTCGCTGAATAAGCCGCGGATTTTGGCAGCCCGCGAAAACCCGCAAGGCTCGAGATCGCGACGAGATGACCGGAACCGCGCTCGATCATCTGCGGCACGACCGCATGGATCGAATTCACCGCTCCGAGGAGATTGATGTCGATCAATTTCTTAACCGATGTCGGATCGTAGGCTCGAGTCAGCGGATCATTGCCGCCGATCCCGGCGTTAGCGATCATGACATCGATATGGCCGTGAGCTTCGCGAAATCTATCTGCTGCCGAGTGAAGTGCGGTCGGATCAACAACATCACAGGGCAAAACCATCGCTTTGCCGCCGACAGCCTCGCATCGTGCTGCTAGATCAGCCAGCAGTTCTTCCCTGCGAGCAACAAGGCCTAAGGTCGCACCTTTTTCCGCAAGAGCGACAGACAACGCTTCACCGATACCGCTCGACGCTCCAGTTAGTAGAATTGTCTTGTTTCGCCACGTCACGCTGTGTTTCTTAACATCCCGCCCCGCCGTCACATAAGATCGGCTTGATAACCGTGAAAGTTAGAATCACCGCCGCGGCCGAGACGGCTGCAATCGCGATCCAAGCTCCTTCGCTTAATCCTTTTTTCGACTTCTTGATCGAATCGACGTCTGCGAACCGTATGGTTTCCGCAGAGCCGCCTTTAGCCGGTTCCAATGTAAAGGAATCCTGATTAACCGAGATGATCCGCCCTTTTCGCTTTTCACCTGTACGAAACTTTATCTCACCGAGATGTTCGCCTTCTACGGCTATCTTTGCTGCGGCCTGTCGGGCTTTCTCAACTTTTTGGTCAAGGTTCTGCATTCGAACTGGTGTCGCAATGAGAGTGATAAACATCAGACACAAAACGAGTGTACGCATTGGCTAAGTCCTCCTAATTCACTTAAACCTCAATGACTGTTGTCACAATTACAGGCTTCGAACTCAATTCCTTTTGAACAAAACGCTTCAGATGAATGCGCAGATTTTCTTTGAACATCGTTCGATTTGAGATATGTTCGGGTTTCATGTCTTCGATCGCCTTTGCTACGGACTTTCTCGCATCGGCCGCGAATCCATTTAAAGGATCGATCCCGGCAACACCTTCGAACGTGATCTGGGGTTCACCATTTACCTTGTTGCTGTTCTTTTCCATCGCAACAACCAATGAGATCGCACCGCCGTAAGCCAATTTCTTACGTTCGCGAACAATATCGTATTCGATCTCTTCCATCGATTCTTCGTCAATGAAGGTCTTATAGAGTTCACGTTTCTCAACGATACGGGCTGATCGCTCGTCCAGTTCGAGTACGTTTCCGTTTTCGATCAAAATTATATCGTCGTCATCGTAGCTTCCAACGTGGTTTTTTATGAACTCCTTCTGCCGGAAAAGCATTCGATATTCGCCGTGGATCGGAATGACGAATTTTGGCTTCGCAGTTTCAACCATTATGCGTATGTCTTCCTGCGATGCATGGCCTGAGACGTGAACGAGACGGCGTTTTTCTTCGATGATGTTGGCACCGCGTTTGTAAAGATGGCCGATCAGGCGGCTAATTCCCTTTTCGTTGCCGGGTATAATGCGGGCGGACAAGATTACCGTATCACCCTTCTCAACCTCGATACCCTTGAAGTTGGCTGTTGCCATATTCCAAAGGGCTGCTCTCAATTCCCCTTGCGATCCGGTCACGAGGTAGCAGATCTCATCGTCATCTAGAGCCCTCGAACCGCTCAGGTCGATCGCGGTTCCGTGAGGGATCTTCAAAAGTCCTTGTTCCTCGGCGATCTCGATATTCTTGATCATCGACCGCCCGATCACGCAGACGCGGCGTCCATATTTATGGGCAACGTCGAATACGATCTGCAGCCGATGCATTGAGGACGAGAATGTCGAAACGATCAATCGCCCTTCGGTCTGCTCAAAGATCTCCTCAAATGCCGGAATGACAGCCATTTCCGACGGCGTTCGGCCAGGAACCGTCGCGTTCGTGGAATCACAAAGCAGTGCCAGAACACCTTCGTCACCGATTCGTCCTAAAGTCTTGAGATCATATGGTTTACCAATTACCGGCGTGTCATCGATCTTGTAATCACCGGTGTGGATGATCGTACCGACGGGCGTGTGAATTGCCAGCGAGAAACAGTCGACAAGCGAATGCGAGGCGTGGATGAACTCAACCTCAAAATTCCCGATCTCGACAACATCATTGGCTTTGACGCGATGCATCAGAACATCGCCAAGCATGTCGAACTCTTCCAAACGTTTCTCGGTCAGGGCTAACGTGAAACGAGAGCTGTAAACCGGCAGGTTGAATTTTCGGAGAATATAGGCGAGAGCCCCGATGTGATCTTCGTGGCCGTGCGTCAATATGATCGCGGTCAATTCGTCGCGATATTCCTCGAGAAAATCAAAATTCGGGATCGAGATATCGACCCCAAAAGGCGTTTCTTCAGGAAATCCCATGCCGGCGTCGATGATGATCATCTCACCGTCATACCGAATTCCCATGCAGTTCATCCCAAACTCGCCGATGCCGCCAAGCGGGATTATTTCAACTTTACTCACACATGCTCCAAGCGATCTTTTCGAATCGAAATTGGAGTATAGCACAACAAGAATGAACTTTTCTGACGGCTATGACCGGGCAGATGCGCGACAAAATCGAAAATATTCGAAACCGTTGAGAATTTTCGTGCGTCTATCACCTGACGAACGAAGTTTGAGGCCAATGAAATGAAAAAGCAGTTATCAGACGAACAGCTCGACCATATGATTCGCACGCTAATGAGCGACGCAATGGTTGATGATACTGAACTGGACAACATTGCCGAGTCACCGTCAATCTGGTGGGGCGTACAGCGAAATATCAGTCAGAAAACCACGCCGTGGCCGCCGCCAAGGAAATGGTGGCGTGTCTTTTTTATCGGCGTTCCTTCGATGGCGGCGATGGTTCTGGCCATTGTTTTTGTTTTCCTGGGCGGATCGGTTGACCTTATTCCAGATCAGGCAAAGAGTTTAGGTTCTGAAAAGCCTTCATCGAATGAGACGCGATCGAATGTCGACCTTTCGACACCGAATTTATTCTCAAGTGAAAAGCGGGTCGTATCCCCAGCGGCGAGAATTAATAAGCCGTTGACTTCCTCGAGCGTAAAGCGATCGACTTTAGCCTTGAAGGAAAGCAGAAAGAGTGATGAGAAGATCGAGCGTTCGGCTACTCCAAAAGACCCTAAGGAGCCAATCAAAACAGATTTCATCGCGTTATCCTACGCCGATAATCCAGAGAGCGGGCAGATCGTGCGGGTAAAGGTTCCAAGTTCGATGATGGTTACCCTGGGTCTCGTGGCATCGGTTGAAAAGCCTTCAAGTTTGGTTGACGCTGAGGTTTTAGTTGGCGACGACGGTTTAACACATTCTATCCGGTTTATTAGGAAAGCCCTTTAATTATAGGAGTTTTTATGAATTCAAGAATATTGCCTATTTTAGTTTTCTCCCTTTTGTTTACGGTTGCCACTTTTGGCCAGCGTCCACCCGGAATTCCGGGCCAGGATCGCCAGAACGGGAGTGAAATGGGGCCGAATAGGCCGGATGGCCAGCCCGGCGATTGGATCAAGCCGCATGATGTCAATCAGAATGGCAAGTTGGAGGCTGAAGAGTTTAGAGATGCGGTCGAACGGACCTTTGCTGAGCTCGACGCCAACGGAAACGGAACGCTTGAGGTACAGGAACTCCGTCAGGCGCCAAGGCCCAGGCAGGGCGAACGCCCATTTGATCGGGGTGGAAATCCGCCGCCACAGGGCAAAAGGCTTGATGAAAACGGGCCGCGTCCCGGCGAAGCTGGAAAACGGATTCTGCCGCCATTCTTTTTTAATGACCGGATCGATGGGGAAAAAGCCGTAACACGTTCAGAGTTCGACGCTATTGTCCGCTCGGTGTTCGCAGAGCTCGACAAAAATGGTGATGGTACCTTGACGAGGGACGAAGGAAGGCAGCTTCCAAAGCCAAATCGCCCTGACCGCGGCGGCCCACCGCCTCCTCCGAATGCACAATTCATCGGTGCCGAACTTCGATTTGGCGACAAGCCGGTAAAAGGCCAGCCATTCTCGGCAGAGACCGTGATCGAAGATTCAAGGATGCTATTCGATGGAACATTAGTGAAAAACACCCGAACGGGCGCGATCTATCGCGATGGCAACGGGCGTGTTCGCCGTGAGCAGCCGCTCGAAATGATCGGCGGCGTTAATATCGTCGGATCGGGTAATAAGCCGCAGAAACTTGTGTTCATTCATGACTTCGCGACCAAAACGCAGTTCTTTCTCGACGAGAACAGTAAGACTGCCCGAAAATCGAGAATGCCGGATAATCCCGCACGTCCAGGCGAATTAGAAGATCGGCCGGACGCAAAAACCGTTTCCGACGGTACAAGAACAATTGAAGGTGTGACTTGCAACGCAACGCGTACTGAGCACGAGATCCCTGCCGGTCAAGTTGGCAATGAAAAACCTCTGAAGGTTGTGAGCGAGAAGTGTTTTTCGCCTGATTTACAGGTAGTTATCATGTCGCTGCATCAGGACCCGTTGTCAGGACTTCATGTTTTTAAGCTAAAAAACATTAAGCGAGCTGAACCATCTGGCGAACTTTTCGCCATTCCGGCCGGTTACCGCGTCGAAAACTAGCGTATCCGTGATCAGTCATATTTGAGGAATAGCCGTTTTTCATCGAAAATGCTCGACGAGGTATTAAAAATAGGATTGCAGAAAAAGGCTCAATTTCCGGCAGTCGAGTTTACTGACGAAGTACACGTTTCTGACGATGCTCTCGTTCAGGCTGTTCTCGACGGTGATCAAGGCGCCTTTGAAACGATCTTTGAACGCTACCGCCGGCCGATGACACGGGTCGTAGGAAGGTTCTTTCGAGAGCGAAGCGATATCGAGGAATTCGTACAGCAGTGTTTTACGAAGGTATATTTCTCGCTTAAGAACTTTCGCGGCGGCGACTCGTCCTTTCAAGCGTGGATGACCCGGATCGCCATAAATGTCTGTTACGACGAATTTCGCCGAAAGCAGCGTAAGTCAGAAAACCTGTTTGCGGAAATGAGCGACGAGGAAAACGACTACATTGAGACGATCGCCGACGGCAGGGCTATAGGAACGGACAATTCGATGATTGCTGCTCAGCTTGTGGACAAAGTTTTATCCGCACTCGATGCAGAAGATAGATTAGCGATGACCTTGGTGTATTCCGAGGACTATACACTGGATGAGGTGGCGGCTTTGATCGGTATAACGACGAGCAGTTTGAAATCACGCCTATTCCGCTGTCGAAACCATATTAGAAAGAGATTTGGACATTTATTCGCTTAAAGTCGCATTAAATTACCGATAACAAATTCCGACGTTAATACCGTCCCAGAGGATTTATGAGAAGCATTAAACTAGCGGTATCTTTACTATTCGTGTGCCTGTTTGTCGGCTTTGAGTTTACCGAAAACGAGATCGTTTCCGGGCAGGCAACATCATTAACGGCTCCGACGGGCTTCACCGCGACTGACAATTTATACAATTCGAAGGTTGGCCTCTATTGGGATCCAGTTCGCGGTGCTTCGACTTATCGCGTATTCCGAAGTACGAGTAACAATCCAGCAGGTGCGACCGATATTGGCGTAACTCCTGCGAATACTTTCTTTGATCTTGGAGCCGCTCCCGGGCAGCAGTTCTTTTATTGGGTCCGGGCGGAAAGCGGAAGCGGGTCGAGTGGATTTAGTTCATCCGACCAAGGCATGCGGGCGGCCGCCCAGCAGCAAGGCCCCGTACCGCCGCTCGAACCACCGCCGGTTCCCCCGGGGAATCCGGTGACGGCTGCAAAGACATATTTGGGCAAAATCCTTTTTTGGGATGAGCAGTTATCGTCTACCCGCACAGTTTCGTGCGGCTCGTGCCATCACTCAGGAAATGGCGGTACAGACCCGCGTTCTGCATTATCACCTGTTCTATCAACTAATCCGGGACCAGATCAGATCATGAACACGGCAGATGATATCACCGGTTCTGCAGGTGTGCCTGTCAACAATGCAGACGGAACATATACTGCTTCCGCCACGTTGTTCAACGACCAGGTAACGAGCCGTAAGTCCATTTCTTATATCAACGCCGGATATGCTCCCGTTTTGTTTTGGGACGGCCGGGCAACCGGTGTGTTTCGCGATCCGGTTACAAATGCGACGATCCTGAACGCTGGGGCAGCTCTCGAGAGCCAGGTGCTTGGGCCTCCGGTCTCTGATGTGGAGATGTCGCATCCTGGACGAAACTGGACTGAGATAGCCGCCAGGATGGCGGATGCGAAGCCATTGGTTATAAGTCCTTCAATTCCTGTCGCGTTGGATGCATGGATCGGCGGCCGCAGCTACCCGGAGTTATTCCAGGAAGCATTCGGCTCTCCGGAGGTAACGCCGTCGCGAATCGCGATGGCGATCGCTACATTCGAACGAAGTCTTTATTCAGACCAGGCTCCGGTCGATCTTGATTCCGCCGGAATTGCACCTTTGACGGCTCAAGAACAGCGTGGACGCAATGTCTTTAACGCAAGCAATTGTAACGTATGCCACGCGGGCAATCTGTTTACCGATAATTCGTTCAGGTATATCGGGGTTAGGCCGCAAAATGATGATACGGGGCGTTTTCAGGTTACTGGAAACAACAATAACCGCGGCGAGTTCCGTGTTCCGAGCCTGAGAAACGTGGAACTCAGGAAGACGTTTTTCCATAACGGTCGCTTCACGGCACTTGAGGATGTTGTTGCGTTTTATAATCGCGGAGGTGATTTCAACGCCCCAAATAAACCAAACAATCTCATTCGGCCTTTGGGTCTGAACGCTAACCAGCGAGCCGACCTTGTGGCGTTTCTAAAGCGGCCACTCACGGATCCGCGGGTTATCGCAGAGTCCGAGCGATTTGACCGGCCCGTGCTTTACATGGAATCAAACCGTGTTCCCCAGATCACGGGTGTCGGCCGAGCCGGGTCTAATCTGTTCACACCGCAGATAAGGGCGATCTCGCCGCCGCTCGTCGGGAACCCGAATTTTACAGTTTCGCTTTCAGGCGCTCTGGGCAATGCTCAAGCAACTCTTGTAATTAGCGAGACCGATCCGGATCTGGGATCGAGCATCCCATCCACGGGTTCATTTGCCAGACTTGTTACGAATACGCAGAATACCGGCCCGGGTAACGGTTGGGTTTCAGTCAGCCTTCCGATCCCGAATAGCACAGCGGTCGCAGGCAGAACATATTATGCACGTTGGTATGTGCAGGATAACGCAGCTCCTTTCGGATTTTCGGTGTCACCCGCAGCTCGTTTTACTGTATTTGGAAATGCGACAGAAACGCCGAACGTTACGATCTCGGGCCGTGTGATGACGCCGGAAGGCGCCGGGCTGCGGAACGCTACCGTTACGCTTACTGATTCCGGCGGCCTGGCACGACGGGTAAGCACAAGTTCGTTCGGTGTATACACGTTTGAAAATATACCCGCCGGAGCGAGCTATATTGCGAGCGTTGCGTCAAAACGATACCGATTCGCGCCGCAGAGCATTACGCCGACGGCAAGCATTAGCAGCCTTGATTTCGTTGGGCTCCAGTAGTGGATGGAGAACAAATCATTTTGCCGGGAACGTCACGCTCTGCTGATGTTCCCAGCAAGTTTTTTCCACTCGTCCAAAGTTAGAGTTTCAGCTCGCCGAATTGGCTCGATACCGGAAGCCGTCAGAAGTTCGCTCGCGTTTGGAAAAGCGGTTTTCAGGTTATTTTGAATTGTCTTCCTCTTTTGCGAAAATCCGACACTTACTAGCCGGCGAAAGGCCTTATCATCAATGATCTCTGAAACTTTGGGTTCAAGGCTCATAACTGAACTCCAAACCTTTGGAGCCGGAAAGAATGCCCTCGGCTCGACATCGAAGAGATGTTTGGCATCAAGAGCATCCTCGACCATCACGGTAATGAAACCACGTTCGCTCTCGCCCGGTTTTGCCGTTAGTCGTTCGACAACTTCCCTCTGCAGCATCAATAACATCCTGGAAAAGAGATGCCGGTATTCGATCAGGTGTTGAATTATCGGCGTCGAAATATAGTAGGGCAGGTTGCCGATAAGCTTTGTTTTTGCGGGATCAGAGCCGGCGATGATTGATTCGAGATCGCAAGTCAGAATATCTGCCTCGACAATTTTGAAGTTTGGGTTGAAATGGAATTGTGTTCGAAGGATCGGGACAAGTTCTCGATCTATCTCGATCGCAATTACGTTCACGCCTGTCGAGACCAGTCGATCGGTCAAGGCTCCGCGTCCGGGCCCGATCTCTACGACAGTTTCGCCCTCCGAAATATTCAGTGCGGCAACGATCCGATCGATGACGGATTCGTCTTTGAGGAAGTTTTGTCCGAGCGATTTTTTGGGCCGCATAGCGTGAGCCTTAATTTGACGGATAACCCGTTATCTCGATATCACCGCCGAGATGTGAAACCGTCAGGTCGCGAAGCCTAAGGACGCTGGCCAGGGACTCGGCACCGCTGCCGCCGATCGCGTTTGGAGCCGTGCGGCCGCCAATAATTATTGGTGCAGCAATAAACGATACTTTATCCACCAAACGAGCGTCACAGAATGAGCCCGCGATCTCAGTTCCACCTTCAACCAGTACGCTTTGTATTTCGAGTTGGCGCAGATGCTCAAGAACACCTGCAAGGTCGCGCCCGCCTTCGCGGGTCTCGATCACGTTAACCCCTGCTCGACGCAGTTGGTCGATCTTTTCTCTTTCGTTACTTCTCGTAAAAACGATGGTAGGTGTCTCGCGGGCAGTTGTTACTAACGTGGAATTGATTGGTATTCTCAAACGATTATCCAGTACCACCCTAGCCAAGGGCTTTTGCCTCGGTTTTCCGCTTCGATCAGTTAGACTCGGATCGTCAACAAACGCCGTGTTCGATCCGATGAGGATCGCATCGTGTTCATTGCGAATATCCTGAACTCTCGTTATTGCTTCTGCCCCGGAAAGAGCCGTCGAAACGCTGTCGCTCAGTGATATCCTTCCGTCCAGCGACATCGCTAATTTCAGATGGACGAACGGACGTTTTTTCTGGTGCCAGCAAATGAACTTTTCGTTCAGTCTTGCCGCTTCATCAGAAAGAATACCCACAACGACCTCGACGCCGGCATTACGCAGAGTTTCAAAGCCGCGGCCCGAGACCAGCGGATTTGGATCCTCGATCGGGCAGACCACGCGGGCTATACCTGAGCCTATCAAGGCTTCGGTGCACGGAGGGGTCTTACCATGATGATCATGCGGTTCCAGGGAAACATACGCAGTTCCACCGGCCGCGAGCGGCCCCGCCTGCTCAAGAGCGATCGCTTCGGCATGGATCACGCCTTGCCTCGTATAGGTGCCTTCGCCAACTATAGTTCCGTCCTTCGACGTTATGACGCATCCAACTAGTGGGTTTGGGCTCACAAGTCCAATACCATCGGCGGCTAATTCCAAGGCCCGCCTGGTGAGGTCAATATCGATTTGATGATCTTTGAGCAATGATTAATTCCTTCGTGGCGAGGTTAGTTGAACAAGCCGTTCACATAACTTTCTGGATCGAAAACCATCAGGTCATTGACTTGCTCTCCGATCCCCACATATCGGATCGGGAGATTCAATTCCTTAGCGATCGCGACAGCGATGCCGCCTTTTGCGGTTCCATCCAGTTTGGTAAGGACAATGCCTGTGACATCCGCAGTTTTCATAAACTGCCGTGCTTGTTCGAGGCCATTTTGGCCGGTCACGGCATCGATCACCAAGAGCGTTTCGTGCGGAGCTCCCGGCACTTCACGTGAGGAAATACGCTTCATCTTCTCTAGCTCGGCCATTAAATTCGCTTTGTTATGAAGCCGGCCGGCAGTGTCAACGATAAGCACATCGGAATTGCGTGCTTTCGCTGCGGCGAGAGCGTCAAATAAGACAGCAGCCGGATCGGTTCCCTGCTTCTGCTGAACGATTTGCACCCCGGCACGATCAGCCCAGATCTCAAGTTGGTCGCTCGCCGCAGCACGAAAAGTATCGGCTGCACAGATCAGAACTTCGTTGCCCTCGTCCTTTATCCGTTGGGCGAGTTTACCGATCGTGGTTGTTTTTCCGACACCATTAACGCCGACTACCATCAGAACATACGGCTTTATTGACGGGTCAATCGTTCGCTCGTCCGCGACACCGCGCTCGGTTGAATGATGAAGAATGCCGAGCAATTCCTTCCTCATTTCCCTCTTAAGAGCGTCGAGATCGCCGATCTCCTGGCGCGATACGCCACGGCGAATGCTGTCGAGGATCTGCATGGTTGTCGCGACGCCGATATCCGTCGATATCAGCATTTCTTCCAGTTCTTCGAGGAAAGCCTCATCGATCTGTTTCCGGCCCTCGAAGATTGTATCGAGCCGGTTGTTGATCGAATGCCGCGTCTTTTCGATCGCTTTTGAAAAGCGTACGCTCAATTCGCGTTCGACCGCTTCTTCACGAGCCTTTAGCTCTTCGACGGATTTATCGAGACCGAGAACGGAGCTTGAGAACTTGTCTTCTTTATTTCTACGCCAAAAGAACGCCATATAATTTGCCTCGCAGACACGGCCGCAAACTAAAGAGTATAAAAAAATATCGCACGCTGAACAACGTGCGATATTTTTCAATGCTGGAGTGTCTGGTCAACGGAAAAGCTTTAGCCGTTCGGCGTTCTTATAAAGGGCGAAGCCGATCACGCAGGAAAATACGACAGAAAAGTAGAATCCGAATAGGCTGCCGATCGCCGTGGCTGGTAAATTGCCGACCCGCGGAAGATCAAATGGCGATAAAATAGCGCCAATAACGCCTCCCACCATACCTGATGCGATCGCGAGCAGAAGTCCGAATGCCAGGATCTTGACGTAGTCAAACCCGAGCCTGCGAATTGTGTCTAGACCCACTGCCGGGTTGAGCGTTGCCCCAAACGATCTGGTATAACCCGCTACAGCAGATGCAGCCGGGAAATAAAACAACCCCCAAAGCAAGCACAGTCCACCGGCTAGAGAAGCAATATCCCTTTGCTGATGACCTGTTTTATCATTTCTGCTCTTTCATTCGCGACCGTTTCGGGAGATTTTCCGATAGCAGATTCGAGCTGCGCCTTGCGAGATTCCTGGATCATTTGCTGAAGTTCTTCGAATTTCTTTTCGTTGAATTCATCGGCCTCGTCCGCGACCGTTCTCTGTGGAAAATCCTCGTCTGGTTCGATTCCCGATTCGATGGCTTCAACACGTCGACGCTGCTGCTCTGCATTTTTGCTTACGATCTCTCGAACTTTTTCACTTTGCTTCACTGCGTTTGCAGCATATGGCAAACCCGGACTCATAGCCCTCATTGCCTCAACTTGACTTGCATTGATCTCCTTCTGAATTGGAGCGACGATCAGAAAAAACGCTACGATCCCTAGAGCTATAAGCGGGCCGAACGACGAGATATAAACTCCGATCATCAAAAAGAAAGGATGAACGACGTCTTCCCAAAGGGAAAAGTTGTCAAACGAAGGCATGAAATTCTCACCTATCTTTCCCTGAGAAAAATTCTCAACCGTGTTTGCAAGTATTCCAAAGGTCAATGTGTTGGCGAGCATGAAGCTAACGATCGCTCCCACATCATGAATATCCCGCCGAACGAAACAACCGATTGCCCGATCGACAGGAACATGAACATGATCGCGCCCATGATCAGGCTTGCTTTGAACTTGAACGGATAGGCGAGTGCCTCTGTAAAATCTCCGAATCCGAATTTGCCCACCGGCGGGTAATAAACTTTGAGGGGTTTGGCCTCGGTCGTTTCGATCTTTCGGCACATTGCTCCGCAGAACGGGCAGATCTTTACATTTCCGCCGTACGAATTCGGGCAGGAGCGACAGAATTGATTGCAGCAAGTCTCACAAAAAAATACAGCCGGCAGATCCGCGTGCATACAGCACACTGGCTCTGCTGATGGATCAGAAACTGTTTGACCTGAAATGGAAGAACTAATTACCGGTGCAGAATTCGAAGGATTAGAGGGCGACCCGGGAAGCACGGACGGGCCTAGTTTTGTTGTCGTAACCACAGGCGGGCTAATTGGCTGGCCGTTGTCTTTTGCGTTGAAAAACGCAACCAGCGAAGGCACCTTACCCGCCTCGATCCAGCGAAGGTCACCCTTTCGGACGCGGTCGATCCTGAGCAGAGAGCCTTCGGCTATCCATTCTGTCATTTGGGCAAAGTGTGTTTCAAAGACCTCGCCGTTTGCCTCGACATGCCATATTTCCTGGGTTGATTCCGTCTCCATAGCCGATCACGCGACCAGTTTAACTGGTACCTTTGTTACATCCTCTGACGTGGCCGCACGAATGGCCGCCATTTGCCGGACAATTCCGTTAGCTACCTCTCCCGCATTGCAAGCCTCAACTAACGCCTCGACGACGTCCGATTGATAACGTGTCCCAACAAAGCTACGAAGCCGCTCCAAAGCCGGCTGCAGTTCCATTCCCTTCGAATATGGCCGGTCGATTGTCATCGCGTCGAAAGTGTCCGCGACCGAAACGATCTTCGCCTGCAGGGGAATCTGGTCACCGGTCAATCCATGCGGATAACCTTTTCCATTGACCATCTCGTGGTGCATCACCATTCCCGGCAGGAAATCCTTCATGGCCGGGATCTGCGACATGATCTTGTAACCCTTCATCGGGTGTGTCTTCATGATCTCGAATTCTTCGTCGGTCAATGCGGCTGGCTTTTTCAGGATCGAATCGTCTACAGCGATCTTTCCGATGTCATGAAGAAGGGCACTGATCCTCAGGGTCTCGAGTTCTTCATCTCCCATTCCCAGCCGTTTTCCGATCGCAACCGAGATCCGGGAGACGCGCTCCGAATGGCCACGGGTATACTTATCTTTTCCGTCGATCGCGGCAGCAAGAGCCTTGACTGTTCCGACAAAGAGGTCGCGGTTCTCTTCAGCGGCTTTCGCCAGCTTTACGATCTGTTCCTCGACTTTGTCGGTCATCAGGTTGAACGTCTCGCCGAGGGTTCCTATTTCGGTAATGCTGTTCGTTTCAACACGCGTCGTAAAATCGCCCGCTGCGATCTGCTTTGCAGCATTCACCATTCGAAGCAGCGGCGAGGTCATAAATCTCGCACCGATGAACCCGACAATAAGGGCAAGAACGGCGAATGCCATGCTGATAAGCCAGGCTTGTGTCCGCATCTCACCGACCGATGCTAACGCACGTTTCTCATCCTGCATCGCAATTACACCGACGTTGTATCCATCCGCTAAATGCGCCGTCGAATATGCTCCGATCATTTCGCTTGTTTTGCCGTTATACGTAGCGGAAAAAGGAACGAGGGCTGACTGTATCTGCAGGCCCGATTCGCCCCTGTGAAACCGGCTGCAGCGAAGCTATTGCAACGATCTTTGCCGCTTCTGAGCCGTTGATATTGACTTTGGATGTGAACGACATCACGAATTGTCCGGAGCCGAGCTTTTTGGGATCGCCGATCTTGATACGGCCTTTTCCGAGCATTTCCGAGGCAGCTTCTGATATCGCCTCCACTTCTCCGCGATTCATAAACTCCGCACGAAATACTGTGAGGGATTCTTCGTTCACCGCCTTCACGTAGAGTGCAAGAAGATCGGGGTTCTCTCGTAAAAGTGTGCCTAATGTGCGTTCGGTTTGAGCTGAAGCAATAGCGGTAGTTGTATTGGCGAGCTCTAACCCATTGGTGAGGCTGCCGACAACTGAACTGAACCGCTGACCGAACATTTCGATCTGGCGGGCTTTTTCCTGTACGAGCTGGATCTGATAGCGATTTTCGGCAGACCTTAGTTCACGTCCACTCTTGTCAGAAAGCAGCCAACCCGTCAGCACCAGCGGAGCCAGTCCGACAAGCAGAAGTGTGACAGTAACGAAAAATATGAGGCTTACTTTCTTAGATTTTATCGGCATGGCGGGGAGGCGAGAAGGACGCCATCTAAGATATTACGCCATTCCGACTAAAGGGTCAACAAGTTTTAACCGTGTCATTACGGTTTATATTCTCGTTGTTGATGACTGCTCAATCGTCGGTATCTACAAAAATAAAACTGAGATCTTCGCTGCCAAACATATTTGAGGTTACGCCGTTACGTGTGGTCGTAACGTAATTCGGAAGGCCGGGCCGGAACTTTATTGTTACCTCGCCTCCGTCTTCAAAGTCTATCAGGCCGGCGTGTACCGCAGCCGTACAGACGGACGAGTTAGCCGCATATGTGTCGGAACCGAAGACAGCGGATGCCGCTCCGTAAACGGGACACAAGATGGTGCACTTTTCGTCTTTGGCTCGCTTGAGATCCAGGGCCGTGGTTTCCCAAGTTATCGATGCAACCTCGTCAACTTTTGCTGGGTCCTCTAAAACGCTTTCGTTGGGAGATGGAGATGGGATCGGCGTGGGGGTAGGCTTTAGCTTTTCTTTGTTTGTGGTCGTGATCTTTCCGTTACGATTCGATCTCCGTGGCTCGTTCGGATCCGAAATGAACAGGAAATAGAGAAAGAAAGCGCCGAACGTGGCACCAGTTACACTTGCAATGCAGGCAACGGTAACCCCGATCCAAAACCAAGGCCCGTGTCGCTTTGGCTCCACCATGGTCGCCTGAGCGTTCATAGCAACCGTGGCTTCTGTTCCGCCTGAGATCGCAACAGTTGGTTGAACCGCGCCATCAACTACCGCGGTTCCACACATCAAACAGTAGTTCAGATCGTCATCATGATAAGTATTGTCACATGAAGGGCAAACTCTCATTGTTCGTTAGCAAAGCAGCCTCAGATCAAAGTCTCTTAACGATCACCAAGGTAATGTCATCGTTCGGAGCGGCCGTTCCGGTGAACTCGGAGAGAGCTGCCTCTACTTTATCCCTGATCCCACTCGCCGAGCGGCCTACATTAGTGCTAATGACATTTTGCAGCCGTTCCATGCCAAATTCGTCTTCGTTGAGGTTGTTAGCTTCCGAAACACCGTCGCTGTAGATGAACAGAACGTCGCCGGAATGGAGTTGAGCTCTGCCTGTTTCGTATTCTGCAAAATCCATCAGGCCGAGCGGGAGACCGCCGGATTGGACCAATTCAAGCGTTCCGTCTGCTCTGCCGATCAACGGTGGGTTATGGCCGGCATTGATATAATTGAGCACGCCTGTTGCCGGGTCTAGTTCTGCAACGAAGAGCGTGATGAACCTGTTGGCAGGTGTATTGTTGGCGAGATAAACATTGACCGCAGTTACGAGCTCGGCAAGCGGGGTTTTGGCGGCAACCTGGGCATGGATCGCCGCGTGAAGGCTCGACATCAGTAATGACGCGGACGTGCCCTTTCCAGAAACGTCACCGAGCGCAACGAGCATTGTGCCGTCGTGTCGCGGAATAAAATCGTAATAATCCCCACCGATCTCATAGCATGAGAAGGATATCCCTTGAAAGTCATATCCCTCGACCGTTGGAGGCCCGTCCGGCTGGAAACGCTGTTGGATCTCGGTCGCGAGTTCAAGTTCCCTTTCCATGCGCTCGCGGTTGATGCGTTCGTCGATGAGGCTCGCGTTCTCGACACGGATCGATGCAACTGAGGCAAGCGTGGTCAGAATATTAAGATGGTCGCTGGTAAATGTCGACTGGCTCGTCGGGCTATCGGCATAGATGATGCCGAACACATGGCGTTCGTCCACGCACATCGGCACCGCAAGAACCGACCGTATTCCTTGCAATATGATCGTTTGGCTTGCAAATCTAGGATCTTGTTGGGCGTCGGATGTCAGGACAGATTTACCGTTCTCAACAACCTCGCTCATGATCGCCCGGCTCACACGAACTTCGCCGATCTTCGTGTCGCTGCCGCGATTGCGAGCAACCTTGATGATCATTTCATCGGCGTTCTTTTCATCGCGAAGCATTATAACGACTCGTTCGGCGGGCACTGCTTCGAAAACTAGCGTAGCAACCTGATTCAGGGTGTCATCAAGGCCACTTGACGATAAAAGAGCGATACCGACCTTGCTGATCAATCCAAGCAGGTCATTGCGGCTCGACATTGACGAGTCAAGGATCTCAGTTGTTGGGTTTCGCCGCCCCATGAACGAGATAGTGTTCGAAGGATCCAGCGCCTGCGTTCCGTCTGAGATCAGTGTCGAGCTGAAGCTAACCGGCGGACGGGCATCGCTTTCGAATTCGATGCGCGTCTCTCCGATCTGGATCTCTCCGCCGGAGACAAGAGGCAACGTGGTCGTTACCGGCGTTCCGTTGAGCCGTGTTCCGTTGGCGGAACCAAGGTCGACTAGCCAAAAATTATCTCCTTCCTGCCTGACTTCGGCATGTAGACGCGATGCGAACGCGTCCGCGATGCAGAGATCGGCTCTTGCCGAACGTCCGATGGTTGTACGAAGGCGCGAGATCGGGAATTTATCTGAACTACCGTTGGCGTGTTTGACGACTAAATGGGCCATATCCTTTACTTAGAGCTGTTTTTTACGTCCGTGCACGACGATCGTTCCGGAGAGAAGATCGTGAAGCGTTCTTCCGCTAGCGTTAAGAGCCGAGATCACAAAACCAAGGCCCCCCGTTAAGAGGGTTATCAGATAACCGATCGTGTTTCTGATCAGCAACCTCCCAAAACTGAGATCGGTTCCGTTTGCGTTCACAATGGTGATGCCCGTAAGCATTTTCCCTATGGACTGGCCGCGAAAGAAAGGAAGGAGAAGAAAGTTAGCGACAAAAAAAGCTATTCCAACCACCCAGATCGAAGTTCCCAGGGCAGCGGTGTTTCCTTCGCCGAAGAGTTTTCCAAACGTGAGCCAGCCAGCCGGAAAAATAAGAAGAATAATATAATCGATACTCAGAGAAGCACAGCGCAGGGCGAATGGTGCACGAAGAGTCTCAGGAGAAAAGTCAACTAACTTTTCAGCATCTGACGGGTTTGCAGCTAGTGCTTTCTGGACGGCTGAGGCCATAAGGTAAAAGTGACTATCCTAACTCATCAAAAAATGTAATGTGGTGTCTCCTAACCGCAGACGGTCGCCGCTGGTGAGCGGGTGCGGTTGTCGCGGCTGTAATCGAACGGAATCGCTCAATCCTGCTACGAGTATCGTTCCATTCGACGAACCAAGGTCTTCTACCATGAATCCTCCGCCCTCGCGCCAGATGCGGGCGTGACGCCGGGATATCTTGGTTTGCGGATCAAACTTGGAAAGATCGACCTCAGGAAAAATATTGGATTGCGGATCGCGTCGGCCGAGCAGGTTTTCGTTTTTTTCGAGCGAAAATACGGGCGTGTCTAGTTCACTCGTACCGTCAATGAGTAGCTTTGCCGTAACGCCCGTTCTCGGATAGATCTCAGCGTGCACTCCTTGCTGGCCGATCGGCTGCTTCGCACCGCAAAAAGCGCAGAACATGTCCGTTGCAACTATCCGCTGGCCGCAAAACCCGCAAAATACGGTTTGATTCTCAAGGCTGACTGCCATCGGAGCCTCAGAGACCCCAAAAGTGATTTGCCCGCTCCTCAGGTGGTCCAGGTGTTCAGCCAGCGACCGGCGCATCGCATCCGCCGAGGGAAAGCGGTGTTCCGCACTGTACTCGACCGAACGCATCAGAATCCGCTCCATCTGATCAGAAAGCTGCGGGTTGATCTGCCGAGGCCGCGGATTCTTTTGAAAGTCGAATATCAGAAGCGGATTATTCTGTGGATCAGCTCCCGTCAGCAGATGGAACATGGTCGATCCTAGACTGTAAATGTCCGATCGGGGCTCAACCTGCCCCGAGAATAGCTCAGGCGGCGCGTAGCCCATGGTACCAACGGCTGTAACGCCCTTTTCTTGTTGATTGATGGAACGGGCAATTCCAAAGTCAATTAGCATTACCTTGCCGGTAGTGCCGTCGAGCATGATATTCGATGGCTTCAGGTCGCGGTAAACGATGGTAGTCGGAAGGTTGTGAAGATAAGACAGAACGTCTGCCACCTGGATCGCCCATTCTGTAACCGTACGTTCATCGATCCGTCCGCCCGGAGTCGAGCGAAGCCGGGCCGCAAGATCGCCGCCGGAGATGTACTTCATCACCAGGTAGAATCGGCCCTCAAGGTTGTCGAAAAAGTAATCGTAGATCGTCGGAATAGACGGATGGTCTAGTGTCGAGAGGATCGTTGATTCGCGCTTAAAATCCTCAACAGCCTTATTTTGCTGCTCTTCCTCGATACTTGACTGCACCATTTCCTTTACGGCTCTTTCAATTCCGCCAAGGTTTTGATCGCAGGCAAGATATACTGCTCCCATCCCGCCGCCGCCGATCTTTCGGACGATCTTATACCGCGAATTTAGGAGCGTTCCCTCGGCCAGAGGCTTTAGCGCGCCACGCTTGCCGTCGGTTGTGATACTACCAAGCGGTTGTTCCGTCTGGCCGAGATCGGAACCGGATAGCTCCGTTTCTAAACTCTCGGAGGCTGGCACCGCGAAATCATTTGTGCTGACCTTTGGTTGTTGTTCATCCTCAAGATCGGCTTCAAAAGAGGCATCTTCGGCGCTGTTCTCAGCATTTACTACTGCCTCGGCATTTTCTGGGCCTTCCTCAGGTTCAGTACCCATCGAAGGCCGATCCGCCGGAAGTTCAATAAAATTCTCCAATTCCGCGGGATGCTCGGGTTCTTCAGACACCGCCACAAGTTGTTCTTCCCTAATTTCCAGTTCGGGATTTTCGTCTTGGTGGCTCAATTCTTCCGGTGTCTCGTCTAATTCGATCCGTTCTTCGGCAGGAACTACCTTATCCGACTCGGAACTCACTTCCTCGGCGTTTTCATCGAACATCTTTGCCATCAGCTCGTCAGGATCACTGAAAGCCGATACATGTCCGCTGATGTCGATCGGCGCGTCAGATTTTTGTGCGACGCCGCACATCGGACAAAAGCCAGTATTTTCGGCGACTTCGAAATCGCAATTATGACAGAGGGGCATTTTTGTCTCTTTGGTATCTAGCTCTAACCTAGTCGATGATTTTAAATCTTAAAAAGGTTTTTCCGACTATGACTTCGTCGCCGTCGTTCAATAGTTGGGCGTTTCCCGGCAACAGCCGGCGTCCCCTATTAACATACGTGCCATTGGTAGAACCCAGATCTTCAATAAAGTAGCCGCCATTATTGCGGATGATCCGAGCGTGGCGCCGAGAAACTTTAGCATCTGAGTCATGAGCATCGAGATCGACATCAGGGAATATCCCGTTGTCCGCATCCCAGCGTCCGATCGTCGATTCGTCACTGACGAGACGGAACTCGGTTCCCGGCCCATCACCACGTTCGATCATAAGTGAAGCGTGAGCCGATCCTGAGTTAACGTTTTTCACGTGCGACAGAGGCGTCGCCGGTTCGGGCTCGAAGGCGACCGGGGGCACGCCCAGCGAGGTAACGCTGACCGGCCGCGAAAAAGAACTCGCCGATGGCGGTGGAACATATGCCGGCTGAGGTGTTTCTTCGACGGGAGGCGAAGCGATCAACCTGCTTCCGCACTCATCGCAGAAACGGGACGTATCAAGATTTGCCGTTTGGCATGCTGAGCATCTGATCATGATTTTCTTTACTCGCTAAGTCTTTTGCGGCGAGGTGTAAACAAGCCATAATTTTACATCGTCGTAAGTTGTACGTAAATCCTAATTCTACCTGAATTTTACGTCAAACCTTTAATGATGGTTCCTGCCACTGTTGCAATTGTCTTACATGCCCGCACTTTTTTGAAACAATGAGAAAAATCTCGTCGTAATACCCGCTTGATACGACATCCACAGGCACATTTAGCTATACTCTAAGGTTTAGAGACTTAATTTTTTGAGAGGAACATTCATCTATGGCATTGAGCCGTAAAACCAAGATCATCGTTGGCGTTGTTGCCGTTTTATTGATCGCAGCCGTGATCATCGGCAGCATCTTCGCCACGCGTAAGGATACACCGGAAGTTACGGTTGTTAAGGTAGAAACCAGGAAAGAGCTTAGGTCGACCGTCACATCTTCCGGAGAAGTGCGGCCGATACAGTTCATGAACCTTACAAGTGAGGTTCAGGGCCGTATCGAGGAGATCTATGTTAAGGAAGGCGACCAGGTGATCAAAGGGCAGCCGCTCGTCCGACTCGATCCCAATCAGCTTCAGTCGAATACGGACGCCCAGTTGGCTGCATTTCAAGCCTCGCAGGATGAAGTTCGTGTTTCTCAGTCGCAGGTGACGGCAGCCCAGAACAACTATGCCTCAGCCCAGCAGCAGTATAACGTCGCTCAGGTTGCGATCGACTCTGCACGTCAGGCGATCGTAGCGGCTCAGGCCGATGTCGACAGAGCCCAGGTCGAGGTTAATGCCGCGAATCGCGAGCTTCTTCGAAATCAGCAGCTCCTTGAGAGCGGCGTTATTGCGAGGTCTGAATACGATTCAGCTAAAGACCGCGTTGAAAACGCGAAAGCATCGCTTAATAATGCAAAGTCTAACCTCAATTCCCGTCAGATCAGCGTAAGAGATGTACAAACACGGCTTGCCCAGCAGCAGGTTTTGGTTCGCGATGCCAAACGCGGTGTTGATACTGCCAACCTCAATGTTGCGTCTAGCCAATCACGAGCCAATCAGTCAGCCGCTCAGCTTCGCGGACAGCGTAACCAGCGTGATAAAACGCTTCAGGTCGCTCCGATCAACGGCGTGATCGCTGAGATCCCGTCGAAGGTTGGTACCTTCGCCGTCGCTGGCCTTTCGACAACCGCACTATTGACCATCGCCGACATGTCCCAGATCAATGTCGAAGTAAAAGTCGATGAAACCTCGATCGATAAGGTTGAAGTTGGCCAAAAGGCAAAGATCAAGGTCGATGCATTCGGAGACAAGGAGATCGCGGGTGAGGTCATTCAGAAAACTCCGCTTGCTGTAGGTAAATCACAGACGAGCGGCGGTCTTTCGGTGAATATCAACGTCCAGGAAGCTAAAGAATTTCGCGTCGTTATCCAGATGCGGGACCTTCCAAAGGAAATTCAGGAAGGCCTTCGCCCGGGTATGAGTGCAACGGCTGAGATAACGACCAAAGTAGTTAATGATGTGATCGCGATACCGCTGCAGGCAGTTATTGAAAAGAAACCTGACGCTCAAGCGTCTCCGACCATCCAGGGCGACGCCCCGCAGCCTGCGGCGGGCGGTGAAAAACCAAAAATGATAACCGGCGTCTACGTTCTCGATGGAACGAAGGCCAAGTTTGTCGAGGTGACGACCGGCATCATCGGCGAATCTGATCGGCAGATCCTAACCGGCCTCAAGGAAGGCGACGAAGTGATAACGGGGCCAAGCAGGGTTCTAAATACACTTAAAGAAGGCACAGTCGTTAAAAAAGCCGTCAAGAAAGAGGGTGAAGCCGCGGCGAAGACCTAGCCGGAACGCAGGCATCCTGCCTGCGTTCCCAATTGTTCGCAACTACGGCTCAAGTTTGAGCTTTATGTATACGCAGGCATGATGCCTGCGGTCCAATCATGTACCGATTTATGGACGAAGAAAA
This sequence comes from Acidobacteriota bacterium, assembly GCA_016703965.1. Lineage (NCBI taxonomy): Bacteria > Pseudomonadati > Acidobacteriota > Acidobacteriota bacterium. The sequence continues at coordinate 784,031 of JADJBB010000025.1, forward strand.
CGGAAATGGCGGTTCGTCTGCCTCGAAGATCGAAGGCCCGGGCGAAGCTTTGATAAGTATGCGACACATCTGGAAAACGTACCAGATGGGTAACGAAGAGCTTCATGCTCTCAAGGATGTGTCCTTCGAAGTTAAACGAAACGAATACGTTGCGATCATCGGGCCTTCCGGCTCGGGTAAGTCGACATTGATGAACCTGATCGGCTGCCTCGACTCCCCGTCAAAAGGTGAATACTGGATCAACGGCAATCTGGTCTCCGATATGACAGATGACGAACTGGCGCGCATCCGAAACAAAGAGATCGGCTTTGTTTTCCAGACTTTCAATCTTCTCGCCCGTGCTACGGCGTTGCACAATGTTGAGCTTCCGCTGATATACGCAGGTATGAGAACGGCGGAACGACACGATCAGGCTCTCGCCTCCCTGACAGCAGTTGAACTTGGAGATCGCGTGATGCACCGGCCGAATGAACTTTCTGGTGGCCAGCGACAGCGTGTTGCGATCGCTCGGGCGTTAGTGAATAACCCGTCAATTTTGCTTGCTGACGAACCTACGGGAGCTCTCGATTCTAAGACGAGCGTCGAGATCATGCATTTGTTCGAAAAGCTTCACGAAGATGGCAATACGATCATTCTCGTTACCCATGAGCCCGAGATCGCCGAACGTGCGCATCGCGTGATCACGATCCGCGACGGTGAGATCGAGAAAGACGAACGCATCAGGTAATGGATGGCGTTCCTCGATATGTTTCAGTAGTATTTCTTGTGACGGCATTCGCTGCGGTCTGGTTTTTGCTCCAGGCCGCCAAATCCGTTGGTCTGCAGGCATTGCCATCTAAGGTTCTCCTTTTCCTCCTTCCGCTTTGGATCATTTTTCAATCTGTCCTGTCGATCGGCGGCTTTTATGAGAATACGGATACCCTGCCGCCAAGGCTTTTTGTTTTTGGCATTCTGCCGGGCTTGGTTTTGAATCTCACGTTTCTGCTCTTTTTTCGACCCACCTTTGTTGAAAAGCTCCCGTTAGAGTTGTTGACACTCGTTCATGTTGTTCGAATTCCGGTCGAGTTTGTGCTCTACTGGCTTTTTTTAGGTTCCATGGTCCCTCGAGAAATGACTTTTGCAAGATGGAACTATGACATCTTGACCGGAATCCTCTCACTGCTCGTTTACCTGACGGCCTTCCGAGGGAATACTGTGAATAAGGCCATCCTCGTTGCTTTCAATTTTATCGGACTTGCATTGTTATTGACCGTGGTATCGATCGCGGCACTTTCCGTGCCTTCGCCGATCCAGCAAATTGCGTTTGACCAGCCGAATCGAGCGGTCCTGACATTCCCATACTCATTGCTGCCCACGATCGTCGTGCCGATCGTGCTTTTTGCCCACTTGGCGTCGCTTTGGAAACTATTTGTTCGGAGGACGAAATAATAGAGGATTTTTGTTAAACTCTTTCGAGATAGCAACGTATTTAACTTCTTGACGGATCGGCTGATATAGATGAATTTTTCCGAGACAATAAAACTAGCATTTTCAGCGATTTGGGCACATAAGTTGAGGTCGTTTCTAACGCTGCTCGGCATGATCATCGGCGTCACGGCGTTCATGGTCGTGCTTTCGCTTCTGCAGGGGTTTAATTCTTACGTTGACGAAAAGATAGCCGGTATTGGCTCTAATTCTTTCACTCTGCGCCGCTTTAGTTTTGATGATTTTAAGGACACCGATACGATCGCAGCGGCACAGCGCCGGAACAAGGAACTCACCTTCGAAGAACGCGATTTCATCCGCGAGCGGGCACAGTTGATCGACAAGATCGGTGCCAAGGCTGGCAACATGTCGAGAGACGTCAAACGCGGCAAGGAATCTCTCAGCAGTGTCCAGATCTCCGGAGCGGAGCCGATCATCGCAGAGATCGATAAACTGGACATCGCTGAAGGCCGCTATTTTTCGCCGCCCGAGAATGACAATGCTGCTCGCGTGGCCTACATCGGAATGGATGTTTCGAAGAAGCTATTTCCGCAAGGCGGTGCTCTCGGGCAGGAAATTACGATATCGGGCATACCGTATAAGATCATCGGTGTTCAGACGGCAAAAGGAACCGTTTTTGGCCAGCCTCAGGATAATTTCGTGACGCTTCCGATCAAGACTTTCGGCAGTGCATTTGGCGGCCTTAGAAATAACCGGGCACCGTATTTTGTCATCACTGCGAAAAACGAAAAGACATTCAATGATGCGGTCGAAGAGGTTCGTACTCTGATGCGTATCAAGCGAAAGATCCCATTTGGAGAAAAGGACACTTTTGGGATCTTAACTCCGGATGCGATCACGGGCATTCGTGACCGCATTTTGGGACCGACCTTTATTGTGATCATTGCCGTTCCGACGATCGCTCTTGTGGTCGGTGCGATCGTGATCATGAATATCATGCTGGTTTCAGTTACCGAGCGAACGAAAGAGATCGGCATCCGCAAAAGCCTCGGGGCACGGCAAGCCGACATTCTTAAGCAGTTTCTGATGGAATCGGCGACACTTTCGGCGATCGGGGGCACTATTGGCCTGATAATCGCTGAACTTCTAGGGATAATTATCACTGCGTTTGTTTTTCAAACACGGATTCCGATCTGGTCGGCCGTTTTCGCAATTCTTGTATCAGGCGGCGTCGGAATACTGGCTGGCCTGTTTCCAGCATGGAAAGCCGCACGGCTTGACCCAATTGAGGCTCTAAGGGCGGATTGATCCAAAATGAATTTTTTAGTCGGTTCATTTTACGAGAATTTTAAGATGGCGTTTGATACGCTGCGAAGCAATAAGCTGCGCTCGTTTCTTACGATCGTCGGTGTCGTCGTCGGTGTGATCACTGTGATGCTTATCTCCTCGATCATTAGCGGAATCAATGTCGCTGTCGAGAAGGAGATCGAGTCATTTGGTACACGGTCGATCTTTCTCTACAAAATGGACATCGGCATCAGAACAAGCCAGCCGACCCGAGAGGAGCGAATGCGCAAGCCGCTCACGATGGATGATGCCGCCGAGATCGCTAATCTGAAAACGATCGAAGTCGCTGTTCCGTTTCTCGATATTTCGAATAATTTCTTTGGTCAAAAGATCAACGTAACCGGCAAGAACGGAAAAACTTCTACATCCGTCCAGCTAAATGGAACGCTCCCGGCAGTGGAAAAAACAAGCTCCGAAGTGCTCGTCGATGGGCGGTGGTTCTCAGACGCGGAAAATGAAGCGAAGGCAAACGTCTGCGTGATCGGCAATTTCGTGAAAGAAGCCTATTTTCCTTACGAATCCCCGTTAGGCCAAACGATCGAGATCGGATCGCAGGAATACCGCATTATTGGGCTGCTCGAAAAGAAGGAACAACTTTTCGGCGGCGGCGGCGGTAATAATGACCAGACAAATATCATCTATATGCCGATGAATTCGGCGTTGAAGCTCAAGCCGAATGCGGACGATCTGTTTATCCTTGCGGTTGCTCGCGAAGGCCAGTTAGAAAAGGCGAAAGATGATATTCAGGACCTTCTGAGAACTCGGCGGCAGGTTAAATTTGGGGACAAGAATAACTTCGCAATGGAGACCGCAGCCAGCCTTATCGATCAGTTTTCGGCGATCACGGGCGGCGTCTTTCTGGCCATGGTGGTTATCTCTTCGGTCGGTTTGATGATCGGTGGTATCGGTGTGATGAATATCATGCTCGTGTCGGTTACCGAACGAACCCGCGAGATCGGCATTCGAAAGGCCATCGGTGCAAAGCAGAGTGATATTTTGCTTCAATTCCTCATTGAGGCCGCCACCTTGACCGGTTTTGGCGGCATTGTCGGCCTTCTGATCGGCTGGGGACTCACTTTCCTGGTACGTATCTTCTTCCCTTCCTATGTGCCGCTCTGGGCTCCCATTGCCGGTTTCGGTGCGAGTGTGGGCATCGGGCTCATATTCGGACTATTTCCTGCCTGGAAGGCAGCTCGGCTCGACCCGATCGAGTCGCTCCGATACGAATAATTCCGCTTTGCGGTCTCCGATTTTAACTTCCAAGTGTGCTAGACATCACAGACATGTGAAATATTTCACGCTACTCTGTCTACAGGCGGTGAGATCATGGGCATGCGTGTCGCGGATACGGTTAAGCTGGCCCTTACCGAAGTTTGGGCTCATCCGCTGCGCTCATTCCTAACTCTCCTCGGTATGATCATTGGGATGACGGCCTTCATGGTCGTGCTTTCGCTCCTACAGGGATTCAACACATACGTTGACGAAAAGATCGCTGGCATTGGGTCAAATTCATTTACAATCTCACGTTTCAGTTTCGCGGATTTTGGGAACAGTGATGCGATGGCAGCTGCCCGCCGGCGCAACAAGGAACTCGATCTTGATGAACTTGAGTTTATCCGCAGAAACGCTCGTTTAGTTGGAATGATCGGAGCAAAGGCAAGCGGCGTTCAGCGTGAGATCCGGTTTAAAGAAGAGATCCTCTCGGACATATCAATTACTGGCGTCGAACCTATCGTTGGTGAGATCGAGCAGGTAAATGTGGCAGAGGGGCGCTATTTTTTGGACGTTGACGATGATAACGGCCTTCGGGTTGCGTTTATCGGTGCAGATATTCAAACCACGCTATTCCCGCGAGGCGATGCGGTCGGCAGCGAGATCTACATTGCGGGTATTCCGTACAAGATAATAGGCGTTCAGGTTGCGAAAGGGAGCGTGTTCGGCCAATCACAAGATAATTTCGTCCTCTTACCACTGAAAACCTTTGCGACCGCGTTTGGCGGGATCAAGTTTAGCCGTGCCCCATCCTTTGTCGGGACGCCGGCTGGTTCAACGAGTATGGATCTCGCGGTTGACGAAGTCCGTGTGCTGCTAAGGATAAAACGGAAATTAGCTGCCGACGAAAAAGACAATTTCGGTATCAGCACTCCTGAGGCGATCAGCGGCGTTCGCCAAAGTATCTTTGGAAGCATCTCGATCGCGATCCTTGTAGTTCCGGCGATAGCCTTGGTTGTCGGTGCGATCGTGATCATGAACATCATGCTTGTTGCCGTGACGGAGAGGACCAAAGAAATTGGCATTCGGAAGGCAGTTGGGGCTCGCCAAAAAGATATTTTACGCCAGTTTCTGATCGAATCCGCAGTACTATCCGTCATCGGAGGCGTGATCGGACTCGTTCTCGCATACATCATCGGCATGGTGATCACGCGGCTTGTTTTTCCAACAAAGATCCCACTATGGTCGGTCGTTGTATCCATCGGCGTTTCCGGTGCAGTGGGAATTCTCGCCGGCCTCTTTCCGGCTCGGAAAGCCGCCCGTCTACATCCGATCGAGGCGATGAGATTTGAATAGTATGAAACCCACAACCTCCAAATTCATCGAGAATTTCAAGATGGCGTGGGACACGCTGCGCGGTAATAAACTCCGCTCCGCACTCACAATTCTCGGCGTTGTCATTGGTGTTGTGACCGTAATGCTCATTTCATCCATCATCAGCGGGATCGAGGTCGCAGTTGAAGATCAGGTCAAATCGTTCGGTACACGATCCGTGTTTATCTATAAGACGACGCCCGGTCCGCGGACGGCCCGCCCGACGCAGGACGAAAGGACGAGGCCAAATCTGACTTTAGACGATGCAATGGCACTTCGATCTCTTTCGGAGCTGGAAACGGCTGTGCCGCAGCTAAATGTCTCCAGCGGGCCGATGGGCGGCGAGACGATCGTTTCCGCTCAGGGCGTCCAATCGTCAAATATCAATATCGTGGGAACCCTTCCTGAGATAGCTGAAGCAGGTACGGAGGAGATCGTTGAAGGTCGATGGTTCACGCAACCCGAAAATGAATTAAAGATCGATGTCTGTCTAATCGGTAACAGTGTCAGGGAGACATTTTTCCCAAGCGACTCGCCTCTTGATCAAAAGATCGAGATCGCTGGCAGGCCTTTTAGAGTGATCGGCGTACTTGAGAAAAAGGAACAGTTTCTAGGCGGTGGCGGAGGCCGCTCAGATCAGAGCAATGTGATCTATGTGCCGTTTGAATCAGCGAGCAGAATGAAACCAGGTTCAGCGGATGTGAATATAATGGCGATCGCAAAAGAGGGACGTTTAAGCCAGGCCCAGGACCAAGTTGAGGATTTACTTCGCATTCGTCGCAAGGTTCCTTACGGTGAGCCAAACAACTTCGCTCTGGCAACAGCCGACAGCATCATCGATCAGTTTCAATCGATCACGGCCGGAGTTGCCCTTGCCATGGTGGTCGTTTCTTCGATCGGATTGATGATCGGCGGAATCGGTGTGATGAACATAATGCTTGTTTCCGTAACCGAACGAACCAGAGAGATCGGCGTACGAAAAGCTCTCGGTGCCCGAAATGCCGATATTCTTCAGCAATTTCTTATCGAGGCCGCCTCACTAACCGGCCTTGGCGGACTCATTGGGCTCATCATAGGCTGGCTCCTGACGTTACTCGTTAGATTGTTCCTGCCGTCGTATGTTCCGCTGTGGGCTCCGATCGCCGGATTTTGTGCCAGCGTTGGTATCGGCGTAATTTTTGGGCTGTTTCCGGCATGGAAGGCAGCCCGTCTCGACCCGATCGAATCTTTGCGGTATGAATAGCAAACCCCTACAAGGTCAAAGGGCGTCCGATGCAATTCTGCCCGTACGCCCTTTCATTTGATTGGTTCGATGATTAGCTGATGAAGCTAGGGAACGCTATCGCCATTCCCAGGCCGAAGAGTAGTAGGACTACAAATATCGAAATGCTCGCCGTCCAGGCGATCGTTCCGGTTACCTTTTCTCCCGCATTTTTTAGTCCGATAGCATTCAGTGCGACCCAATAGAACATCAGCAGGCTGAACGACCCCAGCAATGTGTAGATAACAGGATGCTCAGCAGACGAAACAAGGAAATTAAGACTGTCCTGGATCAGGGTTTGTTGGCCGAGGATCGGGTGGATGTCTGTCGGATCTTTGATGTAGAGAACAATTGTATTCAGTACAAAACGTAGTACGCTTACTGGAAACCAGGCATAGATCACCACCGAGTATGCCTGCCAGAAATTCATCTTTCCTCCCATTGCCAGAGCAAACAGTAGGAATACCGCAGCCAGGATCGCGGATATTACCGTAAAACCGGCGAACGCAGCCGGTAGTTGGATCACCCGCTGCAACTTACTCTGAGCATCAAGGATTGCCTGAGCACGTCCACTTTCTACTTGTTTTCTTGCTTCTTCATTGTTTGCAATGAAGGACATCTCCAGTGTCTTGTCGATCGTGAAATTGGCAATGCGTTCCGCACCGAGCCTGTTAGCGAAAAGAAGCGAGTAACTGGCCGACAAAATGACCATTATCAACAATGCGACTAGAAACCTGGGATGTCGCCGAAAATTGCCGAAAACCTCACCCGGAGAGAAAAAGATATTTACCAGGCTGCTGGCGGTCGACATCCGCTCGGTACCATCAGTTTCCGGTTTGCTGATAAAGCTCAGACCGATGATCAAACCGCCGCATAGGATAAGAAAAACTCCCGCCCCAGTAGCTCCGGGCACAACTTTTGCGATGCTCAGCACCGCAAGAATAAGACCGAGCGCAGCAACGACGATTCCAGCAAAACGATTCATAATTTCCTCGAAATAAGTTGGATTAAGTACTACAAAAACAAATTACGCCGGAAGGTTTCCGATTGTTTCACTTTTCGTGTGCGGGGATCCATAGCCATCAGCTCGAATGCAGGCAGCAAAATGCCCGGGGGCTAGCTCCCGCAGTTCTGGGTCAACCGTTGAGCATTCTTCGATCGCTATCGGGCATCGTGTTCGGAACCTGCATCCTGACGGCGGGTTGATTGGCGTAGGCACATCTCCTTTCAGTACGATCCTTTCCCTTTTCATCTTAGGGTCAGGTACCGGTATTGCCGAAAGCAGTGCTTTTGTGTATGGGTGAATGGGTGATTCGTAAAGCTCGGCGGCATCACATATCTCGACGATCTTGCCGAGATACATTACCGCGACCCGGTCCGAAATATGCTCTACGACAGCTAGGCCGTGCGAAATGAATAGATAGGTCAAGCCAAATTCCTGCTGAAGGTCCTGCAAGAGATTTACGACCTGTGCCTGAACCGAAACATCGAGGGCCGAAACAGGTTCGTCACAGATTATGAGTTTTGGATTGAGAGCAAGTGCTCTTGCGATCCCCAATCTCTGACGCTGACCGCCCGAGAATTCATGCGGGTAACGATCCGCATATTTAGGATCAAGGCCGACCCGGGCAAGCAGATCTTCGACCTTTGCGTTCTGTTGGACTTTTGTGCCGATGCCGTGTATCTTAAGCGGCTCGGAGATTATCGACCGGATGCTCAATCGCGGATTCAGGCTGGCATAAGGATCCTGAAAAATGATCTGCATCTCGCGACGCAGAGCCTGTATTTCTTTATTCGGTAACCCGACGATATTACGCCCTTCGAACCGAACTTCCCCGCTCGTCGGCTCATGCAGCCTCAGCAGGCATCGTCCGACGGTGGATTTCCCGCAGCCTGATTCGCCCACTAATCCGAGGGTCTCGCCCGCAATAATATCGAATGAGACATTGTCGACGGCCTGCACGACGTCGTCGCTATTTTCGACGGGAAAATGCTTCACCAGGTTCCGGACCTCGAGAAGTACATTTGATCGAGTTTTAGCGGCGTTATCCGTCATCTTTATACTCTATGCGTCAGCTGACAATGTTCGCTCACGCGCAATACTGAATTTCTGCTTCTCATCATGCAGAACACAACGAACCTTGACCCCATTCGGCAGAGGGGTAAGCGGTATCTCGCCCTCGACGCAGATCTCCATTCGTTGTTCGCAACGAGGCGCGAAATGGCAGCCGAATGGCAGATTTGTTGGGCTTGGAACGGTTCCCTCGATGGTTTGCAGTCTAACCGCTTTGGCAGTTCCCGCGTCGGTCAATTTGGGCACTGACCGCAAAAGGCCGCGTGTATACGGATGCTTTGGATCTTCAAACAGTTCATTGACACCGGATTCCTCGACGATCTTGCCGGTGTACATAACGCAAACTCGGTCCGCAACCTCAGCGACAACCCCTAAATCGTGTGTGATCAGTAGGATAGCGAGCTTTCTCGACCGGCGTAGTTCGTTCAGCAATTCCAATATCTGAGCCTGGATCGTGACATCAAGTGCCGTTGTCGGTTCGTCAGCGATCAGCAGATCTGGATCACACGCAAGCGCCATTGCGATCATAACCCGCTGCCGCATACCACCCGAAAGTTGATGCGGATAGTCGTTCACCCGGCGTTCGGGTGACGGAATAGAAACCTCGCGCATCGCTTGTATCGCGGCTTCCCAAGCCTTTTTCTTATCGAGTTTTCGATGCAGCCGCAAGGCTTCGGCGATCTGCTCGCCGACTGTAAAAACCGGATTCAGCGAGGTCATCGGGTCCTGGAAGATCATCGCAATGTCATTCCCACGGATCTCTCGCAAACGCTCGTCTGTCGCAGTCGTTAGATCTTCTCCCTTGAACTTGATCGACCCGCTTGTGATCTTGCCCGGTTTTGAGATCAAACGCATTATCGAGAGGGCCGTGATCGATTTGCCGCAGCCTGATTCGCCCACAAGCCCGAGAAGCTCGCCCTCACCGATGGAAAAACTAACTCCATCGACCGATTTTACAAGGCCTGCCCGCGTGGGAAACTGAGTTCTGAGATTTGTAACTTCGAGTAAATGAGACACTGAAATATTTTGGATCTAGGTTTGACTGAAACCGGCCGTAAACCTTGCTCGTATCAAAACAACGGGGCACGTTGCTCCTGAGGTTTGCGACTCGAAAAGTTTAACCTAATTGTATCAGCCAGAAAAGTTAGCCGTCTTTTTTATTTAGTATTCGGGGGCAACTAAACCCGTCGCTTTTTCCTCAAAGGGATGTTATTCTTTTTCTCAACGAATTTCGGCTAGTAGAAGGTTACCCCGGGAGATTTAACACTTGTGAAGCAAAGCAGTACACGCCTTTTCGCTCTCTTACTTGTCCTTTCTCTTTCAAGCTTTGGGTTTGCCCAGAGCCCGATCTCCACTGCCAAGACCCAACCTGAACGGGCGGCGGATGGCTCCAAGAAGGCTGGTTCCAAACCGGTCACCGCGGACGTAATTAACAGCGATATCAAGGAAGCTCTCGCCGTGATCCAGTCTAATTACGTTGGAGCTAAGACGCTCGATTACAACGAGGTATTCAAATCATCGATCGACTCAATGCTGCATTCACTCGATCCGCACTCGAATTATTTCGATGCTAAAGAGTTCGAGCAGTTCAAGACAGATCAGAGTTCGCGGTATTTTGGTATTGGTGCAACGATCGGCGACCTGAGCGATCCGGACGGAAAGGTGCTTGCTACCTATATCAAGGCTACCTTCGAAGGAGCTCCGGCGCACCGTGGCGGTCTCCGATATGGTGACAAGATCGTCGAGGTTAATGGAACTTCGATGCTTGGCAAACCATTTAGCGAAGTTCGAACATTCCTTCGCGGGCCTCAGGGAACATCGGCCAAGATAGTCGTTGAACGCCTGGCTACCGGTAAACGCGAGACGGTCGATATCGTCCGCGATGCGGTGCCCCAGCCGTCGATCAGCGAAGCCTACATGATCCGTCCGGGTATCGGTTACATCAACATGAATGGTGGTTTTAACCAGACGACCTACAATGAGTTCGTCCAGGCTATGCGTCAACTTACTGCCGCCGGTATGCAGCAGCTAGTGATCGACCTTCGCAACAACGGCGGCGGGCTTGTAAGCCAGGCATATCGCGTCGCAAATGCGTTCCTTTCGGAAGGACAGGTTATCTTTTCACAAAAAGGCCGAATGGAAGGTGCGACCGATCCGCCTTATCGCTCGGTGAATCGCACGCCGAACCGTTCGCCCATCGTGATGCTTGTTAATCGCAATACGGCGTCCGCGTCAGAGATTCTGGCAGGTGCGTTGCAGGATCATGACCGAGCATTGATCGTTGGCGAGGACACCTTCGGTAAGGGCCTTGTTCAGAATCCTTTCCAACTAGAGTACGGTTCGATGCTGCTCCTAACGATAGCTAAGTACGAAACGCCGGCCGGACGACTGATCCAGAGAGATTATTCGAATGGTGAGCTTTACAACTATTACACTGAAGGCGGCAGTTTGCGTGATGAGAATCAGGAGGCTGCGAAGCCCAAGGGATCCGAAAGCAAGACTGACACTGGCCGATCAGTATACAGCGGCGGCGGTATTAATCCGGATGTTCCGATAAAGCCGCAGACCATCACCAACGAGCGTGCACGCGTCCAGGCAAAGATCGCTGTACCGGCATTTGCCTATACGCTTGACCTGGTTGTCGGCAAGGTTAAAGGATTGGAGAATTATAAAGTAGACAAGCCGATCACTTTTGATTACGACATCAAACCGACGGACTATCCTATAAGCGATGCAGTTTTTGCCTCGTTCAAGGAGTTTGCCGTCGAAAAATACAAGATCCCTGCGGCTCAGATCGATCGTGAGAAGGAATTTGTCGAACGTATTCTGCGTACGGAATTGGTTACCGCTGCATTTGGAACGCAGACCTCGTCACAGGTTTTCAATGAATATGATACTCAGTTGCTTAAGGCTATTGAGCTTCTTCCACAGGCTAAACAGCTTGCAATGCAGAGTGAGCGTGCAAAGACCGTTACTCGGCAGAAGAATACGGTAAACTAGTGTGTCGAAGAGTGGTTAATATACGAAAGGCCGTCCGGGTTGGGCGGCCTTTTTGATTTGGTAACTAGAAAAGCCAGCGGATCAAGTAGAAGAGCCCGATACCGATGCCTGCAAGAACTGCGAGGGCGGCAAGTATTAGTCCGGCGACAACGAATTTAAATTTCTTGTACCGGTTCGGATCGGGCGGCGATAACTGACTCTGCGGAAAATATGGCGGCGGACGATTAAGCATATCTCAAAGTCTAATGTCCGCCGCTCAAAGTATCAAGCCTACGAAAATTTATCGAGGCAGCGGCTGCTCAAGATTTGCGAGGCCGTACGCCATTACTGCCATCAGCGAGCCGAGCTCTGCAAGCTCTTTCGGATTCACCTTGTCAAATGTATCCGCCGCCGTATGGTGATAGTTGAAATAAGTCTGCTGATTGAAATATGGAGCAAAAGACGGAACCCCCGCCTGCGTCAGTGGTCCGATGTCCGCTCCAACGCCGCCTGGCTGCAATTGCCCTTGCGAAGCTCCTTGCGAAGCCAACAGACGGCTAAGCGGTGCGAAATACGGCAACGCCTCTGCTTTACCCGCGAACTGAAACCCGAGTGGATGTGAGGCTCCTAGATCGCTTTCCAAAGCCGCGAAATGCTTACCCACGTCATTTTTGTATTCCTCAAAATACCCGCGGCCACCGGCTCCGCCGTTCTCTTCATTCATAAATGCGACGACGCGGATCGTTCGTTTTGGCTTGAGTTTCATCCGCTTGATCAGATAGCCGACCTGCATTGAGACGGCGACGCCGGTCGCATCGTCAAGAGCACCGGTGCCCAGATCCCATGAGTCGAGGTGGCCGCCGAGAACGACGATCTCATCGGGTTTCTCACTTCCCTTCAGGTCGCCAATGACGTTGTAGCTCACGCCGTCCGGCATCGTTTTCGGCGTCAACGTGAACCGAACCTTCGTTTTACCTTCTGAGGCGAGGTGTGCAAGCATTTCAGCATCTTCGAATGATACCGCCGCCGCCGGGATCTTTGTCACACCATCCGTGTAGCCCATCGATCCGGTATGAGCGAGCCGGTTTTGGGAGCCTCCGGCCGAACGAACGAGTACGCCGATCGCTCCAAGCGGTGCCGCCGCCATCGCTCCGCCGAAACGGAACTGGACAGCCTGGCTGTATGCCGCTCCGCCAAAACCGCTTGCCTGCAATTCGCGGTCGAATTTGTTATTGAAGAGAACTATCTTTCCCGCGACTTTCTCTCGGCCCAGAGCATTGAGCTCTTCGAAGCTGCTGACAACGACAATTTCGCCCGTCAGCCCTTCAGCCGGAGTCGCAATACTGCCGCCAAGTGCCGTCAAAACGATCTTCTGCGTCGTACCAGGAGCCATACCCGGAAATTCAACCACTTCGCCCGTCTCGATACCGCGAACCCATACCGGCACGGTCAATTTCTGAAGCCGAACCTCTAAACCGGCTTTTCGCATTTCGTCGGCGACGTATTCGACCGCACGCTGGGCTTGAGCCGACCCTGTCAATCGCGGCCCGATATTCGTCGTCAGGTATCGTGTTTGACGGTAGGCATAATCGCTCCCGAGTGCCGCCTTTTGCACCTGGGCTAACTCGGCAAGCGTCTTTTCGGAATAAAGCAGCGGAGTCGGTGCCGGGGCAGGCTGTTGCGAAAAAGTGGATGAAACTGCAACGGCAGCGACGAGCAGCAAGTTAAATGGTTTCATAGGGTTATCCTAGCGAATTGATTCAGCTTTGCAAAAGATATATGCGATAATAATCGTAGATTTACCACATTTTAACATTCAGGAAATTGTATGAAACGCGTACTACAGATATTTGGTTTCGTTATCTTTGCTTCGCTGGCTGCCTACGCCCAAACGCCGTTCACGGCGAAGGATATGCTTACGCTCAAGCGCCTTGCCGACCCTCAGCTTTCGCCTGACGGCAAGACGGTTGCTTACACTGTCGGAACGCCCGATATGGCGGCAAATCGCGTTGTGAATCAGATCTGGACGATGAATATCGACGGCAGCCGTCCTCGCCAGATCACCAACGGAAATTCCTCCAGCAGTGGCCCCCGGTGGTCGCCGGACGGCAAACGGATCGCCTATAACAACGGCGGCCAGATCTGGACAATGGAAGCTGACGGTGATGACAAGGAGCAGGTTACAAAACTCTCAAGCGGCGCCAGTGGGCCGGTTTGGTCGCGTGACGGAAAGTCCATTGCATTCGCGTCTGACGTTTATCCCGAATGTCAGTCCGACGAGTGCAACAAGGCCGAGGACGAGAAGGCCGAAAACAGCAAGGTCAAGGCTCACGTGACCGAACGTCTGCTCTTTAAACACTGGAACGAATGGCGTGACCGTAAGCGTACCCATGTCTTTGTGGTTTCCGAAAAGGGCGGAGCGGCTCGTGATGTAACACTTGGTGATTTCGATTCGCCACCTTACGGAGCGGCTTCGGGAGTTGACTACACGTTTTCGCCGGATGGATCGAGCATTGTGTTCCTTCGAAATCCGGATAAGGTAGAAGCGATTTCGACAAATAGCGACGTCTACATATCGCCGCTCAGCGGCGGAAACACCAAGAATATCACTGCCGGAATGAACGGCTATGACGCTTCACCGGTTTACACGCCGGACGGCAAGTACTTGATCTTCCGGTCGCAGCCGCGTGCGGCATTTGAGGCCGATCGCTGGCGCTTGATGCGTTACAACCCCGCTAATGGCGAGATCGTTGAATTAACTAAAGGATTTGACCAGCAAGTCAATGAAATGGTCATCTCTTCCGACAGCAAGACCGTGTTTTTCACGGCCGGCGAGCGAGGACGAGACCCGATCTTCTCAGTGCCTGTAGAACCGGATTTCCGCCTTCGCATCGCAACTCATGTTAAAAAGGTACTCGATGGTGTTTATGCAGGTTCATTAAATATCTCTGCGGACGGAAGAACACTTGTCTTTGCCTCGAGTTCCATGACATCGCCGAATGAGGTGATGCGGGTTGGAACCGACGGCAGCGGGCTCACTGCCTTGACATCGGTCAATCAGTCCGCCCTGACCCGGTATGGCCTGCGAAAGGCTGAGGATGTCGAATGGAAAGGGGCCCTCGGAGCGAATATTCACGGATTTGTCGTAAAACCGGCAAATTTTGATCCCGCAAGAAAATACCCTCTGATCGTTCTAATTCACGGAGGCCCGCAGGGAGCTTGGAACGATTCCTGGAGTACCCGCTGGAACCCGCAGGTTTGGGCAAACCAAGGTTATGTAGTATTTGCTCCTAATCCGCGCGGATCGACGGGGTATGGCCAGAAGTTCGTGGATGAGATCTCAGGTGACTGGGGCGGCAAAGCCTATACCGATATTATGAACGGCGTTGCCGATATCATTAAACGGCCTTATGTTGATAAGAACCGGATCGGAGCGGCTGGAGCTAGTTATGGCGGATACATGGTCGACTGGCTGCTCGGTCACAACAATGACCCGCGATTCAAATTCAAGGCATTTCTGTCGCATGCAGGTGTCTATAACCTCGAAAGCATGGCTACCGCAACTGAGGAGATCTGGTTCGTAAAGTGGGAATTCAAAGGAATGCCGTGGGAAAATCCGGTGCAGTACAATCGCTGGTCACCGCATAAGTTCGCGAAGAACTTTGCGACCCCAACGCTTGTAACGGCTGGCGAGCTCGATTATCGGGTTCCTGTCGATCAGAGCCTTCAGCTTTACACGACGCTCCAGTTGAAGGGCGTTGATTCCAAGCTCGTAGTCTTTCCTGACGAAGGCCACTGGATCCTAAAGCCGCAGAATTCTGAGTTTTGGCACGGTCACGTTATGGACTGGTTCAAGAAATATTTGAAACCGTAGCAGCACATTTTTATGAAAACGAAAAGGGTTATTCCCGTTATTTTCTCGGCCGTTATCCTTGTGATCGCGGCCTTTTCCACGTTTGCCCAGATCAAAAGAGCTGATTTTAACCGGCCGCAAACGGTCGATATTCAGCATTACGTGATCCGAGCGAGCTTTGACCGGGCGAAGAAAACGGTGAGTGGCGACACAACGGTCTCGTTCAGGCCGATAAGTTCGGACCTACGATCGATCGAGCTCGATGCTGTCGACCTGAAATTCACCTCGGTGAAACTCGAGCCGTCCGGTATCGATCTTAACTACAAGGCGGCTAACGGAAAGATCACAATAACGCTGGACAAAGCTTACGGTGCGGACGAAACCATCGCCGTTCGCCTTAAATACAGTGCTGAGCCGAAGAAAGGCGTATATTTTGTCGACGCCAGCAGCTCCGCGGACGGCGTCAAGCATTCAGCTCAGATCTGGTCACAGGGCGAGGCGGAAGAGGCACGTCATTGGTTCCCGTCATATGATTTCCCTAGCGATAAAGCGACAACAGAGCAATACATTACCGCGCAATCGAAAGAGACTGTTATCGGAAACGGAGAGTTTCTCGGTAAAGCTGACAACGGCGACGGAACCTCAACGTGGCACTACAAGATGCCGGTTCCGCACTCGACATATCTTGTTTCATTCGTCATCGGCGAGTATGTAAAGATCGAGGACAAGTATAAGGATATCCCGCTTGGTTTTTATGTTTATCCCGGAAAAGAAGTGACGGCAAGAAAGGCTTTTGGTGATACCAAAAAGATGATCGCCGTCTATGAGGAGCTGACGGGAGTTGCGTTTCCTTATAACAAATACGACCAGACGATCGTTTCGCAGTTTCAGTTTGGCGGCATGGAGAATATTACCGCAACAACCATGGCGGATACTGAGATCTTCTTCGCGGAATTCGATTTTGGAAAAATGACCGTGATGGATCTCGTTTCACACGAATTGGCCCATTCGTGGTTCGGTGATCTGGTTACGTGCCGTAATTGGGCCGAACTGTGGCTCAATGAGGGATTTGCTACATTCATGGAGGCAGCATATCGGGAGAATCAGTTCGGCCGTGGCGACTATATGCGTAAGATCCGTTCGGATGCAGCGGCATTTCTGGTCGACGATTCGATCAACCGCCGCCGTCACGCTTTATACAACCAGCGGGCGGCGGACGTAGATTCCCTGTTTGATAATGCTGCGACAACCTATAACAAGGGCGGAGCGATTGTCCACACTATTCGCGAGCAGGTTGGTAATGAGAATTTCTGGAAAGCTATCAACATCTACCTGAATCGGCATAAATTCGGCCCGGTCGAATCGACCGACCTGAGAAAGGCAATGGAAGAGGTTTCAGGCCAGGAACTCACGTGGTTTTTCGACCAGTGGGTCTACGGAGCCGGAGCACCAAGCCTAAGTGTAAAGCAGACGTTTAGCCAGAGATCGAAAAGCCTTACCCTTACGGTCTCGCAAATCCAACTGACCGACACCATAACACCTGCCGTTTTCCGGCTGCCGCTCACGATCTCATACAAGGTCGGAGGCAAAAAGGTGGTTCAGCAAATCGACGTCAGCAAGCGAATCCAGTCGTTCACATTCAAAACAGACGGGAAACCTTCCGACCTGGAGATCGATCCGGACGAACGGATCCCGTTGAAGAAGTTAAAGTTCAAGCCGCTCGTGGTTACAAAATGAGCTTTAGGCAGAACTACTCTACCGCGATCAGATCAACATCCGATAGCATCGTGGCCGGCGTGACTGCTATAGAGGAAAAGCGGAATCGTTTCGATTCTGCCCCAACTACATAGGTACGCCCCGGCTCAATGTCTTGAAAGCTGTACCAGCCAAAGACACCAGTCGTCGCTCGCCTGATAACACCATTCCCATCGGTCAGACGGACAACCACGCCGCGGATCCCGCGACCGTCAGCTGTAAGCACTCGGCCCGAAATACCCGTCGTATCGGAACTGGCAGCTAGGATCGTTACCTTACCGTCTAAATAGCTGGCTCCAAGATGATCGCCTAAGCGGTCTGCGAGTGCCCGGTTGGCGAGGCTGTCAGTGAATCGGACAATACTCTCACCGGGTTCAGCGTCCGCCGCGATCTCAAAGGCTATCGCGAGCATCTGCCCATCATCCGCCATTAAAGGTTGATCAGAATCGATCAGAACACCAATTCTTCCAAAAGCGGCATTATCTGTATTAACGGTAATGACCGCATTCGGCGACATTCCTATACCGGGTGAGATGGCTGCGATCTTCAGCAGCTTTGGATCGAATTCAATTGAGAAGCTGGTCGCTGTTGCGTCACCAAGTGCTCTACTATCAACACTTACGTTGACCAAACGGCCATTCGACCCGCTCGCATCGCGTAGTTTGATCTCCCGATCGCCGGAATATCTGAATAATTCTCGGATCCAGCTAAACAGCTCCTCGATCCTGCCGATCGGCTGTGTGGGACCGGCTGCCACCTGTTGCGGATCGAGGCCTACGATGTAACGCCTGATCTGAGACATGTCCGAGGCATCAAGAATTCCCTCTCCCGAGGTCTCGATCGGAGCAACGTCTGCCCGCTGAAACTCGTTCGATGTGCCAACAGGCATATCCTGTCCAACCACAAATCGCCTGAGCTGAACAACGTCATTAGCCAGGATAGATCCATCACCATCGGGCCGCGCGGATACGTCACCCTCAATGCCGAGCGGGAACGGCGTCGGCGTCGGTGTTGGCGACGGAGTCGGCGTCGGCGTTGGTGTCGGCGTCGGCGTTGGAGTCGGCGTCGGTGTTGGCGTCGGTGTCGGCGTCGGCGTCGGTGTTGGCGTTGGCGTCGGTGTCGGAGTTGGCGTCGGAGTAGGTGTTGGCGTCGGTGTTGGCGTTGGCGTCGGTGTCGGAGTTGGCGTCGGAGTAGGTGTTGGCGTCGGTGTCGGCGTCGGCATCGGAGTAGGCGTCGGTGTTGGCGTCGGTGTTGGTGTTGGTGTTACGCCCGTTGGATTATTAAAAATGTAGGCAGAACCGCTATCTGCAGTCGCCCCGTCATCGAGATAGCTTCCGACGATGCCGTTCTCACCGTTTAGGGCGACGCTGGCTCCGAAGTTATCACCTACGGAACCATCGGATGCTGTTAATTTCTGTTGCTCTGACCATGTTGATCCGCTTCGAGCGTAGATATAAGCTGATCCCTGGTCATTTGCCGTCCCATTATCGTCTCCATTGGCTCCAACGATTACGACCTCATTTGCTATTGCAACCGAAGTTCCAAAGTTGTCACTCGCGGCGCCATCGGACGCGGTGAGCTTTTGCTGTTGGCTCCAGGATGTACCACTCCGCGTGAAAACGTACGCTGAACCGAGAACGGATCCGCTAAAATCATCATTGACGGCACCGGCGACAAACGAATCTCCGCTGATCGCCACGCTGTAGCCAAATTGATCGAGCGAGGCTCCGTCCGTCGACGCTAGCTTCTGCTGCTGGCTCCACGTCGTTCCGCTTCTGGTAAAAACGAAGGCGGATCCTTTCGAGCCGTCATCGCGTGGTGAACCAACCGCAGCTGAATCTCCGCTGAGGGCTACACTCCAGCCAAAATCATCGTCAGCACCGCCGTCGCCGGCTGTAAGCTTTTGCTGCTGGCTCCACAAGGAACCGCTTCGCGTAAACACGTATGCCGAACCGCGATAGCTGTCGTCGCCGAACGCTCCCGCGACGATAGTATTGCCATCGATCGCAACGCTGATCCCGAATTGATCGCTCGCCGCCCCGTCTGCGGCAGTCAGTTTTTGCTGCTGGGTCCAAACGCTTCCGCTTCGGACAAATACATACGTAGATCCTTGATCCACACCGCTGCCGTCGTCCAAATAGGCACCTACAACCGCAGTATCGCCGCTGATCGAGACGCTCCATCCAAAGTTATCCTCTGCGGCGCTGTCTGAGCCCACCAGTTTCTGCTGTTGGACCCACGAACTCCCGCTTTTGACGTAGATATATGCGCTGCCCTTGTAACCATCATCGCGTTGCGCACCTACGACTGCATAATCACCACTGATCGCCACGCTGAAGCCAAACTGATCGGATGCCGCCGCATCTGATGCCGTGACTTTTGCCACTTCGCTGAAAGCTTCGGGCCGATCCTGCAGAATGGGATCGATGATCCGCCGGGAGTTCAGGGGCTCGCGGCTAGCTGGGTCGATCTCAGCATGATTCAACGTCCCCGAACCGTCCTTTCCGCTGACAGGATCGGAAATGAAACAGCAAGCCGCTATCGCGACCCCGGCGCAAATACGCACGATCAACTTAGAGGAAATAAGCGCAACTAAGCGCGGTAGATTTAAATGCACGGAAAGTAGTTTAACCGATACAGAGTCAAATCTTAAGACAACGCCGCCAAATTCCGTGTTACGAGATCAAAACAAAAAAATCCCGTCGATCGCTCGACGGGATTTTTCCCTTTGAGAAGACTGGATGTCATCCACTAACTGTTGAAAGAGCAGAGCGGGAAGCACATCTGAAATCGCGCCAATAAAGGCTTAACCCTTGCTGATACTTCTTTGCCACACCTACGAGGTTAGCTGCCGGGCTAGGAGCGAAAGATTACCCCTGCGTCACTTGACGCTTCGCCCCGTCCTGCGGACCGTTCCACAGAAATTGGTTCCCCCGTGCCGTCTCACGTCAGACGACTTCGGTGATCAACTTTTCAACAGATGAAGTATAGCAACAAAAGACTATGGATTTCAAGGACATTTTGGGGTTAAAGTAAATATTTTTCGTGTAATCCTGAAATATTACCTGCCCGGATAGATCTGATAGAGCAGCAAGTAGACCACAACGCCCGTCGTTGAGACGTAGAGCCATACCGGGAAAACCAGGCGGGCCAGTTTCTTGTGGGATTCATACCAGCCTTTTAGCCCTCGTCTGAGTGTTAGGATGATAAATGGCCCAACAACCGCCGCCAGTATCGTGTGCGAGGTAAGAATTGTGAAATAGATCGGCCTGATGATTCCCTCACCTGTAAATTTCGTCGGCCCAAGGCCAAAATAGTAAGTTCGCAGTGCGTGGTGCGTTAGATAACTGACCAGAAAAACGGCCGAAACGATACTAGCGGAAAGCATGCAGAATCGGTGCTCGCTTATCCGCCGCTTCATTATGAAGTAAAACCCAGTTATAAGAAGAAGCCCGCTGATTGCATTCAACGCGGCGTTCAAATGCGGAAAGATCTGTAAGAGTTCCATTACTTCCAAAAACCTAATAACACGAACAAGACCAGCCAAAGCACGCCCATGAAATGCCAGTACCAACCGACGACCTGAGCGAGGGTTTGGCGCTTGCTAATCTCAAAAAGGCTTTCGGTTGGCGTCAGATTTCTAAGAAGGATAGTCCCTAATGCTAAGATCCCCCCGAGCACATGCACAGCATGCACCGCCGTAAGGATGTAGAAAAATCCCGCGTAGGGATTGCCTTCCATGTAAAGCCCTCTCGCATTGAGTGCGAGCCAGGCGAGAATTTGTGAGGAGATGAACGCCGCTCCGAAAACGGTGGTCACAACGAACCACTTTTTCGCCGATCGCTGATCATTTCGATCGACCGCGACCTTGCCGAAATGATAGACGACGCTGCTAAGAAGTATCAGGACAGTACTTATCCAGATCGGGATCGGAAGGTCAAAAGGTTTCCACTCACCAGCTTTATTCGTCGCGATGACGATATAGGCTCCTATCAGTCCGCCAAAGGTCATTAGAACGACGAGCAGCAGAAATGCCGTTAGAACTCTGGACTTCTGCGGTACGAACGGTTCCTTTGTAGGACCGGAATATTGTTGAAGATTTCCCGGGTCACCGCCTCCGCCATCCCCGCCGTCGCCACCATTATCGCCGGGATTTCGTCCGCCATTTTTATTGCCCGGGCCGGAACTTCCGGATATGCCGCCTTTCCGACGACGCGGCTCCTCGATATTGTCGATGATCTCAGCTGTCCCGATTTCCATAGAGATTTAACGTTTGTCAGCAACCATGAGGATGAAAAGGAGGGGAAGGTAAATTACCGAAACCATGAGCAGACGTTTCGCTTCCTCCTTCGTCTTGGCTCTCGCCGAGCGAATACTTGCCCAGAGAAACCAGAGCCCTAGGATGCTCGCCCCGGCCAAGAAAATGAATCCGGATATCCCAAGAAAGAAGGGAGCAAGACTAACGGGAAAGAGCATGACGGCAAAAAGGACGATCTGCCTTGCAGTCAATCGTCCGTCGGTGTCAACGACCGGCAGCATGAGAATTCCCGCCTTTGCGTATTCCTCGCGATACATCCACGCGATCGCGAAGAAATGGGGAAACTGCCACAGAAACTGCATCGCAAACAAAGCCCAAGCTCCCAGCGTGATATCGTTCGCGGCGGCCGTCCAGCCCATCAGAGGCGGCAGGGCTCCGGGAAGAGCACCGATCGCGGTAGATGCCGTAGTTCGGGTCTTCAGTGGAGTATAGACAAAAACATAACCGACAATGACCACAAGCCCAAGGATCGCCGTTAAAGCGTTGACGGCAAGCAGCAGATAAACTTCAGCCGAGAGGCATAGAAGGATGCCGAATATCAATGCCTCGATAGACGTTACCCGTTTTGCCGGAAGAGGACGCTTCGCCGTACGGGCCATGAAAACGTCAATATCCCGTTCCCAATATTGATTAAGCGTCGCAACACCGAACGCCAGCAGCGTGATGGCGATCATTGAGTTGGCAAAAAGGACAAAATCGAAGGATTCCTTCGTCCCGAGATAAAATGCCGCTGCGGACGTTAAGACAAGCAGAAATGCGATCCGCGGTTTGGTCAATTCCGCATAGGCGGCGAGTTTCTCACGCATTCCTAATACCTTTTGATTTTCGATATCGACTGCCAAAGTTTCCATCACGCAAAATTAGTGTAAAGCCCAAATGAAAAGGATAACGTCTGGGGAGCTGATTTCAAAGTTTCACTGCATAATCAGGTGTGCTTTTTGTGACAAGCGGAACTTATTTACAGAGGGGTGACAAAATAAGCCCGCTACGCTATTCTTTTGAATAATAAATGTCAGCGGCTGAAGAGACTATCAAATCACGTCCAGAAGTAACGAAGCCATCGGCTCCGGTTCTCAACCGTGCCCTGGATTTTCTAAGTTCAGTCAGGTTCGGCGTAGTTCAGTTGTGCATCCTGGTCGTGCTCGCAATGATCGGTATGCTTGTGCTGCAGCAGAACGTACAGGGTTTCGATGCGTATTACGTTTCCCTAACGCCGGCTGAGAAGCTTGTCTTCGGGCGTCTGGGATTTTTCGACATCTACCATAGCTGGTATTTCAACCTTCTCCTCCTGACCCTTTCGCTGAACATCATCCTGGCCTCCATAGACAGATGGCCTTCGGCGTGGGCTTACATTCGCGATCCGAAGAAAACTGCAACTAAGGTGTGGCTTCTCAGTCAACCGGACAACGCAAGCATTGAGTTCGATCGTACCGATGCGTCATCGGCCGCGGAGAAAATAAAGTCAGTATTCGAAAGCAACGGCTTAAAGTCATCGGTAACTGAAGTAAAAAGTATCGAGTACGGACTTGATGCCGATGGCCGCAAGGACTTTTCCGTTATAAAGGAAAAGACGAGTACCGTGGTTTTTGGCCAGAGCGGACAGATCAACCGACTTGGGGCCTATGTCGTCCACGTCTTTCTTCTTACCCTGTTTCTGGGCCATTTCGTTGCTCTTCAAACAGGCTTTGATGCTGACGTTCGAATGATCCCGGGCGGGACGACAGATCAGATCGAATTGATCCAGTTCAATCTGGACAAGAAAGAGAAATTCAACGTAAAACTTCCCTTCACGATGGAATGCACCGACATTCAGCAGCGTTTGATCGACCAGGGCGGATCCATCGACGTCACGAACACCATGGATTGGCGGACCCAGCTCAAGATAACTGATCCGCAGTATGGGGAGAAGATCGCTGATGTCAGCCTCAACGCGCCATTTAACTATCGCGGATACCGCTTTTTCCAGGCTCAGACCATTCCTGTCGGCAACGCCCGTACGATCGCACTCGACATCACGCCCCAAAATGGCGGCGATCCTATCAGAGCGAATATCAATCGTAACGGCAATACTTCCCTTCCTGATGGCACGAAGGTCGAATACGCCGAGTTCCTGCCGGACTTTACCTTCGGCCCAGATGGCCAGCCCGACACAAAAAGCGGGGAGTACGTTAACCCGGTTGCCGTGCTAAATGTCACGCCGCCCGGAGGCGAACGTACAAGGGTTTTCGCATTTGCGCAGAAACTAGCTGACAACATGCCGGTTGGAGCCCCGAAGGCAGGATATAAATGGCGGCTCGCCGAATTCGAAAAATCTCCTCTCGCTCACGTCTTATCGATCAAGTATGACCCGTATGACGCAGCGTTCATCGCCTGGTACATCGGCGGTTTCGGGTTGTGCGGTGCGTTGCTGTTCGTATTTTTGCTATCACACAAACGTGTCTGGGCCCACATCGAGACGCGAGAAGACGGAACCGTTGAAGCCGTTTTAGGCGGCGACGCTAACCGAAACCGTATCGCCTTCGGCGACAAGTTCAAAAAGATCACCGAAGGTCTCAGAAGTATAAATTCTTAGAAACGAGGCAGTAATTATGGAAGAACTCGATAGATTAGAAAGCCGTACGAACTGGAAATCTTTTATTCCGGCGATACTGGTCATAGTCGGTAGTGTAGCTATGCTCGGCCTGCGACTTCAGATCGGGGCTTCATTCATGTCAGACGGGGCGTTGATGATGCTCGCTCTGGCAAGCTACATCCTCGCAGCCGTTTTTGCTCTGACGAATCTGTACGCACCGTCATCAATGGCGGAAAAGGTCGGGTTCTTTTTTGCGACAATAGGCGTTTTCTTCAATTTCTCAAGCTGGCTTGTTCGCTGGGTTTCGGCCTACGATCACGAGATCGCGGTGATGCGAGCAAGCGGAAATATGGCTGAACCGTGGGTGTTTCGTTACATCCCGTTCGCAAATCTATACGATCTAAGCCTTGCTTTCGCATTCGGTGCCGGTATTACGACGCTGCTTTTCTCGCATCGCCGCAGTTTCCGCGTGCTTAGCGCTTTTACACTTCCTGTCGCGGCTTTGATCTTGACTCTCGCCCGATTTATCGGGAACGAATTCGTCGACCTGCCTCCTGTACTCGATTCCTACTGGCGTCCGATCCACGTCGGTGATGCAAGTCTGAGCTATGGTATTGCACTTGTATGCTTCGGGGTTGCGGTCATGTATCTATTGAAAGACGGCGTCAAGGTCGAGGCGATGGCGATCTGGTCGAGCATTTTTGCGATCGCTGTTTTGGCTACAGTCAGTAAATTCTCGGTATTCACCGAATTCGTTTACCGCGCCGGCCTTTTCGTTCCCAGTGAAGGCGTTAGAAAGCCATTCTCCGCACCATTCCGCCTTGAAGTTCCTTATGTTGGCCCTGCACTTGCCATTGCCGGGCTCTTGCTCGCGGGCACGATCGTCGCATTTTTATTCTACCTTTACCAGAACAATGAAAAGGCAAAGACCGTTGGCCATTACCTGCTGAAAGCTGCGTTTGCCGCTCAGATAATATCGATCGCTCTACTAGTCTTTGGGATCGGTGATAACACGAACGTTAATACCCGCCTGCAGGCACAGTTGAATCAGGACCCGAGTCAATATGTTGTTGCCGGTATGGCGATGGCCGAGAATCAGCAGCTCAGCGTCGCTGAACTTCAGCAAATGACGCCGAAGCAGCATGAGCAGATGGGCCGGGCATACGTGCAGCAGAACGGCTCGAAGATGTTCATGAGCCTGAACACAAATCCGGTTGAAGTAGCGGCACTCATTACGGCTCTGGTTGGCACATTATTCGTGATCTTTTTCGGCTTCAGAACCGAAAAACTACGTGAACGCCTGCCGAGTCTTGAGTCTCTCGACAGCCTCATGTACAAGACAGCGTGCCTCGCCTTTGCGGGCCTCGCCGTACTCTTGATCACCGGTGCTATTTGGGCAAACGAATCATGGGGTCGTCCGTGGGGGTTTGACTCTAAGGAAACTGGAGCACTGATCGCGTGGCTGACCTACGCAGCATTCCTGCATACTCGCATTGCTCGCGGATGGACGGGACGAAGCTCGGCTTACTTCGCGATCGTCGGATTCCTGCTGGTTATCTTCACTTATCTTGGCGTGAGCTATTTATTGAAGGGGCTTCACAGCTACGCGTAAGTATCTTCGGGTGACCTTCGGAGTTATTCGAAGGTCACCTTTGCCACGTCAAGGATCGAATATTTAGACACCGCACCACTTTTGGCAACGACGGTCAGAACTCCTTTGTCGACGCTGAATCTCAGCACGTCCTTCATTGGGCGGGTAATGACGGTGCCGTCCTTCATCTGAATAACCAACCGAATAGCATCCAGCGGATCTGTCTTTTTTGCCTCACGAGCCGGTGAAGTTTCGACCTTCGGCGTTGGCTTCGGAGTGTCGACCGGCTTTGCAGGTATCGGTTTTGCTGATTCCTTTATCGTCGATCCGATTACTACCTCAGGTTTAGGCTTGAGGGCTGGCGTAACGTTCTCTTTTCCATTCGCAACTGCTGTTTTGTCCGGCGTCTCAGTCTTTTTTGGCTCGGGAACTTTATCGAGCCGCGGCGGTGTTTCTTTGGCAGGCAGAGCCTTTGGCTTTATTTCGACGATAGTTCCAACCGAATTTACTACCGTTTTCGTCTGCTCTGCCTCACGTTCGATCTCCGGTGCAGCTTCTTCTTTCTGGCCCTTGACGGCGATAAAACTGCCCCCAAACTTGATTCGATACGTAGCGGCCTCATCATTCGGCGTTCGGCCTTGAATTCTGAGAATTAGCTTTTCCTCTTTCCGCAGATAGATCAGCCGCCCTGTTTCGCTGGGACCGGTGTCGGGGAAAATGACCATTTTTGTCAGCGTCCTAAGGCCGTCACGCGTGAACACATCAATATCGCCCGCAAAATTCCTGGTTACGACATTGATGAAAATATCTCCCTGCGTCCCCTCAAGAGCATAATAAAACGAAGTCAAACGAGAATCACCGATGTCGCGGGCCTTGATCGTTCCGATTACTTCGCTCGACGACACGGCCGTGGGAAAATTCTGATCGCGAGATTGCCCGAGGGCAGCGGCCGCAGGTAAAAACAGCCCGACGATCACAAGACAAATTCTAAATGGCTTTCTTAGTATTTCTTTCACCTATACAAGTTCTTTTCTGAGATGTACTAATCGTGAGGTCTCAGCATAACCAAGATTGAGGTGGGCCTGCAGGCTGATCGAGTTATCGATCTCTGCGTCCGAAGCCATTTCAATGCAGCCTTTTCCTCGGGCCCAGCCCTCGGCAAAGGCGACCAATTCGCGGCCGACACCAAGCCTGCGAAACTGTTCTTCGACAAACCAGCCTTCCAAATATCCAACGTTCTCGGTTTGGCAGTCTTCAACATACGAACGGATACTGGCCTCCAAAAACCCGCCGAGCCGTCCGCCGCCAAAATCTGCGACAGCTACGAGCTGCGTCTCGTTGTGCTCGATAATATCGACCATTTCAGATTTATGATCGTCCTCGGTAGATTCGTCCCACAGCAGGAGCCGCAGCCTGAGCCATTCGGAAAGATCGCCTTCCGACAGCTCTCGGATAGTGAAATTTAGGTATGCCATTAAAGAGGGATTCTACCAGTCTTGAGGAATTAGAACAATAGCTAAAGCTGCCGAACCTTGCCGTAGGGCAACAAAAAAGGCTGCCCTCGCGGACAGCCTTAATTAGAACAAATGTGATCTTACTACTCGCCTGCTTTGGCGGCTGCGACTTTGTCAGCGAGCACCTCGAGGGCCTTCTTAAGTTGAATGTCCTCAACGGACTTAGGAGCAGCCGGCTTTGGTGTCGGGCTGGGTGATGCAGCGGGCGTTGCACCGTCAGGCTGCGTAAGCGAATCGACGTCGAGAGGTTCCGGCGTATCCGGCCGTTTGACCTCGATCGAAGGTTTCACTCCAGTCGTAGCTCTATCTTCACCCAGGAATGGTGCGGAATTAGGCGATGCCCATTTCGCAACGGTCAAGAGATAACCGCCGCCGCTCGATAGCGGAAACAGTTTCTGTTCCGTTCCTGATCCGAACGTTCGCTCTCCGATCACCTCGCCGCGTTTCCTGTCGATCACCGCAGCGGCAACAACTTCGGCGGCTCCAGCCGTTCCGAGGTCGGTCAGGACAGCCAGGCCGCCTTCGAAAACCGTCTTGGTGGGATCGGCATTGAATGTGCTCTGGACACGGCTCTCACGGCCAATAACTTTTGCAAGTTCTCCGTCTTTGATGAAAAGGTTTGCTACCGCTACACCTTCTACTAAAGTTCCAGAGGCGACACCGCGCAGGTCAAGCACGATCTTCTGAGCACCTTGTTTCGTAAGTCCGGAAACTGCGGCACGAATGTCATTAGCCTGCCCATCCTCGAGGCTGTAAACCTTCACGATACCTATTTTCCCGCCTTCGATGCGGGTCTCGGGCTTGGACGTAGAATAAGTTCCTCGCGTAACCTTGATTGTCTGGGCTTTTTCGCCCGCACGCAGAACCCGGAGTGAAACCAACGAACCCGGATCGCCAAGCAGCAGTTGCCTGCCGTCGTAAAGCGAAATATCACGAGTTGCTTTGTTATCGATGTACTCGATCACATCCCCGGCCTTGATACCGGCTTTATCGGCGGGGCCGCCTTTTACAGGGGCAATGATGTAAAGATATCCGGAATACTGAGAATATTCAGCACCAATGCCCACCTTGTTCGAAGTCTTGCTCACCTCGTAAGCCTTGACTTGGTCCGGTGTGAGGTACGACGAGTAAGGATCGAGGCCGCCGGCCATTCCGCGAAGAGCACCGAGGCGAACCTTATCCATGTTTGGTTCGTCGACGTAGTCGTTTTGAATGTGCTGCAGAACAGACTCGACGATGCGAAGCTGGGCCGTCGCATCATTGACCGGCTGCTGAGCCGACGTCGTGAGTATATTGCCGATGAGCGGCATTCCGCCAACAACGGCATAAACAGCTATCAGGCCCGATAATGCAAGGATCCAAAGCTTTCCGCGAAATGACATTTTTATACCTCGTATGATAATTCAAGCCGTGCTTACTACGATAAAAGAGCTAGAATTGTTTAAGAAACAACGACAAACGATTATCTCTTAACGAATTTTTCAGTGCAACAAAAAGAAACAACTAATCCCGCCGTACTTACAGATGTTTTTGACGTCCCATTAGAAGGCCGGATCATCGCGATCGACCCTGGCACAAAACGCTGCGGCGTAGCGATCTGCGATGAACTTCGCGTCACCACCCGGCCACTGCCTTTTGTGGAACGTACTAGCTGGAAAAAGCTGCTGTCAAACATCCTTCAAATCGTCTCCGAGTATGATGCCAGGGCTCTCGTAATTGGTTTGCCGTTAGAATCCGACGGCTCAGAAAGTGCGATGTCAGCCGAAGCGAGGTCGATGGCCCGCAAATTTGCCCTGTCGCTGCCGATTCCGGTTTTTCTGCAGGACGAACGTGTGACCTCATACGAAGCCAAACGCCGCCTCTGGGAAAGCGGCGTCGATCTGAAAGATGCTCGGAAGCTGGTCGATAGCGAGGCAGCCGCGATAATTCTGGCTGATTTCCTGGATCGGATCTTGAGTGTAGAAGCCCAAACGAAGTAAGGGCTTCGGTTTCTGTAAGGAAAAAGAGAATAGACAACCGATTTGACGGATGGGACTGATTTCCACGGATATAAATTGTTATATCTGTGTAAATCCGTCTCATCCGTTTTATCTGTGTTCTATTCCCTGCCGCATAATGACAAACAATTCAAAGTTCTTGAACCTACGGCTTCAAAACCGTGACGCCGACAGCCGCCTTCTCCACCGCCGCTTTTGTAAACGGAAATACTGACGTCGCTCCCGTCGACCACGCATCAAACTGATCCTTGAAATGAGGCGATTTCGGATCGCCGCTTTGTCCAAGCGGGATCACATGACTCGTCGTATCCCAATTCCCCGGCGTTGCGATGTGCCGCATCGATACGCTCGAACCGACATTTGGCGTTTGTCCGCTTCCATTCAACGGTACATTTGGCGTTTGAAACTGCGCACCGATCAGCGGAGCGACCGCGAGCGGATGAGGAAAACGCGACTGCCATATTCGTCCCCACGTCCACGTCTTAATATCCGGGCCATAGCGTTTCGGATCGGCAAAACCAGCTCGCACGGCTGTATCGCATGAACGAATAAGTTCGTCGTAATTCTTAAACGCCGCTGGCAGCCATCTCGCTGAATTTTCTTTTACTGCCCAATAAAGAATACGTTCCCGAAGAATAGTGCCCGGAACCGGCTTATTTTCCTCAGCGATCTTATTTCCGATACAGATACGAATGTCGCTTGCGAGCAACGCCGCCTGTGAATCCGGCGTCATTCGTCCGTCCCAATCTTTGAGAACAGCCAGAGTCTCCGAAGATGCCGACCCGCGTTTTACGATCTCCTTTGCAATCTCGTGAACGGGTATGTTGTGCATATCATACTGAGCCTCGCGTACATCATTCACGGTTAGTTTCGGCTTTGCCTCGAGCGTCGTCATGATCTGTCGAGCACGCCACGGGGTCGCCGCGTCGCGAGACATTTGGGTGTATTTGTATGAGGTTCCGACGATCCTCTGATTGGCGGTAATGATCAGGCCGCTTGGCGGATTGTATAGATTTGGAAGCTCCTCGAACGGAATAAATCCGACCCAATCACCGTCGCTTGTCGAGCCATCGTACGGCAATGCGCCATCGCCTACGCGTCGAATAGGGATCTTACTTGCGGCATACCATCCGATATTTCCCTTCGTATCGGCGTAAACAAAATTCTGTGCAGCTCCACCATATTTCTTGAGTGCCGTTTTGAATCCGTCCCAGTTCTTTGCCCGGTTCCAATCGTAGAAAACTTCAAATTCACTGTTCTTCGGATCGAACGCAGTCCATTTAAGTGCGTATTTCTTACCTCCGTCCTCAAAAATGACCGGCCCGTTTCGGGTTTCGAGAACCTCGAGTTTCACGGTATCCGTTTCCGGCTTGAGCGGATTCGATCGAACCTTGATATTCTCGATCCGTTTTACGGCAGGCTCCCAACCGGTCGGTGTTTTATATTCGCCCTTGTCGTTAAATGTCTCCGAATAAAGGTCCTGCACGTCCGGGCCGACGTTTGTGGCTCCCCAAGCGATGTCGGCATTGTGGCCCAGGATAATACCCGGAACACCGGGAACTGTCACGCCAGAAACCCGCATCGTCGGAGTTGAAAGATGCGTTAGGTACCAGATCCCCGGAGCAGTCGGAGCGAGATGCGGGTCATTCGCAAGGATCGGTTTGCCGTCAGCGGTTCGCTTGCCTGAAATGACCCAGTTATTGCTGGCTGCGAGATCCTCAGCATAGAGCCCGACGCGTTCGAGCGAATTTTTCCGTACCAGTTCTTCGCGGTCAGCCTCAGCGATCAGGTTCTTGATATTTTCCGCTGCCGCTGTTTGTGCCACTGCCGCTGAAGCTGCAGTTTTGGTGTCCGTTCCGAACAGGATCACATCGAATGGCGTCACGGGATTTGTGAGGTCTGAGAGTTTATCTTTTGGTAGATTCTGCAGCGAAAGCCGCATGATGTCGTTACGCCACGTCGTGCTGAGTGCGTCGGCGAGGATCTTGCCGATAATTATGGTGTCAGATGGCTTCCATTCACGCGGCTTGTATTGCAATATGCGAAACTCGACCGGCAGACTTTTTTCATCCAGAGTCGCGATGTACGCGTTGACGCCCCGAGCGTATGCATTTAGCGCCGCCTGGAGTTCGGGGCCCATGAATTTCAAACTTTCTTCCGCGATCTTTGCAAAATTGAACCGTCGCCAGCGTTTGTCTTCTTCGAGCACCGAACTCCCAAAGATCTCAGCCGTCTCGCCCCGCGAAAGCCGCCGCATCAGGTCCATTTGAAACATCCGATCGCTCGCGGTGGTGTAGCCCTGAGCAAAATAAACGTCAGCATCCGTTTTCGCTTCGATGTATGGTATCGAACGACTGTCGCGGCGAACCGTAACAGACGAAGAAAGCCCAGCGACTGAAATTTCGGTTGCCGTTGATTGAGAAAAGCCCGAAAAGCAAAAAAATGTTAAAAGAAAGGCAGAAAAAAGGAATCGATTCATGTGAAAAACGATAGTTTATTTGTATGTCTCACGGCAAGTCTGGACGCTTTCGAAGTTAACCGCTGGAAAAATAAAATCAGGGAAGAGCTATGAGTGCTTTGATCTACGGATTCGGAATTGATGCCGCGTCCGAATTGCCCGCCTTGGCCGAATACGCTAAGATTTTCCTTTAAAGGAGAATCCCAACTAGAAAATGAAGATAAAGGCTCTAATTGTTGCTATTTCTATCGGCTGTTTCATCGGCTCAGCATGCAATCAAACCGCGTCGAACACAGGGTCGGCGAATGCAGACAAAACCGCTGCCGCCACGCCGGCAAACGCGGCGACACCCGAGGTTGCCAAGGCAAGATCCGGTAAAGACCTCTATACGATCAATTGCATGACCTGTCACAAAGACAGTGGAAAGGGCGGCAAGGTTACGGTTGACGGCCGAACGATGGAACCTGACGATATCACGACCGCGAAAATGAAGGCAAAATCGGACGAAAAGCTCTTTGGCTACATCCACGACGGTATCGAGGACGAAGGAATGCCCGCTTTTAAAGACAAAATGACCAAGGACGAAATTACGGCAGTCGTACAACACGTCCGCTCGCTGCAGCAATAGGTGCGTGATGAAGTAACCATAAAAGTAAACGAAGAGCCTCGAAACTTTCTATCTTTTTCGTGTTCTTTCGTGAACTTTAGTGGTTACTCTTTTGCAAATGCGACCCTAAGAACCTAGAATTTAGGACGAGCACCCGTAGCTCAGCTGGATAGAGTATCTGACTTCGAATCAGAGGGTCACAGGTTCGAATCCTGTCGGGTGTACCAATATTGTCAATAGCAAAGGCCGCTGATCTCAGCGGCCTTCGTTCTATCTACAACCTAATACTTTTTATAATCTTACAGCGACGATCTCTTTCGTTCGGTCTGATCCGTCATTACTTAGCGACTGTTCTATATATCGGCTCGCGGCGACGGCGTCCATTGGGCGTGAGAAAAGATATCCCTGGCCGAATTCACAACCCTGACGGCGGAGTTCCTCAAGCTGTTCCTCGGTCTCAACACCTTCTGCAACGACCTGCATCTTAAGATTCTGGGCGAGGCGGACGATCGTGTGGACGATCTCTCGCTTCTCCGCATTTTCGGTAATTCGCCCAATGAATGAGCGGTCGATCTTGAGAAATTTCACCGGCAGTTGGTGCAGATAGCTCAGCGACGAATAACCTGTTCCAAAATCATCCAGACTTAGCTCAAGCCCAAGACCGCGTAACCGCTCCATCATCGAAACAGCCGATCCCGTATTCTCCATGACGTGGCTTTCAGTGATCTCGATCTTGATCGATCCGGGATCAACTCCGGTTTGGGCAAGCGTTTCCGAGATCTGCTCGATGAGGTTCAGCTGGCTAAATTCCTTGACCGAGAGGTTGATGCTCATTTGCAAATGATCGCTGCCATCGATCTGTCGCCGCCATTCCATGAGCTGACGGCAGCCTTCCTGAAACACCCACTTTCCAAGTGTAAGGATCAAATTATTTTCTTCGAGAACCGGGATGAACTCATCCGGCGGAACGAAACCCTTTTGCGGATGGTTCCAGCGCACCAGTGCCTCAAAACCCGACAGAGCTCGCGTATTGATATCCACTATCGGCTGATAGAACAGGCAAAACTCTTTCCGCTTCAGTGCTTGACGGAGTTCCGTTTCCAGCTGCAGCCGCTTGATCGCACTTTCATGCATCTCCTTATCGAAGAGCTGGAAGCGTGATTTCCCTTTCGACTTCGCCCGGTACATGGCGATGTCCGCATCGCGGATCAATTCGTCCGCCGTGCTGCTCGCCGTCCCAAACGAAATACCAATACTCGCCGACGTAAAGATCTCACGGCCCTGGATATCGAAGGGACGCTTCAGATCTTCCTGTAATCTTTCAGCCAGCAAAAATGCCGCCTGTTCACTGGCCAGGTCATTCAAGAGGATCGTAAATTCATCTCCGCCCAATCGAGCAACCAGATCGCCGGGCCTGAGGTTCGCTTCGAATCGAGCCGCGATCTGCTTCAAGAGTTCGTCGCCCGCCGCGTGTCCTAATGAGTCATTTACCACCTTGAAACGGTCGAAATCAAAGAATAGAACCGCGAACAACCCCTTGTTTCCACGTTTTCTGCTCTTGATCGTAAGCTTCAGATGCTCCATGAACAGGCTGCGGTTCGCGAGGCCCGTCAGGCTATCGTGAAGAGCGTCGTGTAAAAGTTGTTCCTCAGCCATCTTGCGGCCGGTAATGTCAGTGAAGACACCGATAGTTCCGCTAAACTCCCCTTCCAGATCAAATGTTGGCGTGCCGCCAATGATGACGTGAATACGCGAACCATCTTTGGTTTTGAGAGCCGTTTCGTACTGCCCGCTGATACCCTTCTTCCTGAGCCGATTGGTTTTTGAAACCATTCGGCTATCTTCTTCTTCAAAAAATAGTTCGGTAGCGATCTTCCCGATGAGTTCTTGTTGCGAGTAACCACTCATCACACAGAACGGCTCGTTCACAAACACGATGGCTTCGTTAACATCTGTCTGGACGAGCCCGTCGCTCATCGTGCTAAGCAGATCCCTAAGCCGTCGCTCTCGAATCTCGTTCTCCTTCAACGCACGTACGGTCGACGTTATATCTCGAAGAACGAGTAATGTTGAGTCTGGTCCATCTTCTACCCGGATCGGTTTGGCGGTGACCTCCATCCAACGGCCATCCAGCAGCTCCATCTCTTTGGAAACGCCGTCGCTGTTTTCCATCTGTACTAAGAAGCTGTCGCCTGCCTTAAACCGCTTCGATAACGACCACAGGATCTGGTCACTCGGCAATTCTCCAAAGAGGGCCGCGAAGCTTTGATTTACAAACACAGCATCACCACCGCGGACGATGATTGCGATCCCGTCGGGGGACGACTGGAGCACCGCCTCGACGGAGATCTCGCTCGACAGCCGTGTAATTGCACTAGGTGATAATTCTGCGATCATACGCATTGGGTCTGGAACGAATGCAGATAACCCAACATTAGCTCTGAAAGGAAGTCTAAAATGGTTGGCAATTTATGAAGGGAGGAACCCGATCAATAGATCGAGGAATCTACTAGTAGATTAAACTATTTACCTAATTCTAAGCAACAACTAATTTATGCCCGAACAGTTTTCCCGCTCATCACGAGTCATTGGTGATCGAATAGGCCCAGCGGCTACCGAAACCGATGAACGAATTAATCCTGAAACTGCGAAGAGTATTCGTAAAAAAGGCGGTTCGTGTGAGCCGCCTTTTTACTAGTCTTATCAACTAACCGCCTATTCCAGACCGATCAGATGCACATCGCTCATGTTATCCATAAGGCTTACTATGCGCGTTGCGAATCTGTATCGTTTGCTGGTGACTGTCAGCAGATAGTCGCGGCCTGTTTCGAGGCCTTCGAACTGGTAGGCTCCGAATGAGCTGGTTACCGTTGTTCGCCGGGTGCCTGCCGTGTCGATGATCGTGACCGTCGCGTTTCTCAGGCCCTGGCCTGCGGCGGTCGTTACCCTTCCGGAGATGGTCGCTCCGTCGAGCAGGGTTCCGCCCGTGAACGAGACCAGCCCGTCCGTCCAGTACAGCATCGGCAGCGGGTTGTTCTCAGAGTTTCTCACGTCCCTTTGAGTTGGGAAGTCGCCGAATCTGATCTGGGCACTCGTCGCCGGGCTTTGGAAGGTCGGGAAGGTGATCTTCACGAGTTCTCTCGTTCCGGCTGGCAGTGCCGCCGTCGGAGTGATCGTGATGCCGACCTTGCCTTGCAGCGAGTTGTTGACGGCCAGGGTGCAGTTCACTGCTCCCGTGCCGCATGTCACCGTCGGGATGCCCAGTGCCGTTACCGGATATTCCACCGTAAAGGCCACCTTCGTCTCGACACCCGTCGTTGTCATCAGCACCGGAACGGTCACAGGCTGTCCCTGCGTTGCTATCTGGCTCACCACCCTCGCCGTTCTCGGTATCGCGTTCGGGCCCGGTACATCGTAGGCGATGAAGTCCCCGCCCGTGATATTGCCGGCCACGTTGGTGTACGTTCTGCTTGTCGCCTCAAACGCCTTGCCGAGGCCGCTTGGGGTGATGGTATAGCTGCCGCCGGTCTGCGTTACTCCGAATGAGTAGTTGCCGCCTGCGTCAGTGGTGGTCGTTGTGGCCTGCTGCGTCTGGGTGTTCAGCAGGGTCATTGTTACGCCCGCGAGGTTCACGTTCGTGCCGAAGGCGATGAACTGCTTGACGTTGCCCGTCAGGCCGATCACCACATTGTGCTGGACTGCCTGTGACGTGCTGCCTCCGAAGTTCGCATCGCCGGCGTAGGTCGCCGTGATGGTCTTCGCTCCCAGTGTCGAGGCGAGGCTGCATGTGCCGGCCGCTACTGCTGCCGTACATGTGTTGCCCGTACCGTCGCTCACTGTCACATTACCCGTCGGTGTTCCCGCTCCCGGGGCGACCGGGCTCGTTGTCCAGTTGACCGGGTAGTTCTGCCCGACCACCGTTGAGCTGCCGAGGGCTGAGGCGTTCGTGATCGTTGTCGTCGTCGCCGCCTGTGTCACCGTCAGGGTTCCGTTAGCTGTCGCGAACGTGTAGTTCGGGGCTGCTAAGGTTCCCTGTGCCGCTGTGATCGGGTACGCTCCCGGACCCGATGTGCTCGTTGCCGAGGTCGAGATGTTCGGTGTTCCCGTCACTCCGCTTGTACCAAGCGTCTCTCCATTCTGGAAGCCCGTGATCTGGAATGTCAGGGCCGGGTTAGCGGCTCCGTACACTCTCGTCTGGTCATTCGCCGTCACCGTCAGTTGGGATTGGGTGATGGTCAGTGTGCCGTTCACAAAGCTTGTGAAGGCGTAGTTCCCTGATGCCAGTGTGCCCAGTGCTGCCGTGATGGCATACGGGCTGCCCGCGACCGGGCTCGAAGGCGTCGCCATCGTTGACAGCAGCGGGCTTCCCGTCACGTCGCTTGTTCCAAGGTTCTGGCCGAGGACAAAGCCCGTGAAGGTTGCCGTCAGCGTGGGGTTCGCGGCTCCGTAGGCACGGCTCTTATTATCCGCCGTTACCGTCAGGCCTTTCTTGTTGACTGTCACGTTGCCGCCGATGTAGTTGAAGCTGTAGTTGTTCGAAACAGCTCCCGTACACGTTGCCGGATACTGCGAGCCTGAGACCGGCGAGCCCTGGACATACGTCGTCGAGCACGTCGGCTGGGTCGTCAGGTTGGCCGTCGTTTCACCAAGCACGAAGCCCGTGATCGCTGCCGTGATCGCCGGTGCCGCATCGCCGTATGTGACCGCCGCCGATGAGGCCGCGACATTGAGCGGTGCCTTGCCGATCGTCTGGGTCGTCGAGCCGTTCGAACCGTTGAAGTTCGCGTTGCCCGAGTACACTGCCTGGATGACCTTGCCCACTCCCGCCGGCAGCTGGTTCGTCGTACAGACCGCCGAGCCCAGTGCCGTCACCGCTACATTCTGACAGCCCGCAATAGGATTGCCACCGTCATTGAAGTTCACCGTCCCCTGCGGCGTTCCCGAACCAGGTGCCACCGCCGTAATGGTCGCCGTCGCCGTCAGCGTCGAACCGTAGTTCGGTGCATTGATCAAAGTCTGCACCGTCGTCGCGGTGCTGGCCTGGTTTACGACTTGCGGATTGCCGGTAAGCGTAGCGTTGCTGTTTGAGAATACCGGCGAGTTACTAACGTAGTTCGCCGTGATCGGATGGTTGCCGAGAGCGAGCGTGTTAAGCGAGATCGACGCCGTTCCACCAACAACCTGGGCACTTCCTATCATCGATCCATTATCGAAGAACTGGACCGTTCCCGTCGGCACGCCGCCAGCTGGTGTTGTCGCCACCGTAGCAGTGAATACAACCGATTGGCCGAACTTTGAAGGGTTCGCGGAAGAAGTTAGGGTCGTAGTGGTAGTTGCGACAGGTGGTGTCTCAATGCTCACATACGTTACCGGAGACCGATTCGCAAAGGTCAAGCCACCTGCTCCGGGTACGCCCGGAGTGAAAACAACTCCGGTCGTGCCGGCAAAGTTAACATTCAAGGTATCGCCCGGTAGCGTTGGCAGGACCGGATTTCCACCATTTACGGAGATCGGCGTGTTGGCCAATGGCACCACGTTGAACGTGTCGTTGTTAGTGCCAGCGTTAATGCCGATCGCTTCGGTTGAACTGTCAAATGTGATCAGCCCTGTTCCCGTGCGAGAGATCGTCGTGGCCGTTGTATTGTAGGAATTTGCGGTCGTATCGTCCTGATCATTAATATTGATCGAATCAACAGTTCCAGCCTGGCCCGCGATCGTAAGAGGTCCGGCCAGGAGATCGAGACTGCCCGCATTACCGACGTTTACAGTATCTGCACCGCCGCCAGCATTAATGGTCGTCAAGGTATTCAGGAATACCGCAATGACGTTGATCGTGTCACCGCCTGATCCGGCGTTGAGAGTGACTTGGCCGATATTAGCGGTCCAGCCGACACCGGAACTACCTGTCCGGAAGAAGGAGTTATTGGTGACCGTATAAGTATTCGTACTCACGTCAGCCGCATCGTTGAAGTTAAGAATGTCTGTGAACGCGAGTGGTGTACCAAAGAACAGCAGTTGGCCGCCAAGCACGCCGTCCATCGTACCAGCTTTACCTACATTGACCGTGTTGATACCGGAATTGCCATTGATGGTGAACGTCGGCCCGGCTTTTGCCTGAACATTAACCACATCGCTGCCTTCGTCCGTGTTAATGGTAAACGCAGTGATCGCAGCCGGTACATTCGCAAAATCAACGGTGATGTTATCGGCGGCATCACCACCAACTACTCCGTCGCCCGCGTTTATGGTCAATGTACCCTTGTTATCAAACTCGATCGGTTCGAAGGCATCGACCGCGACCTTCAAACGGGGAGCAACCGCACCGTCCGTAAGGCCGATAACGTTTGCCGCATCCGTTGAATTGACCGTCAGGCTCGCCACGGCGACCGTATCAATGACCGGTGCGAGGCCCGTGAAGCGGATATCAACCGGATTTGGGCCGGTAAACCTCACCAAACCGTCGCCGTTATTGCTCGGCCCGCCGCCGATCGGCGGCATCGTCGTTCCAACAAAGTAGGTCTCGTTGAAGCCCGGCCCGCCGCCGCCGAACATCTGCATATTATCGCCA
The DNA here is from genome assembly GCA_016703965.1 of Acidobacteriota bacterium. Classification (NCBI taxonomy): domain Bacteria; kingdom Pseudomonadati; phylum Acidobacteriota; species Acidobacteriota bacterium. The sequence goes on from JADJBB010000025.1 coordinate 822,936, forward strand.
GACTGTCCGCCGCCGTTGAAATCGATGCCGCCCGGGGGGGCAAACAGTGCTCCCATCGGATTATTGATTATTAACGTATCGTTGCCGATCAGGCCGTCAAAGGTAAATGAAAGGGTACCGACCAAAGGAATTAGCGGCCCACCGTTGAGTGAATACGTTCCCGCATCCGGCCCCGTGGCGTAGATGATCAGGATGTCATCGCCGTTCGTGCCGGTTACTAATGGATTCGGGACGGCACAGCTGAATGGGCCGGTCGACGAATAAGTTGGCGGATTCGCCATATTCGTCTTCGTGTAGAACTGGAGGTCCGGATAACCATAGTGGTAATTCGACAGCGAATTGGTCGGGAACGTGTCCTGAGTACACCCATTGCAGTACTTCATATCGTAATACGTGAGGTGCGAGTTTATCTGTGACGAAGTGCCAAAATAGTAGCCGTCTCCTGCTCCTTGATAGAGTTCAAGTAGATACTGCGTGCCCTGAGTCAACCATCGAGGCGAGGCGATCGGTGCGTACGAATACGTCGCCGCAGGACCGCTAACCTGGATCTGATCCAGTTTTACCTGAGTTGCGTAATTGAATAGGGTCACATAGCGGGTCGTTCCGGTCGGCTCTCGCTTACCGAAGCTGGTCACGAGGATGTCCTCGTTCGGTGAGAAGCGGAAACCTCTCTGTGAATTAGATACTCCGCCCGCCCCGCCAGATGCGACCTGATCGGTCGATGAGATCGGGCCATTGAACGTGCCAGCCACGGCGGAAACAGCCGTTGCAGCCGGGTTGCCGTAATACATGTAGATCGTCTTCATTCCCGAAGCCGACAGTGAATCGACCTTGACCCAGACGACCGTTGTCGCGGTATTCAAGCCGCTTTCGATCCAATAATTGAGCAAAGTCGCCCCGCTGTTATATCCGAATCGAATATCTTTTCCTGTCGGATCTATCCGTCCTGCGGCGATAAGCGATTGAGTATCGATCTCGAGCCGAAGCTGATAGTCATTCACGGCTGCACCGGAATTTTCGTTCACTACAAATTGATTGCTGTAGCTCCAGCCAGCCGGCGGCACGTCGCATGGGCCTGGGACCGGGGTCGGTGTCGGGACCGGAGTCGGAGTGACGGTCGGCGTGGCCGTTGGCGTCGGCGTCGGCACCACAACGGCCGTATTGCCCTGGATCATAAAATCATACGGATTTTCTTCCGGGTCATCATTTACGATGCTGACCGTCGCAAAAGACGGAGCAGCAGTGCTCGGATCGTACGTAACGTTGAAAGTTGTCGAAGTGCCCGGCAATACCGGTGATGTAGGCGGAGTCGTAAGGGTGAAATCACTGAGTGTGCCCAATGTACGGAGAGCATCCGCGTCGATCGTTGGTTCCATGACCATTACTGGACTGATCGAGATCGCTCCGAGCGTGAGGTTAGACGATCCTGAATTCGTGATCGTAAACGTATGCGTCACCATGCCTGACAACGGATCAACTGTTCCAAAGTCAGTATCGTCAGCCACAGCCGGCGTCGTATCTCCATCCGCGATCGGTATACCAAGCCCGGTGACATCCATCTCAGGCAAGGTTGGCGTTGGCGTTGGTGTCGGAGCGTCCGCGTGCGTGTATGGAAAGGCCGCTGAGCATGCGGAGCTATTGCCGGCGCCGTCGATCGAACTTGCGTATATATTTGTCGTTGCGTTCGTCGGCACTGTGACGGGGATGGCAAAGTTGCCCCCGGTTGCAAACGCACCGTTAAGTATACCGGTGGTGCAATCGCTGCTGGTATAAAGATTGACGGTGCTGTCCGCTTCGGCGGTGCCGTTGATCGTCGGGCTTGCATTGCTGCTCGGGCTCGTCGGCGTACTGCCGGTTATGATCGGCGTTACCGGTAAGGTCTTGTCTATCGTGTACACTTCGCCAACGAACGGCAATATCGTCGAGATACCGGGCGTCAGGCCGGTCTCGTTCGCCAGGTTTAGCCCGAGCGTTCCGTCGCCGCTGCCGGTGTTGACGCTAATATTCCATCTGACACTCGGAGGGCCCGCCTGAGGGGCGACACTTGTTATCGAAGGCCCCGTCAATCCGCCATTGACCAGAGAAAAATTGCTTGTGGTCACGCCGTCTACTGGCGCGGCAAACTCGATCGTCCATGTGACGTCATTTAGATTTGTCGGGTTCGGATGAGCCCGCGTCAGAGACACTACCGCCGTCGGTGTTGGCGTCGGAGTTGGTGTCGGCGCGGTGCCGGTTCCGTGGACGTAAAAATTGTATGGGTTCTCGTCCGCATCATCATTAGCGATCTCTACGCCCCATGTGAATTCACCGGCGGATATCGGGTCGAATGTGACGGTAAACGTCGTAGAGTTCCCTGGCGGGATGGGCGTCACTAGTGGCTGCGACACGGTGAACGAATTGGCTACGTTCGGGTTGTTGGCTTTGCCGGATTCCGGTCTTACGATAGAGACATCGGTGATCGAGATCGGGCCGACGGCAAGATCGGCTGCTCCGTCGTTATGGATCGTAAAGGTGTGAGTAACAGAACCCGACGCAACATCAACGCTTCCAAATTCCGTATCATTGCCCACTACTGGCGAAAAACTTGGGTCAACGATCTCAACCCCAAGCCCTGTGACCCTTATTTCCGGAGTTGGGACCGGCGTTGGGGTCGGGGTTGGAGCAACATCATCATTAGTTATTGTGCCTTGGCCCTGGCCGTCGGTCACGGTCGCACCGGTCACGTTTGTTACGTTTACAAAGAATGTCTCATTCGATTCGACAGTAGTATCGCCGTTGACCGTGACGTTAAACGTCGCCGAGGAATTCCCTGACGTGATCGTCTGGCCAGTCATTGAATTACTGACGTAATCATTGTCAGCCGTCGTTGCGGTATTATCAGCAGTCGCGATATCAAAAGTAACGCCGCTCGCTGGAGCTGGATAACTTAAGGAAACTGTGAATTGAAAAGTGCTTGTTCCGGAATCAGTTTCCAGCTGGGTAACGTCATTGATGGACAGATTCGGCGGTAAAGAAGACGTTGCAAAGCCTTGCAAAGTCGGATTTACGGTCTTCGCTCCAACGTTTTCCGCGATGGCACAATAGAAGTACAAACCTCCGGGGGTAAGGCCCGTGATCGGCTCAGCCACTGCGACGTTCGCAGTGCCGGACCCGATCGATACACCGGCCGCCGGCACCTTTGTTCCAAATGTGTCGTCGCATACGCCCGGATTCGTGGATGAATATCTGAACCAAACCGTGGTGGCATTGCCGTTCGGATTGACCGTCGCGTTGAGCGTAGCGGTCGTGCCGGTAACCAGCGTTGCGGCATCAGTTGTAACTGACGGCAACGCCTTCGGAGTAATGCTGATGTCGTCGATCGCCAGTCCGTCGTCTGCGCCCGTCGCATTAACGTCATTCCACCTTATCCAGATCGTCGAGCCGTTCGGCAACAGTAGGTTAGTTATCGCACTGCTTTTGATCGTGCGGTTTGGTGACGTGTTACCGTCGAGAGCCCCGGCTGTTCCAGTCGTCACGGGCGCAACAAAATCGAGAATATCCAGATCAGTCCAGTTGCCCGTCGTCAGGCTGGTAGCATCGGTGCTGTATTGAAAGTCAAGCCTGTCTTCTCGGCCTGTAGCCCCAAGTCGCCATTGCTCGCCTGTGAAGGCTATCGCGAGCTGATTTACCGTACTGCCGGTATTGTTGGTCAAAGACGCCCCGATCGTGGAAATTAAAGTACCGCTTTGTAAACCACCGAATGCACGATCCGTTGCGGCTGCGGCACCATAACTAAACGTATCGCCAGTGCTGCTGCCCCCAGTATCGACTGCATATTGCTCGTTGTCCCTAGCTCCGCCTCCAGATTCTGTCAGGTACCATCCATTGATAGCGATCGCATTTGTTGTGCTTCCCGCTGTGTTCGATAGAGTATCGAAATTCTCGGTGTACGCGACCCCAAGTGTGGCGAGATCGATCGTACCGGCTTGAGGTGCATCAGTTGTCGGCGTCGGAACCGCACTTGGCTCAACTGGCGCAGTTTCGTCGCTTGTCGCAACAACGATAGGTTCTGCTATTCCGAAAATTTCGCTTACCGACTGGATAAACCCGAACCTCGGCGATGCACCTGCGGCTGAGGCGGTCAGGAGTGAACCGCTGGCGGCGGCGATGAGGCCTAAGACAACGATGGCAGCAGACAGGAACGTACGCGGACGCTTGAACATAAGTTTGATCACTCCAAACGGATGAACCGAACACTTAAAGCGAAACTGTTTTCACAGTCTGGTGGGCCGCTTGAACGGTAAACCCTTATTTTATCTAAGATTAATCGTAATTATAGGCTTATCCAACAGGTTGTCAAGCGTCACCAAAGTCCTCGTTAACCAGTGGTTAACACCATACGTTTAGGCGGTTTAGCGGTATCGTTCCGGCTGCCGGCGATTTGTGATCTCCCGACGGCGGGGTAGCACGAAAGTTGAGCATTCTGTGCAAAAGATATCAATTTACGCAAAGTGTGTTTTTGTGTGCATAACCTATCAATGTACGCACAATGGCATATCAATTCGGGGTAGTTTTCGGCTAGCGTGGAATGTTAGAAAACTATGCCGTACAACGATCCATTCATCCTCGAAAAACAAAAAGACTGTCTCAAACTCTACCTAGAACACAACGGCTCAGACCACGACCTGATCGAGCTCGAAATGCGCCGCCTCGGCTGGGAAACCTTCTCCCGCCGCATCCTCTACAACCGCAACCAGCGCGGCAAACACGTCAAAGGCTGGATCGACGCCCTCGGCTGGAAGCAGCTCCTGGTGGAGCGGTTTCTGGAAATGGGATATGAACGCGTCGAGTCAGAACCGCTTACCTCCCGGTCAGAACCGCCTGCGTCAGCGGGCGGAACGAAGATGAACCGCGAACTAGCCGGTTTTCACCTACCAACAAAGCGATCAGACAAAGGTCGCGACACGACACGATCGCCATTGAACCCTGGCGCCCTTCCGCCCGCTTACGCAGGCGGTTCTGACTCGGAAGCCGGGGCAAAAGACACTGGTGCATTCCATGCCTGGCTCAAACACGTCACGCCAAATTACGATTGGGATGCTAAACACCACAAGTACATCTGCGAGCAGCTCGCGAAAGTCGATTCGGGTGAGATCACGCGGCTGATGATCAACGTTCCGCCGCGTCACGGCAAGAGCGAACTCGTCACCGTCCGCTACGCTGCCTGGACGCTTAAGAATGACCCATCCAAAAACGTCATCATCGGCAGCTACGGCCAATCGCTCGCAAATCGATTCTCGCGAAAGATAAAACGCGTTCTGGGTGATGACTGGGTATTAAGAAAAACTTCCGACTCGGCAAACTCCCCTCCTTACCAAGGAGGGGTGGCAGCCGCTTCGGCTGACGGGGTGGTTCTTGGCCAAGGAATTGAGCCATGCCAATTTATGGAGAACAACGCAACCGTCACCTTTACCGCGTCTTCTTCTTTCATAACATCCGGATGTAAAGCCGGCTCGACCGATACCAGCCGTCGTCATGCCGGAGGAACCGTTGTTGCAGGCGAGGGCTCCTGCGTTCCAGTCGGCGGCGGCGAGCAGGATGCTCGCCCTCCAGTCGAGGAGTGTCCGTTCCCGTTCGTCACTTCCCGGCCGAAAAACACCGAGGCGGAATGGGAAACCTCAAAGGGCGGCGGCCTTCGCGCGGTCGGCGTCGGAGCCGGAGTCACGGGCTTTGGTGCGGATCTGATCATAATCGACGACCCCGTAAAAAGCCGTGCCGAGGCAGAATCACGAGCGCACCGCGAAGCAGTCTGGGATTGGTTCAACGACGACCTCTACACCCGCCTCGAACCTATCCAAACCCGCTGGCACGAAGACGACCTCGCCGGCAGACTGCTGAGACAAATGAACGAAGGCGAAGGCGAAGAATGGACGGTCGTGAATCTACCCGCTATCGCCTTGGGGATCGGGTCAGAACCGGGAGCGGTAGCGACTGGGCTCCGAAACTCCCCGCCTTACGTTGATTCGAGTATAACCTTACCTCGCTCCGCAAATTCGAACACATCGAACTCCGACGAGTTAGCGGATCCTCTTCCAGAGAACCACCCCGTCATCAGCCCAAAGCGGCTGATGCCACCCCTCCTTCGTAAGGAGGGGAGTTTCGAAGATGCTGCTTCACAGCTATATAAGCCTAAGGTTATTGGATTCCCACGTCTCTATTCGCGCCTCAACGACTGGAGCGCAAGCGTCCCGCTTGCCAACACCGGTTCCTCCGGTGTGGCGGCGCCGGGGCGCGAAAATGCTGAAGCGGAGCATTCAAGCCGGTCTTTGAAGGCAACGTCGGAGAGTGCTCTCGGGTTGAATTATGGTTATCGTCATCACGCCGGAGGAACCGGCGTTGGCATGCAGGATGCTTGCGCTCCAGTCCTTCACGCCGGAGGAACCGGCGTTGGCAAGCAGGATGCTTGCGTTCCAGTCGATCAGGTCGACCGGAAGCCCGGCGAATCGCTTTGGCCGAAGCGATTTCCGCTGGAAAAGCTTGAGCAGCGGCGCAAACAGATCGGTACGTATTCGTTCTCATCGCTTTATCAGCAGCGGCCGATTCCGGCAGAGGGCGGGATGTTCAAGCGGGAGTGGTTCGGACGCATCATCTCGGCACTGCCGCCGGGTTTGCGGTGGATACGCGGCTACGATCTGGGCGTGACGGCGACGGAAAATTCTGATTACACCGCGAGCTTCCGCGTGGCTTTTGATCGCGAAGAGAATATGTACATCGACGGCGGCTTTCGGCGGCGAATGGAATTTCCGGAGCAGCGGCGTTATCTCCTCGCTCGGCTCGAGGCTGAGGCGAACACCGAACACTGCGTCGAGTCAACGCACAACGGTGAGGCACTTGTGCAGGCGATCAAAAAAGACCGGCCCGGCCGATTCCATCTCGTCCGGACGCTCAAAGTTAAAGACCCCAAGACAGCTCGGGCACTCGAATGGATCAACATCGCCGAACAGGGGCGTCTTTTCCTGATCCGCGGCGCCTGGAATGAGGAATTCATCGACGAATGCTGCTCGTTTCCGCTAGGGACACACGACGACCAGGTGGACGCAGTTTCGCTCGCCGTTAAGGCACGGCGATGCTCGAACAGCAAGTTACACAGATTTTAGGCCCGCTGCCCGCCGAGGGTAATAGCCGCAAGAATAATGGCGACGAGAAAAACAACGACGAGACGAAAAATGCGCGAAGATTCGAACATATACAAATACGCCCGGCAGCAATACCGCCTTTCCCAACCGGATGAAATTACTAGATGTGGCGATTATAGACGGAAGAAGAAGAATGTCAAGAAAAAAGACCGGAGCGCAAGCGGAACGCTCGCACCCCGGTCAAATGTTGACTTTGTTATCAGTTCGGAGTAAAACCGTGATAAGTATTTCGCCCCTCCAAAACCTAATAGCTATGAAGACGCTGATCTCATTGCTAATCCTGCTGGCCTCGCTGTCTGCCGCCTACGGCCAGCGGACGGGCAAGCTCGTTTTCTGGAGCGGCGATCCGGGCTGCGGGCAAAAGAGCCGATCGATCACACCTGATGACAAATTCCTCTGCGGCACCGTTCAGACAGAACGCGGCCCGGTGAGCACCATCACGCATAATGGCGTTACGCTCTCCGTCGCTTTCCTTGAAGATAGCAAATACAACATCGTCGGCGCCGGGATCACGAATGATACAGCAGAACCACTATTTTTCGATGCCGATATGTGGGGCGCAGCCCATTTCAAGAAAAAGGAAGATCTTCAGTCGCGGAAAAAGCCCGTTTTGGCCGAAACTTCGATCCCGACCCGCGACATTCTGCGTCAAATGGCAACCGGGGTGCGCCAGGAAAGCTCGCTTGATACATTCATTGCCGACGGCCAAAAGGTCAATGAAACCAAGGAAATTCGCCGTCAGGACGGCACCCGTTACAAGGTAGATGTGATCGTTCCCGACAAGCAAACCCAGGAGGCAGTAGCCCGCCAGAACGCCGCCCGCTCAGAAATGGTCATGAGCGAACAACGCCGCATCCGCGAAACAGCCCTGACCGCAAAATCAGTGCAGCCCGGGCAATCAATTAAAGGATTGGTCTATTTCCGGCGGTTAAAGAATGTCGAGTTTGTAGTATTTTCGTTAAGCCTGGACGGGACAACATATGTATTTCAGCTGCCGAGGGTGAAGAAATGAGGTCGGTAAAAAATAACCTTTTACTTCCGCACCAGATCTTCGGTATACAGCTCGCGATAAACACGATAATTGTTCATCACCTTAAATACGTAGTTCTTAGTTTCCGCGAATCCGATCTCAGCCGCAAAAATCCCGGGCTCTCTGGGCTTCGATCGGTTGAGCCAACGCAACGCATTATCTTCGCCGCCGTTATAGCTTGCGGCTATCGCTTCGTACATTCCATTGAATTCGCGGCTCAGATCAGCGATATACTCGCACCCGATCGCAATATTGGTTTTGGGATCGTACAGGTCATCCGCCTGGAGCCCCGCGTAACCGGCTTTCTTGTTATATTTCAAAGCCGTGTCGATCACGAGTTGGAGCAGCCCGCGCGCCGCAGACGGCGATTTCACACCGGGACGGAAGCTGCTTTCCTGCTTCATGATCGCAAGCACAAATCTCGGGTCAACCTTCCGCGGCTTAGCAGCGGCGAGGACCTCGTCGCGAAACATAACGGGAAAATCCTTAGGCGAAACCTGAACGATCGCCTTGACCTGATCGGTCTTCGAATACCGGTCAGAGGCAAGCCCGCTGTAATACGAGGTCGCGCTATCCGGGATCGAGACGTAGGTATTCGCCGCCTGTTCACGCTGCCCGGCTTTCTCGAGCGAGAAGGCCTTGAGGTACTTGACCTCATCCATTCCGGTCATCGAGCCCGCAAACTTGGCCGAGAGCAGCATAGTATCTGCAGTCAAAACAGCGTCGGTCCAGTGCCCCCGATAGATATGCATTCGCAAACGGGCGTGCAGAGCATTCGCCTCGGTTGGTTGGCCGGGAAATCTGGTACGGGTCCTGTCAACCCAGTCGTTCGCCTCGTCATACTTCCCTGCCTCGCGGAGTGCGTCGATGGTGTTCAGATAACTGCCGTCGATACGCTCTCCGGTCGGGTACATTACTGTGTACTGTTGGTAGATCTTCGCAGCCTCGACATTCTTTCCGAGCCTCACGTTGCAGGCACCCTTGAAATAGAGCCCTTCACGGCCGTCTTTGGTGGCAGGAAACTCACGGGCCACGCGATCGAGGAACGGGATCGCCTTAGCATATTCGCGTTCCCAATAGTACGAACGCCCAGTCATAAACAACGCTCCCGACATAGCGGGATCGTTCGGAAACAAGTCGAGGATCTTGGAGAAATGCCCCCGAGATTGCGGAAACTGGCGGTTGTCGAAATAGATCTGACCACGGCTCAGATGCTCGGCAGCGGTCAATGTTATCAGTTTCCCACTGGCATCGCGGCTCGCCTTGTCCTTCTCGATCACAGCCCGCAAGGCGGCATCCGAGGCCTGGGCATTCAGGAAGGTACACGAGAGAAAAATAGAAAACGCGACGGACAAGATGAATTTCATAGGCGGGCCTCGGCGGCAGTCTCTACAGATTACCGATTCTTTGACGAGAATTCAAAAATCAGAGTTGCAGCCGATTTGGTTTCACAAAACCAACACGCTAAAATCACCCTCATGAAAATTGCACTCAACGGAGCAACCACGATGCACGCCGACCTCTCGACAGACATCCTCGCCGCCTCGGCCGCCGGATACGATCTGCTCGAGATCTGGTCGGCAAAGCTCTATAAATATCTCGAAAACAAGACCGCGTCCGACCTGAAGGCCGAACTGCAAGCCGCAAATCTCGAGCCGTATTCGATCAACTCGATCGAGCACATAACCTTTCGCACGGATGCCGATTACGCCAGGATCAAAGCCGAATGCGAACTGCTCTCACGCGTTGCAAGCGAGATCGGATGCCCGTATATCGTAGTTGTTCCGGGCAAATTGCCCGCCGATGCTACAAAAGAAATCATCATTGAGGAATCGATCCGGGTTCTGACGGAGTTATCTGATATAGCAGCAAATCACGGCGTCTCGCTCGCGTTCGAGTTCCTCGGCCAAACAGATTGCTCGGTCCAAACGCTTGACTTGTGTAACGAGATCGTGGAGAAGGTTGCGCGTGATAACGTAGGAAATGTGATCGACTCGTTCCACTTTTATGCTGGAAATTCAAGCTTCGAAGCGATCGACCGCATGGATCCGAAGAAGCTGTTCATCTTTCACATCAACGATGCCGAAGATCTCCCAAAGGAGCAACTCACAGATGCCCAACGTCTGTATCCCGGCACGGGAGTTCTGCCGCTCCAAGAGATGAAAGAGCATTTCGACAAGATCGGCTACGACCGCATGGTCAGCATCGAGATCTTTCGGCCTGAGTATTGGGCACAAGATCCGTTTGAGGTAGCGGCAAAAGCTAAACTCGCAACTGAAGAAACTCTCGGACTCGGCAAATACGCCGCGGGTGGTAGCTGGTAATGGATAAAGTAAAGATTGGAATCGTTGGAACCGGCTACGTCGGAAATGTTCACGGCGGTATCTACGCCCGCGATCCGCGGGCTGAGGTTGCTGCTCTATTTGACATCATTCCGGAGCGTGCTCAGCAAACGTCCAAACGCATCGGCGGCAGGGTTTGCTCGTCACAGGAAGAGCTGCTGGACAACTGCGATGCTGTTCTGGTCTGTGCCCCAAACAAAACTCACATCTCGATAGCCTCAGCGGCGATCGAAGCGGGAAAACACGTATTCTGCGAAAAGCCATTCTCGCTCGGGATCGAAGATGCTGCGTTATTGCTTGAACGAGCGAACGCCAGCCAAAAGGTATTTCAGGTCGGCCACAATCGGCGTTTTGCTCCGGTTTACACAACACTGAAGGAGATGATCGCCAGCGATCCGGCCCACTCAGCTCACATCAAAATGAATCGCGGCGAGCTGAAAAACCCAGTGTGGACCGGCGATGTCAGCGTGACGGGAGGCTTTCTTTACGAGACCACGATCCATTTCTTCGATATGCTCAGGTTTCAGTTCGGCGAGATCGAGGAACTTGTCGCCTATGGCTCGCAGCATGAATACCCTGAGATCGATGAATTTTCGATAATCTTCAAATTCAAGAGCGGTTTCCATTGCTCGTTCGCTTCGTCGTCGGATGCGAGTTGGCTTTTCCCGTTCGAACGGATCGAGGTGTTCTGTCATCACCGCACTATAATTACCGAGGAAATGGTGCGAGTGCTCGACTGCCGCGGAACCCATGCGGATTTTACCACGCATTCGTTCCACACTTTCGAAGAAGACCACCGCCGGGGCTTCCTACAGGAAGATGCCTCGTTCATCGATTGCATCCTAAACGGAACCGAGCCCAAGGTCACGGCGTATGATGGTTATAAGGCGGTCGAACTCGTCGAATCGGTCTATATGGCGATCAGAACGGGAGAAAAGGTTCGGTTTGATTAAGGATTAACCACGAAAGTGCGCAAAAAAACACAAAACGTGATCTTAGTTTTCCTGTCAGTTTTGCATGTTTTTGCTGTTTCTTCTTATAGATCCTTGGTTACGGCCCTTATTTTAGGTTCCGACGATTTCTCTGATATTATTACTGCCGAAAGTCGATTGACTTGATCTGGTTATGAATACTTGTGCAAACTGCGGAAAATTGAACACGCCTGAAACGAACTTTTGCAGATTTTGCGGCACTAAGTTTCATATGGGTGCGCAGCCAATGCCCGCAAACCCATACGACCACGCGGCTCCCCGGCCCTACGCCTGGAAGACAGACGAATTTCAAACTCAGAATGATGCCCGCAAAACGGTGCCGGGTTTAGATCAGACGGCTCAATTCAATCCAAACAACAGTAACTTTCGCCCGGCTCCACTCGCTTATTCGCAGCCGCAGCAAATCGCACATTCGTTCCGCTGTCCCCACTGTATGAGCACTTATATGCCGCGGATCGAACGAAAGATCTCAACCGCCGGCTGGATCACGTTCGCAGCCCTTCTTGTGTTTTTCTTTCCGCTTTTCTGGATCGGCCTGCTGATAAAAGAAGATGTTTTGATCTGCCAGACGTGCAATACGAGGATTGGCAGCTAACGATAATAGTAGCCTTTCGGATGCTCGATCTTGATCTCAGGGTTGGTACTCATGACCTGAACCTTATGATAGCCCTTGTTCATGTGGGTTGAGAGGTAAGTGATCGAGAACTGACGATTTAGAGCAATATTAAGCTCTCTAAAGAATGGTAAATAACTCGTTGGAGCGATCGAGCCTTGATAAAATGCCCTTCCGCCGGTTTCCTCCGATATTTTGGCCAGAGCCCCTTGAGCAGCGTAAATAAAGGTGGTGTTTCCATTCTCAGTTGTTGTCGTGGGTGAATAGAACGAATAAATTGCAACCCCTTTTCGCTGAGCCTTTAACACAGCCTGCTGAAGATCGAAACTCTGCGTAATCGAAGCAAGACTTGCTCCTTGCGAGGTATCCAGCCCGTCGGAGAATAAGAGGATCGCACGCCTGCCCGTCGGAACGCCGTCAAAGCGACCAAGAAGTTCCTGAACTCCATCATAAGGGCTCCGCGGAGCAAAGCTGGAACTTCCGGAAACTATCCTCAACGATTTCGCAGCCTTTTCGCGATCATCGGTAAACCGCTGTACAACTTGCGGCGAGCCGCTGCGGGTATACGCAACCATTACTCGAGTACCTTCGGGTAATCCACGAATAAAATTCTGGATATCCTTGATCTGAAGGTTAAAGTTTGTCGCCAGATCTTCTTGAATTACGAACGCGATCGACATTGGCGATTCACTCACGCTGCGGATCGATAAAATCTGCTGTTCTTCGTTGTCTTCCTTTACACCTAATCGATCTGCCTGCACATATTCCTGAGCCTGATTATCTCTGAGTTCCGCCTTTGTAAATATTGAGATTGGGATCGTGACTGTGCGAACCTTCTGCTTCTGCTCGGGCGTCTGTGCAGCGGCCGCGATAGCGAACATCGCTGTTATCACAATTGAGAATAGAAGCTTTGATTTGCTCATAAGATATTACGTTCCGTCAGTCGTTGACTGAATAATAATATATTTGTTAAAAAACGCTAAATTTTGTCATGAGGAAAGTCGACCGCCGGTTTCCGCACTTTTTGATTTCTTGCGCTAGACTTTAACTTCGATGGGAATACACGACATCACACCGGCAGAACTAAATCGCGGAAGAAAGCTTGCTATCGGCGGCATCGCGGCCCCGCTGGCATTAACCGTTATTCCCGCGATCGCAACATTTTTACTGGTATTTCTTGCCGCGAGTGGTCCACCAGTAGCCGCAGTTATCTTCTTTGTCGGAATGATCGTAACTGCACTCGGTTTTTTATCGGGTTTGATAATCTCCGGTATCTTATTCGGGCGCCGTGCAAAATGGACCAACGAAATGAGAGAACGCATTGCGGCCGATGGCATTAAGGCTGAAGAGATCGGATGGTTTCGCCACGAACTCAAAGCCAACGAGAAAAAAGCCCTGAAAGCCGTCGAAGCCCGTGATCTGCTCCTCGCCGATGCTTACCGTGAAACACTTGCATCACGGCTAACCGCTACGCGGATAATTAAATCGTCGAAACGGGAACTTCAACTAGCAAAAAAACGACAAGGGAGTTTACGCCAGCTCAAAAGCTCGCGTGCGGAGGAATTTCAGTCAGAGATCGAGAAGGATGTCGAAAAGATCTCAAAGATCAATGACGAAGCTCGAAACATGCTCGCTGAGGCTGAATCGCGGCTCCAGATGATCGAAGCTGCGGCTAGGCGACAAGGCGGACTTGCCGATTCGGAGCTAGCCTTGAAAAAACTCTCGGCCCGATCCTCCGAGCTTCCACTTGCTCTCGAAGCCGCTAAAATGTCCGAAGAGATCAGGCTCGAACTCGAGAACGAAGAGATCGAATAGCCCCGCAGCGCACACCCGAGCAAAAACGAAAAAAGGCTGCCTTTGCAGACAGCCTTAATCAAGAAAAGATTATGGCGAATGAGGACCGCGGAACCGTCAGGACGTATGAATTGAACCTGTTATTTACAGGTGGGTGGCTTTCTGCTCTTGCGAGCATCAGAGCCAGTGCCTATGGCGTTTGCTCTCGTGGAGAAACGCACCGAAACCGGCATTAGCCTCCCGGCATTCATATGTTGGCTCAATTGTTATATCGTCCAATAACGAGAACCGCAGAGAAAACCTTCGCCACTCTGGATACTAGCATATTCGTCGAAAATCGGAAATGAAAATCGACGATTTTCAACCCGATTTAAATGAAAAATGGCGGACGTTTCCCCCCCCCACCAATCATCTCCATATCTGGTCAAACCTCAAGCCGGTTGAGGATCGGTTTCGCGGTATTTTAGAAGTCTGTCGAGCCGTTCAGAACATTCAGTACTGCGTATCCCGAGCTGGGAATCAACCTGTTCCTGGGTGTGCTTTAACTGGTAATACTCGTCGGCGATGTGCAGGGCCGCGAGGATCGCAACCTTAAGCGAATCAACGGTCATTGTTCCTGATGCGATCTCGCGCATCTTGGAATCGACGTAGCCCGCGAGGTCCTGAATGTACTCGTTATCGCCGTCAGACCTGATGCTGTACGTCTGGTTATAGATCTCAACTCTGATCGTCTGCTCTGCCATTTGTTTTCAGAACTCCTATCGCCCGATCGCTGCCGCAACTTCGTCATCGATCAACGCCATGGCATCGAGCATTGCTTCAACCTTAAACTGGATCGCCTCTCTTTCTGAAAGCACCGCTGCAAGCCTATCTTCCGCAATTCTCTTCTCCGCGATCGCCGTTGCCGTGTCACGTATTAGAGCCTCAGCCTCGCGTTCGAGACGCTCCTTTTCGTCACGCATTTTCTTCGCGTACTCGATTGTGAGATATATCTTGTCCTCGAGGTGCGAGAACTTTTCCATGCCGGTCAAAGCGTTCATGCAGCGGTCTCCGATCTGTTGCCTGTGGAAATCATTATGTTGAGTTTTATTCGAAACTTCAAGTAATGTGTCAGCTTTTCTCAAAAACGTGGTTTGATACCCAGATCCGTTTCGAGCTGCCCGATTATCTTCTTATGCAGAACTTCAACTTCTTCTTCAACCAACGTCCGTTCGTCACTACGGTATTCGAGTCTGATAGTTATTGAACGTTCATCTACCTCAAGACCTTTACCCTCGTAAATGTCTACAAACGCGACGTTTCGGCAAAGTTCATTTCCCTGTTCGACGATTGCCGATCGGATCGTTTCGAACTCCATTTTGCGATCCACAACGAAGGAAACGTCGCGAACAACACCAGGAAATTTCGCGAGTGGCTTATACGTGATCTGATCCGCATTCTCAGCTAATGCCGTTGAAAGGTTGAGTTCAGCTACATACACCGGTTGCTTAAATTTATACGTGGACGAAATATCGTCACTCAAACGGCCGATATACCCGATCGCTTTTTCGCCGACCATTATCTTTGCCGATTGTCCCGTTCGGAGATGCTTCACGTCAGCCGCAACAAATGTAGTATTCACAATTTCGGCCGCTTCCAAAGCAACTTCGACAGAGCCTTTAGCGTCGTAAAAATCCAATTGCCGGCTGACCATCGCACGGCTCTGATTCACCTCGCCGCCCGTAACGACGAGCGCAAATGATTTCTGCTCATTCGGCAAACCGTCTTCACCCGCCTTCGCGGCAAAAACCTTCCCGATCTCGAAGAGCTTGATGTCGCGGCGCTGATGGTTCAAATTAAGCCGCACGGCATCCAGAAGCCCGGGCAGCGAGCTCGCCCTCATTCGGATCGCTCCCTCGATCACGGAATCGTGAAGCGTTACGTAAGGTTCCGCGAGCGAATCGTCTATCAGTCCGGGAATGATCTCGAAAACGCCGTCGTGCTTCGTATCGATAAAACTGTACGAAAGAGCTTCGTCAAACCCCGTATCGATCAAGGCCTGTCGCAGCCGTTTCTCTCGGGATTCGGTTGGTTGATATTCTCCCGCACCAAAAGCAGGCGGCAATTCCGAACCGATATTGTGGTATCCCGCATGGCGGGCAACTTCCTCGACCAAATCTTCCTCTATTTTAATATCATGCCGCCAGGACGGAGCAATGAACATCTGAGGAGCGGTCGCATCTTCAGCGGAAATTCCCAAAGAATTAAGAATTCGTACAGATTCCGCGGGGCTAACATCCAAGCCGGTCAGCCGTAGAACTGCCGCAGAAATGTCCGGAGACGAAACGCTGTGCGGAGTTCTTTTTGTCGGGTAAACGTCGACAAAATCACCAGCCTCGCCGCCTGCGAGTTCACAGATCAATTCAGTTGCCCGGTTTGACGCGGCTGCGAGATTGTCTATATCTACGCCACGTTCGAACCGATAACTTGCCTCAGTTGCAAGGTTTAGCTTACGCGAAGTCGTGCGAATATTTTTCCGCTCAAAATACGCAACTTCAAGTAACACGTTAGCGGTATCGTCTGTGATGCTCGAATAAAGGCCGCCCATCACTCCGCCGATTGCGGCGGGCTTTTCTGCATCGCAGACGACAACCATCGATTCGTCAAGTTTGCGTTCAACCTCGTCGAGCGTAGTTATGATTTCGCCGTGTTTTGCTTTCCGAACTACGATCCGATTCCCCGAAAGCTTATCCAAATCGAATGAATGCATGGGCTGCCCAAGCTCGTGCATGACGTAGTTCGTGATATCGGCAACGTTATTGATCGAGCGTTCGCCGATCGCTTCGAGACGGTCAACGAGCCATTGGGGCGACGGCCCGATCTTAACGTTTTTGATTATACGAGCGGTGAATCTATGGCAGAGTTCCGGGCAATCTATCGATACAAAACTGCCGACTGAATCATTCGCAGTCTTTTTCTCGCGAGTTTGTAGAGGAATATTCTCAATAGCACCGATCTCACGGGCCATGCCGAGATGTGAAAGGCAATCAGGCCGATTCGACGTGAGATCGATATCCAGGACCAGATCATCACCGTGCGGATGAATTCCCTCGACAGCTAAACCCACACTAGTGAGCTTTTTACCAAGCTCATCAGCGGAGAGATCGATATCGATCAGATCTTTAAGCCAGTTATAACTAATGTTCATTACAATTACTTTGGATTTCGAAATATCGAATTTCCGGAGAATATCAGGAGAAGAACAACAAAGCCTTGGAGTATAGTTCCGATATAAAAGACTATCGGATGTGCCGCTAACATCATTCCATCGGAACTGCTGCCGTACAGCCTGCCGTCCTTAATTTCAAATACGAGCATTGCCGCCAGCAGCGAACCTAGTATAAGGGCGATGACTCCGATCCAACGTTTGTTAGTTCCAGCGGCCATGGCATTTATCGCTCAGAAAAGCTCTCTTACTTAAACTGCTCCAAAAACCTCACATCGTTGTCGAATATCAACCGAATGTCGTCAAGCGAATACATCAACGCACACATCCGTTCAAGTCCAAATCCAAACGCAAAGCCGGAATAGACCGTGGGATCTACTCCGCATTCACGTAGAACATTAGGATGGACCATTCCCGAACCGCCAAGTTCGATCCAGCCTGAGCCTTTGCAGGGGCGGCAGCGTTCGCCTTCGAAAACGCCTGTACCGTGGCATTTAAAGCACGAGAAATCGAACTCGGCACTGGGCTCAGTGAATGGAAAGTACGACGGGCGAAAACGCGTGATAGTATCCTCGCCAAACAGACGTTTGAGCCATTCGGTTACCGTTCCCTTCAGATGGGCCATTGTGATGCCTTTATCGACGCAGAGGCCTTCGATCTGGTGGAACATCGGCACGTGCGTCATATCGGGTGTATCACGGCGGAAAACCTTGCCCGGTGCGATGATCCTGATCGGAACACCGCGGCGTTCCATAGCCCGGATCTGAACCGTCGAAGTCTGCGAGCGGAGAGCAAAACCTTGAGTCGTATAGAACGTATCTTGCGATTCCCTCGCCGGATGATCTTCCGAGATATTCAGCGCGTCAAAATTGTAATAATCGGTCTCAATCTCACGATCATCCTCGATCGCGTAGCCCATCGAAACGAAGATATCCTCGATCCTTTGACGAAGTATCGTGATCAGGTGCAAATGCCCTGTTTTCGGCCGTCTGCCGGGCAGTGTAACGTCGAGTCGCTCTCGCTCGATCTTGGCATTAGAAATGTACTCGTTGAGGCTGAATTCGGTCGCTTCGATCGATGCCGCGATCTCTTTTTCGACTGACTGGACCAGCTGCCCGAACGCACCACGTTCCTCGGCGGGTAAGCGGCCGATAAGTTTCATCGTTTCCGCGATCGCCGATTTTTTTCCGGTGTGACGAACCTTTAGCTCGCTGACCTCACGCCGTTTCGCCTCAACCTCATCGAGCGCAAGGCCATCAAGCGAAAGCTGCGCGTAAGGTGCAAAATTTCGAGCGAAAGCGGCACGAACCGATTCAACCCTTTCTCGTTCTTCAGACATAGATTCTCAGTTAGCTTCGAAAGCTCAGACCGAAGTCTACAATTTTAGCAGTACATCGGATTTACGTAAAATTTACCGTTTCGCTTTCCTCATCCGCGACAGTTCTCCTCGAATCCGACACCGTCTTTCGTCTTCCTGCTCCCGGTGATATCATTGTATTTGCAGACGTTATCTAGTCATTAGGAGTGTCGCAAAATGAAAGCGATCGTAAAAAGTAAAGCTGAAGTTGGGCTCTGGTTAGAAGACGTTTCGGAACCCACGATCGGTATAAATGACGTGTTGATCCGCATAAAACGCACAGGCATCTGCGGAACCGATCTTCATATATACAATTGGGATGCATGGGCGCAAAGTACTATCAAGGTTCCTACGATCCTGGGCCACGAACTCGTAGGTGAGATCGTTGAGATCGGCTCAAACGTAAATGATTTTTATGTCGGCGATATTGTCAGCGTCGAGGGGCATCTCGTTTGCGGACGCTGCCGGAACTGTCTCGCCGGGCGTCGCTATAAATGCGCTAATACGCTCGGTTTCGGTGTTAATACAGATGGCGGTTTTGCGGAATATATCGCGGTTCCGATGACCAATATTTGGAAGCATAGCCCGAATGTGAACCTTAACGTCGCCGCAATATTCGATCCTTTTGGAAATGCCGTTCATACAGCTCTCGCCTTCGAAGTATTTGGCGAAGACGTCTTGATTACTGGTGCCGGTCCGATCGGTATTATGGCAGCAGCCGTAGCCAAACACGCCGGTGCTCGGCACGTGGTGATCACCGACGTAAACCCCAACCGACTCGAACTCGCGAAGAAGTTCGATGTGACAATGGCGGTCGACGTTCGCGAAAAATCCATTGCCGATGTTCAGAAAGAACTCGGAATGAAAGAAGGCTTCGATGTCGGCATGGAGATGTCTGGAAATCCGACTGCTTTTCGCGATATGCTCGCGAATATGACGCACGGCGGTAACATCGCGTTTCTGGGAATACCTTCTGACGAATTCTCGATCAACTGGAAAACCGTGATCTTCAACATGCTCACTATTAAGGGCATTTACGGCCGCCAGATGTACGAAACCTGGTACCAAATGAGTGTTCTGCTCGAATCCGGTTTGGACATCGAACCCGTGATCACGCACCGCTATTCGTACAAGGAATTTCAAAAGGCCTTTGAGGTTATGCGGGACGGAAATAGCGGCAAGGTTGTACTCGATTGGAGCGAGATGTAAACGTTATGTACGGAAAATTTCAAACTTATCTGCAGAATACACTGGACGAGATCCGTCAGGCAGGTCTATTCAAATCAGAACGCGTGATCGAGAGCCCGCAGGAAGCGCATATCGAGGTTTCGGGCGGCCGCAGCGTGCTGAATATGTGTGCCAATAACTATCTCGGGTTGTCTGATCACCCGTTGATCGTAGACGCTGCGAAAAAAGGGCTTGAGGAATGGGGTTTTGGCCTTTCGTCGGTTCGATTCATATGCGGAACCCAAACTATCCATAAGCAACTTGAGGCAAAGATCAGTGAGTTTCTGGGCACTGAGGATACGATCCTATATACGTCTTGCTTTGATGCGAACGGTGGGCTCTTCGAAACTGTTTTGGGCGAAGATGATGCCGTGATCTCCGACGAACTCAATCACGCGAGCGTTATCGACGGTATCCGTTTGAGCAAGGCTCAGCGATTCCGCTACAAGAACGGTGACATGGTGGATCTCGAATCTCAGCTTCAGGCAGCGAGTTCCGCGAGATTTAAGATGATTGCGACTGATGGCATCTTTTCGATGGATGGATTTATCGCGAAACTGCCTGAGATCTGTGATCTCGCCGACAAATACGAAGCCCTCGTCATGATCGATGATTCGCATGCGGTCGGTTTCATGGGGGAAAAAGGGCGCGGCGTGCACGAGCATCATAATGTGATGCACCGCGTAGACGTAATCACCGGAACCATTGGCAAAGCTCTCGGCGGAGCCAGCGGCGGTTATACCAGCGGTAAAAAGGAGATCATCGATCTACTTCGTCAACGCTCGCGGCCGTATCTGTTCTCAAATTCAGTTGCCCCACCGATCGTGACGGCGGCGATCGCGGCGATCGATATGCTCTCGGCATCGACGGAACTGCGGGATCGCCTCATGGCAAACACCCAATATTTCCGTAATAAGCTTTCGTCGATCGGTCTTGAGATCGTCCCGGGCGAACATCCGATCGTGCCGATAATGTTCGGTGACGCTGTGCTCGCCACGAAAATGGCGGAAGCAATGCTTGCGAGAGGCGTCTATGTAATTGCATTTTCATTTCCAGTAGTACCGAAAGGTAAGGCTCGCATCCGGACGCAGGTATCAGCCGCTCATAGCCGCGAGGATCTGGATTTCGCGGTTGAAATGTTTGCGGAAGCGAAGGCAGAATTGGGAATATAAAAAGCATGAGACTTCATACGAAGCCTCATGCTTTAGACTATATCTCACTGTCCGGAACGCTTACGATCGAGAGGAAAATGCAGATCTCATTTCAGCCGAGGTAACTACAGGCATTATTTCAAAATCCATCAGATCTTCCCACTCGGCTATCCAAGCATCAAACAGCTGTATATCATCGGTTTCCATTAGCTGAAAACAGCGATAATAGCTCGTTTCGATCCAACTATCTACGTAGCGCAACCCGTCCGGCATCATCCGGCCTTTCTCTGCAAACCGTTCATAAACGGCTCCCGCATCGCGGTTCTTGAAATGTTCAATCACCATGAAAAGCATCGAATCTGCTAGTTAGGCTGCCGCTTGATGTTTACCGATGGCGTCTTTAGCCTGTCCAACGATCGTTGCGAAAGCGTCAGGCTGTTTGACCGCGAGATCGGCGAGTACCTTACGATCGAGATCGATCTCGGCAAGGTTCAGGCCGTGGATGAACTGCGAATACTTGATATCGTTCAGACGGCACGCCGCATTGATGCGGACGATCCAAAGTTTACGAAAATCACGCTTTTTCAGCTTTCTGCCCGTATAGGCAAAATTTAATGCGCGTTCGACCGACTCTTTGGCCGAGCGATACAGTTTCGACTTCGTTCCACGAAAACCTTTGGCTAAGGCTAATATTTTTTTGCGCTTCTCGAGGCGCTTATTTCCACGTTTTGCTCTTGGCATTTCTTCACTCCTACTCTACAAATCCTGTAAACAGTTGGCATCGGGGGATGGCGAATGACTGCCTCCTCCATGCTGCCACTGCCAACTAGTCGCGGCCGTATGGCAGCATCTTCTCGACGCGTTTCTGATCACCTTCTGACACCAATACATCGATGTCGAGATTACGTTTACGTTTTGCCGTTTTCTTGGTCAAAATGTGTCGAGCATGGCTGTGGCCGCGCTTGAATTTACCCGACGCTGTCGAGCGAAAACGCTTTGCCGCGCCTTTGTGTGTTTTTAGTTTTGGCATTACCTTTCTCCTGTTAATCCCTTTCTTGCACTACTCACCTGCAGTGCTTAAAATATTTCGTCGTCGTCCTTTGGCTCCGGTTTCGGTGCCTTCACCTTTTGCTCTTTCGGTGCCTTCTTAATCTTTGGTGCGACATCATCAGCTTCTATCGAATCGGTCGTAGAAACTTTCTTGGCATCAGCAACCTTTGCCTTTTTCGGGTTAAAGATGGTGAACATCTGGTAACCTTCCATCTTTGGAAAAACTTCGACGTCCGCTAATTCCGCAAGATCCAAAGTCAATTTCTTCAGGATCTTTGCCCCGAGTTCCCGGTGCGTCATTTCGCGGCCGCGAAAGGCGATCGCGGCCCTAACCTTGTCACCCTCGCCGAGCCACTGCTTGGCGTGTTCCATGCGATAGTTGTAATCGTGATCGTCCGTCCCCGGCCGAAACTTGATCTCCTTGACCTGTACGGTGACCTGTTTCTTTTTCGCTTCGTGGGCACGCTTCTTTTGTTCGTAAAGAAACTTACCGTAATCAATGAGTTTGCAAACGGGCGGCTTTCCGTTCGGAGCGATCTCGACGAGGTCGATGCCCCGATTTCTCGCTTCCTGGATCGCATCGCGCGTGTCCATCACACCCAAGGTTTCGCCGTCCTCAGTAACAACTCGTACTGACGGGACTCTGATACGTTCGTTCGTGCGATGAAGCGGCTCACGAAAACGCGGCTTAAATCTATTTCCACCAAATCTTCTAGCGATAGTTGCCTCCTAAGTTTATTAGCGATCTTAGAGACTACGCTGCAATTTCTGCTGCGTGATCATCCCTTTGAACTCTTCCAACGACATCGCACCGATGTCTCCCTGCTTACGTTCGCGAACAGCGACCTTATTGCTTTCTAATTCCTGATCACCGAGGATCAGCATGTACGGAACTTTCTGCATCTGAGCATCTCGAATTTTCGCACCGATCTTATCAGATCTCGTGTTAGATTCTACGCGAAAACCGGCATTTCTCAATTCCGCAGCAACGCTGTCCGCATAATCGTTGATGCGATCCGTTATCGGCAACACTGCAACCTGCACCGGAGCAAGCCACAACGGGAATGCTCCAGCATAATGCTCTATCAAAACCCCGAAGAACCGCTCGATCGAACCGAACAAAGCCCGGTGGATCATATAAGGACGATGCTTGAGATTATCATCGCCGGTGTATTCAAGCTCGAATCGCTCCGGCAGATTGAAATCAAGTTGGATCGTGCCTAACTGCCAAACACGACCGATTGCATCTTCGATCTTGATATCGATCTTCGGGCCATAAAACGCCGCTTCGCCCTCGATGCTCGTATGAGATGTTCCGCTCGTCGAGAGCACTGGCGAGCTGTTTCTCAGCCGCTGCCCAGTCTTCGTCGGAACCAAGATAGCCTTTGTTCTCGGCACCGCCACGAACTGAAAGTTCAAATCGAACCTTATCAAATCCGTACGTCTCAAAAACCTTGATCGCAAAATCCAAACAATCTGCAACCTCAGTGTGAACCTGGTCAGGCCGTACGAAAAGATGTGCGTCATCGACCGAAAATCCGCGAACACGCATCAATCCGTGAAGCGTTCCGGAAAGCTCGGCACGATAAACCGTTCCCATTTCCGAATAACGCTGCGGGAGATCGCGATACGAACGCGGGCTAGATTTGTAGATACCGATGTGGAACGGGCAATTCATCGGCTTGAGCCGATATTCCTCATCCTCGATGCTAGTTGGAGCATACATCGAATCGGAATAATTGCCTTCGTGCCCACTTGTCACCCAAAGCTGACGCTTAGCAATGTGCGGAGTGAAAACGAAGCTGTAACCTCGCTTCTCAAGTTCTTCCTTGAGCAAACGCTCCATCTCGTTGCGAATAATTCCGCCTTTTGGATGCCAAAGGATCAAACCCTGGCCGTAATCGTCTGAGATCGAGAAGAGGTCGAGTTCGCGGCCGAGCTTGCGATGGTCGCGTTTCTCTGCCTCTTCACGCTGCTTCATCCAGGCATCGAGTTCGTCCTGGGTCGCGAATGCAGTGCCGTAAATTCGCTGCATCTGATCGCGTTCCGCATCGCCCTTCCAATACGCTCCGGAAATCGCCAAAAGCTTAAAGGCTTTCAACTTACCTGTATGTTGAACGTGAGGTCCTAAACAAAAATCTATGAATGGCGAACCATCGATATGATATATCGTAGCGGAGCCGTCGACTTTCTCATCGATAAGCTCGCATTTAAGCGGCTCTTCGCGGCCCTTGAAAAGTTCAAGGATCGCAGATTTCACAACAACCTCACGACGATAGCGTAGATCGCCCTTTGCCATCTGCTTCATCTTTTTCTCGATGACCGGCAGATCGTCTTCGGTTAGATTTCGCGGAGCGATGATGTCGTAATAGAAACCGTAACGCGGATCCTCCATTAGAGCCGGGCCAACGCCGAGCTTGGTTCCTGGAAACAGATCAAGTATCGCCGCCGCAAGCAAGTGGGCGGTCGAGTGACGGATAACCTCGAGGCCATCGCGTGAATCGCTCGTTATCGCCTCGATGAAAAGAACCTCGTCAGTCTCTGTCAGTTCCCGATTGAGATCGACTTCTTCCCCATTGACCTTGGCGGCAAGCGATTTCTTTAGTACGTCGCGGTCGAATGCTTTTATAGCATCCAGAACAGTCGCCGGACTTGGGATCAACTTCTGATCGTTTCCGAATTTTACGTTTAATTCGCTCATTGTTTTGTAAATAGTTAATTGACGGTCGTGAATAAAATTGCTCTATCAACGCCCATACAAATCAGTAACAACGACAATTTGCTTGCCGCTCTTACCTTTTCCTATTTACTGATAACGATTTACTCGTTCGTCCTACTACTAAATAGATTTGATCCGATAAGAGCGACTTTGCTTTGCAGGATCCGAAGAAACTGCGATTGTCACGCCATTAGAAGCGTGTCGTAGTAGTTATAAAAACAGCAAAGTTCTTAATTAGCATCTTATCGAAAAATATAAATGGTAGTCTCTAGCAGACTCGAACTGCTGACCCCTACCTTGTCAAGGTAATGCTCTACCAACTGAGCTAAGAGACTACACCTCGCGGTTTCTTACGAAAAGCGAACCTAAAGAATGCCAAAGACGTTCAAATGTGTCAAGTGTGAACGGCTTAGGCGAAGACACTTTACGCAACTCCGCTACAAAAGCGATGCATACCGATCGCCACAAGCTTCGTCGTCCGATCATCGACATCGTATATCGGATTGACCTCGCTAAACTCTATGATCTTAGTATTGGCGAGCGAAGCGGCATATTTGACCAGCTGAATAAATTCTCCGGCTCGAAGACCTAGTGGCGACGGAGCGGATGTCCCCGGCGCGTCAGCCATTCGAACGACATCCATGTCAAAACCGAAAAAAGTATTCAAACTTGAGCTGTGGCCGATGAATTTCGCACGGATCTGTTCTTTTAATTCGAGATCAGCCTCGGCACGTGAACGCAGGACCTCAAGACTGATCCTGTGGACGCCAAGGTCACGGATGTATTCGTAGTAAACGGGCGATGTCAGGTGCGTTTGATATCCCGCCTCATAAAAATAAGTTGGTTTGAGATGCCCTTCATCAAGAAGCTGCCTAAATTGCGTCCCATTATTTCTCTCGTTCGCGATCCTGACATCTAGATGGGCATCAATATTAACTCCGATCCACCATTCCGGGCCAAAAACTTCGGCCATTGCAACTCCGTCCGGATAAGAAATATCGTTGCCGCCGCCGAGTACGATCAACCTTTTCCCGTCCCGAAGGATCTGAGCAACAATTTCTTTTTGCGTGAAATGGGTATCTTCTAAGGAAGGTCTTATCTTCACATTACCCAGATCAAAGATCTTTTTCTTTATGTTGAAAGGCGTGAGCCTATAAAATTGCGTACGGATCGCATCCGGTGCGGCAGCAGCACCAACCCGCCCGCCGTTTCGCCGAACGCCTTCATCCTGAGGGCAGCCGAGGATCACGATATCGGCCGCTCCGTAATGATGCGGTTCGCTTTGAACGACCTCTCCCAACCGGGGATCGTTCTTATCTCCTTTGTGAAAAAACACGTTCTCAGATGGCCGCGTTGTCAGGTCAAATATATCGCTCATAACCATATCTTATACCTAAAAAAGCCCGTATGAAAGCAATTGCTCGCACGTTGAAATAACGGCTGAAATGCAATACCTTACTTATATTCGAACCATCGGCAACTGAGGTAACAATATGCAAGAAGGCAAATCCCCAACACCAGAACGGATCTGGCAAATGATCACCGGCTTTCAGATGACCGCAGCAATGAAAGCCGCTATAGAACTTGGCGTTTTCACTAAGATCGCCGATGGAAAAACGAGCACGAGTTCGATCGCCAGAGCGTGCGGCGCCGCGGAACGCGGTATAAGAATTCTCTGCGATACGCTGACAGTACTCGGCTTTCTTATCAAAAATGGCAGTGAGTATTCCCTTGCTGATGACGCTGCTTTTTTTCTCGTTCAGCATTCGCCCGCGTACATGGGCAATATGACGGATTTCATCCTGTCGCCGCAGCAAAAGGCCGGTTTCGACGACCTCACCGCTGCGGTTCGCAATGGTGGAGCTGTTCCGCAGTACAACGCTTCGCTCGACCCCGAAAGCCCGATGTGGGCAACGTTTGCCCGGAGCATGACGGGCATGATGATGCCTTCGGCTCAAAAGATGGCGGCGGACCTCGGCTATCCAAAAGATGCCGCGATCAAAGTCCTCGACATTGCCGCGGGCCACGGAATGTTCGGTATTACCGTCGCTCAACACTATCCGAACGCCCAGATCCATGCTCTCGATTGGAAGGTCGTTCTTGCTGTAGCCCAAGAGAATGCCGAAAAATTCGGGGTTGCGGATCGCTATCACAAGATCGAGGGCAGTGCGTTCGATGCCGACCTCGGTTCTGACTACGATGTCATTCTCAATACAAACTTTCTCCATCATTTCGATCCACCTACGTGCGAAGCGTTTCTCAAGCGTGCTTTTGCAGCTCTCAGCCCGGACGGCCAGTTGCTTACATTAGAATTCGTCCCAAATGACGACCGCGTGTCGCCTCCGGGCGAAGCTCTTTTCTCGCTCGTGATGCTCGCCGCGACTCCGGCAGGCGATGCGTACACTTTTGCCGAACTGCAGCAAATGCTTGAGAATGCGGGCTTTTCGCAAAATGAACATCGCCCAATGCAAGGAATGCCGCAGCACTGGATCATGTCCAGGAAATAGGCGATAAACATTCTTCTTGACTTCGATACGCGGTACGAGCAACACTAACCAAAATCGACTAGTTTTCGGCCGGATGTTATGAATCGATCTGCGAATTCCGTCCTTATTGTCTTCACTATCTTGCTGCTTGGTTACGGTATTCGTGCTCAGGCGGACGATATCTGCTCTGAGTCGGGGCTTAATCCCGGTCTTGATTCTCCTTTCGCCCATATCCCATATGTTTTTGGGAAAGTAGTCCTTCAAGGCTTCCCGTCGACTGCAAAACCACCGAAAGTGACCGTGATTCTCTACGATGGTGGACCATCGGCTGAGCGTTTGATCGTGAATAAGTCCGGAAACTATTGCTTCAAAAGAAAGTCCAATAACAGCACTCTCGTGGTCGAGGTCGATGGCAATGAGGCTGCCCGCCGAACCCTTGCGTCTTTCGGCTCGACGCAGCAGCGTGAGGATTTCGAGATCTTCGCCAACCAACCTGCTCAAAATAGTTCCCCGGCGGTCATATCGGCCAAATTCACGCATCCGGCCAATCCTAAAACCACTGATCTGTACAAAAAAGCGATCGACGCCGAGATAAACAGAGATCCGGACAAAGTGATCAGCTATCTTAAACAGATCGTCGCAATCGATCCCGAAGATTTCATCGCCTGGGCGAAGCTCGGAATCTGGCAGTTCGCTAAAAACTCGTTGTCCGACGCCGACGCGGCTTTTCGCAGATCGCTTGAGTTGAAAGTCGATTACACGCCTGCTTGGGTGAACGTCGGGCAGCTAAGGATCGCACAAAAGCGGTACGAAGCAGCGATCCCGATCCTGCAGCACGCCGCCGAACTCGATCCAACGGCCGCCCGCACGTTCCAATTGCTCGGCGAAGCTTATCTCCTCACACGTCAAGGAACGCTCGGGGCGGAAGCTCTTAAAAACGCAATCAAACTCGACCCGATCGGGATGGCCGAATGCCATTTGCAACTGGCTCATCTCTATCAGCTCGCCGGTGCCAAGCCATTGGCAGCCGCCGAATACAGGGTTTTCCTGACCAAAGTTCCGGATCATCCGCATAGGAAGAAATTCGAGAAATTCATCAAGGATAATCCGTAGATCAATCACCTTTTTCCGAGTATTATGATCAGATCTATAACTTTCGCGACAGTCCTGGCATTTAGTCTCCTGATCGTCGCGCCTGATGTTAATGCTCAGGCAGATGACATTTGTCGTGAGATGGGTGAAACTCCGACGCGCGAGAT
Organism: Acidobacteriota bacterium; assembly: GCA_016703965.1. Taxonomy (NCBI): domain Bacteria; kingdom Pseudomonadati; phylum Acidobacteriota; species Acidobacteriota bacterium. The sequence goes on from JADJBB010000025.1 coordinate 851,336, forward strand.
CGGCCGTGATAATCGGTTGGCTCCATATGTCTTTGGTAAGGTTACGGTCCGCGGAGCAAAGAAGGACGCCAAACCGCCGCGTGTCACCGTGATCTATTCCGATTCCTCGCAGCCCGCAACCCGCCAGACGCTCGGCAAATCCGGAAACTATTGCTTCAGACGCTTCGGCAACAGCGGCACGCTGATCATCGACGTCGACGGCATCGAAACAGCACGCAAATCCGTCTCGGATATCGGCGGCGTCCGCCAACGTGAGGATTTTGAGGTCATTCCGCCTAATGTTGAACAAACCGCCCCGCCGAGTGTGATCTCGACCAAATTCTCGCGTGACCCGAACGAAAAAACCGCATACCTTTACAAAAAAGTTGCGAGATGGAACGGGACAATCAGCCGGAAAAAGCGATCGAGATCGTCAAGGAGATCGTCGCCATCGACCCTCAGGATTTCATTGCCTGGGCGAAACTCGGTTCGCTCTATGCCGCTCTGAACTCGCTCACCGAAGCCGAAACCTCTTTCAAACACGCGCTTTCCGTTCGAAAGGATTACGTACCCGCGATGCTGAATATAGGTATCCTGCGCGCCGTACAGAACCAACACGCTGCAGCGGTCGAAGTGTTCGAACACGCCGTCGCGGCCGACCCGACATTTGCACGCAGTTATCGTCTGCTCGGCGAGGCCTATTTCCAAGTCCGCCGCGGTTCCGACGGCCTCTCCGCTCTTGACGAGGCACTGAGGATCGACCCGCAAGGCATGGCCGAATGCCACCTGCTTAAGGCCAGGCTCTACGACCTCGCCGGTGCAAAGGATCTTGCATCCGCGGAATATAAGGCCTTTCTTGCGAAGGTCCAGGATCATCCGGACAAGAAGCAATTTGAAAGATATATAAAAGATCACGGTACGATCAAATAGCTCTTCCATCACCACGTCTCTAAAATAAATACGAAAGATACCTAATTTGCACTGTGTATTAGTTTCGTAACCTCCCGAAAACCTATTGCTCTGTTCGTAAAACAGGAGTAATGTGAGGTTATGAAGGTCCTGCTTGTATATCCGGTTTTCCCCGACACATACTGGAGTTTCAAGTATGCCCTCGCCTTTGAAGGGAAAAAGGCTGCCTTTCCTCCTCTTGGACTCCTTACCGTTTCCTCGATGCTCCCTGACACCTGGGAACGGCGGCTCGTCGATATGAATGTCACGGAGCTGAGCGACGATGATATCGAATGGGCCGATATAGTCTTCCTGAGTGCGATGATCGTTCAGAAAGGATCGCTCGAGGAAGTGGTCCGGCGTGCACGCGTATTGGGGAAATTGATAGCCGTCGGCGGCCCTTACGTATCGACAAGCTCCGAGAGCCTTCCCGACGCCGATCATATTTTTGTGGGTGAGGCTGAAACCACCATTCCTGAGTTCATCAACGACATCGAACTCGGGATCGCTAAAAAGGTTTATAAGGCTGACGAGCGGCCGTCGCTTCACGCGACACCTGCTCCGGATTTTGACCTGATCGATATGCATCAGTACAGCGCGATGAGCGTTCAGTATTCTCGCGGCTGCCCATTCCAGTGTGAATTCTGCGATATCATCGAGATCTACGGCCGCGTTCCTCGTACGAAGACCAACCAGCAGATGCTCGCTGAACTCGATAACCTTAAAAGCGCCGGTTGGCGAGGGCTCGTATTTATCGTCGACGACAACTTTATCGGGAATAAAAAGAACGTCCGGCTCCTGATGCCCGAGCTTATCGAATGGTCGCGTCGCAATGAGTTCCCTTCTCCTTCATTACTGAGGCGAGTGTAAATCTCGCTGAGGACGAAACGCTGCTTCAGATGATGCAGGATGCGGGATTTCGCCGCGTATTCCTCGGCATTGAAACGCCGGTCGAGGAAAGCTTGAAGAAGGCCCAAAAGGGTCAAAACACACGCCGGAGCCTTGTTGATTCCGTCCACAAGATCCAGAGCTACGGTATGGAGGTCATGGCGGGATTTATCGTCGGTTTCGACAGTGACCCCGAGAATATTTTCCAGCTCCAGATGGATTTCATTCACGAGAGTGCAATTCCTCTCTCGATGGTCGGCCTTCTCTCCGCACTGCCCGACACGCAGCTTTGGCGTCGGCTCGAGAAGGAAGGGCGGCTCGAAGGTTACCATTCCGGCAATAATACCGACTGCTCGCTCAATTTCGTTCCCAAAATGGATCGTGACCGCCTGATAGCTGGCTTTCAAACGCTCCTTAAAAATATTTACAGTCCAAAGGAGTATTACTACCGTGCGCTCGACTGTCTTTCCCGCTTTCATGCCAATCGCATCGAACCGCGTCAGACAACCCTGCTCGCCGATCTTCGAGCTTTCTTTAAGATCGTGATGACGCTCGGCGTCCGCGACAGTGCCCGCGGCCAGTTTTGGAAATACTTTTTTCGACTGGTCCGCTTTCACCCGAACGATATCGCCCACGGCCTGACGCTTGCCGCGATGGGTTATCACTTCCGCAAGATCACCGAAAAATACTGAGCTCTGCCGTCTCACTTCCCGGGACAAAGTGAGACGCCCTAACCGCAACATATCAAACCGGTTATAGCGATATATCGTCTCATTTGGGAAAAGCATTGAAGCTCTAAGTGAGACCGGCATTTTGACTTCCATTCGCAACGTACCGGTGGGCGGTCGGCTTGGAAACTCCCAGGCGTTGTCCGATCGCGGCGGTGCTAAGTCCCTGTTTAGCGAGCAGTTTGGCGTATTTGATCCGCCTTTGATCTAGTTTAGGGCGACGTTTTGGCGGCAGCGGGCGGAAAGGCGCGGGCAGATGCGCTTGTTCGTCGTCCTCGCTGATAAAGGAGTATCCAAAAAAGTTCTCTGCCCGGACAGCTCGCGCTCGGGTCGCTCTACCAGCAGCAAGGTCGAATTTAGCGAGACGGTAGACCAGGATATTATCGCTTTCGTATTTGACCGGGCCGTTTCGGGATTTGATCTGCTTGATGTAACGCAGGTCTGGGGCGAGAGAGCTTTTTCCAAGGGCGAAGACGGAATCGGCGACCTTCGTGATATCGATCGAGCCTTGCAGGTCGCGTTCGGTAAGAGGCATGTGCTCGCGCCGTTTCGGGGTGTGTGCGACGACCAGGATCGAGATAAAGTTTGACTTTTTCAACTGCTGAAAGCGGTTCATAAGACGAAACGCAACGCTCGCGTTCGCGGTCGAGCTTTGACTTAGGAATGTGATGTTGTCGCAGATGAGCACGTCCGCCCTATGCTCTGTGATCTTATTCTCGATGTCGGTGAACAGCATGTCGGTAAAATCGTCGTATCCGTCGATCAATTTGCCGTCCCAAAACAACTCCGCCCGAAGGAGATTGGGCGAGAATCGATAATGATCCCTGGTTTTACGCCCGTCTTCCGTCTCAATTGAGTAACGCCGGGTAAATTGCGGCCGCGTCAATTCAAAATCAATGTACAAAACCCTCTGCGGCCGGATCCCGCATCCCGGCAAAGGGTTATTAAAAGGTGCGATCGGAACTCCGCGAGCCAGAGATTCCGCGATCTGCACTGCCAGTGCCGTTTTGCCTACACCCGGAGTGGAAAACAACACCGCTACCTCCTCAGCCAGCCACAGCGGACCAAACAGTTGTTTCATCGGAGCCCACTTGATCGAATTCTTCATATGCTCCCGAGCCGATTGCACAAACAGCATCTGCGGCTCCGGAGCGAACGCTTTTGGGAACTTTTTCCGGTCCTCAGCAATTATCTTCTCGATCATTTCTTTATGCGGATCCCAACCGATGATCGAACCATAATCTTGGTCACCCGTCTCAAACATCGAATCTCTCATTTCCTATGCTCCTTATCGCAGTCATTCGTGTATAACGTTCGTTACGATATATGAAACAAACAGTTTCGTCAAGAGGAATGTGTCTTATTTATGCAACACGGTGGTTTGACTGAGGATCTCGAAAATATGCTTGCGGGCTATGCCCGTCTATTTGCGGAAAAGCTGCTCTTTTCCGCTAGGCCTACAAGCGAATACGGCTATGGCGCCGCTGCGAAAAGGCGGCGGCATAGCCGCATAAATATGCTATTGCTGACGGAAAAGCATAGCTTTTCCGCAAATAGACCGGCGGAGCCGAAAGAAGGTGGCTACGTGCTCTGGAACTACTTCACCGGCACAGCCGCAGCTCTGGCATTGTAGAACGCGATGAAATCCTTCGTAATATCCGTGCTGTCGGCAACGAACAGCAACACACCGGTCTCAGCGAGTTTGCTCGCGTCGTAGATGGCTCCGTAGTTGTTCTTCTTGCCGAATTCAGCGATCGCTTTGCCTATGTCAAAGGTGATGGGTTCGATAAGAAGCTTGCGGCGTTGGTCGATCTTTGCTTCGATATCGGTCTTCCTATAGGCCAGCGTTCGCTGCAGCGATTCGCCCTCTGATTTTTTCGCCAGCAAGGCAGCCTCGTTCGCCTCCGTTACGGTCGCCTTCTGAAGCTCCGCCGCGATCGCCGCAAGTTTCGCATTGCCGTCCTCGAGTTCCTTGATCTCCTTGGCAAACTCGCCATCGATCTGCTTCTCCGCCGAGATCAACTTCGCGATTCCCGCCTTCTCATCATAAAAAGCAGCCGTACTGATCAAAACACTCTTCGGCGGCAAAGCCTGAGAATACGCCGCCACTGACATAGCAACAACAAAAATAGCGATAGAAACGAGACGATACACCTTAAACATGAGAATTCTCCTTATTTTGTAGATCAGATCTGATGTCTGTTGGAGATTTGGGGATGGGAAAGGGTTGTATCGACAGGCTCCGTAGGTGCCAAATGTTTGTAGCAAGCGTCCTACAAAAAATCACAAGCGCCGGTAGAGGCGACACTGTGCCGCTCCTAAAGAGCTAAGACGCCATTTGAATATGCCCTTTCTACAAAAATTTCGCTCCTATCGGGGCTAGGATACTATGGTATTATTTTGATTATTATGGTTAACGACATCCTCAGCCGAATCACGATCAACCCGGAAATATGTCACGGCAAACCGACGATCAGGAATAAACGTTATCCGGTCGAAAATATGCTCGAACTGATGGCGTCGGGAATGACGAACGAAGAGATCCTCGCGGATTATGACGATCTGGAAAAAGCGGATTTGGATGCTTGTCTAATGTTCGCCGCTCGCCTCGCAAATGTCGGCTCGATCAGTGAATTGGCCAGATGAAAATAGATCAGCACGACTAAGATTGTTCCGAACGTGCTCTTTCTCATAGGCTTGCTTGGCTCCGTACTATTTCTCCATTGGGATCTTTACATCATTCCGTTCAGCAAAATCCGCAGCTTCTTCGTATCCGGCATCAACGTGACGAATGACGCCCATGCCGGGATCGGTGGTCAGGACGCGTTCGATGCGTTTAGCGGCTTCGGGGGTGCCGTCGGCGACGATCACCTGGCCGGCGTGGAGCGAGTAGCCGATGCCGACGCCGCCGCCGTGGTGGAGAGAAACCCAAGTTGCGCCGCCCGCGACGTTTATCATGGCGTTGAGATAGACCCAATCGGCGATAGCGTCGGAGCCGTCTTTCATTGATTCGGTCTCGCGGTTTGGCGAGGCGACGCTGCCGCAGTCGAGGTGGTCGCGGCCGATGACGATCGGGGCTTTTAGTTCGCCGCTGGCGACCATTTCGTTGAGTTTCAGGCCGGCTTTGGCTCTCGCTCCGTAGCCAAGCCAGCAGATGCGCCGGGAGGCCCTGAAACTCAACCTTTTCCTGCGCCATCGTCAGCCATTTGGCGAGATGGTCGTCTTCGGGGAAGAGATTCATGATCGCTTCGTCGGTGCGGTAGATGTCTTCCTTGTCGCCCGAAAGAGCGACCCAGCGGAACGGGCCTTTGCCCTCGCAAAAGAGCGGGCGGATGTAGGCAGGGACGAATCCGGGATAATCGAAGGCGTTCGCGACTCCGTTGTCTTTTGCTCTTTGTCTGAGGTTGTTGCCGTAATCGAAAACGATCGAGCCGCGACGCTGGAATTCAAGCATTGCTTCGACATGTTTTGCCATCGAATCCATTGCACGCTGTTCGTATTCTGACTGGTTCAATTTGCGCAGCTCGTTCGCCTGTTCGATATCGAGGCCGATGGGAATGTAGCCATAGAGAACGTCGTGCGCGGAGGTTTGGTCCGTTACGACGTCGGGTATGACGCCGCGTTCGAGCAGTTGCCAATGTATCTCCGCCGCATTCCCATGAAGGGCGATGGATTTCGCTTCCCTTGCCTCGACGGCGGCACTTACGAGTTCGAGAGCGTCGTCAAGATCCTTAGCGGCCACATCGACCTGTTTCAACTGCAAACGCCGCTCTATTCGCCACGGATCGACATCAACGAGCAGCCCGACACCGCCGTTGAAGGTGATCGCCTGCGCCTGAGCACCGCCCATTTCGCCGAGTCCGGCGGTGAGCACGAACTTCCCTGCCAGCGAGCCCCAACCATGCTGCCGTGCGAGCGAACCAAAGGTTTCGTAGGTCCCCTGCAAAATTCCTTGCGTACCGATGTATATCCACGAACCCGCCGTCATCTGCCCGTACATCATCAGCCCGTCACGTTCGTACTGGTCAAATTGTTCCTGCGTTGCCCAATGCGGCACAATGTTCGAGTTAGCGAGCAGAACGCGCGGCGCGTCGGCGTGACTCTTGAAAACACCAACCGGCTTTCCCGACTGGATCATCAGCGTTTCGTCCTCGTTCAGCTCACGCAGGTTTTTCAGGATCGCGTCAAATGATTCCCAATTCCTCGCCGCCTTGCCCCGGCCGCCGTAGACGATCAGATTATCGGGATCGAACGCAACATCAGGGTCGAGATTGTTCTGGATCATCCGATAAGCGGCCTCGATGAGCCAGTTTTTGCAGCTGAGTTCGGTGCCAGTTGGGGCGTGTATTTCTCTTTTCATACGGTTTGAGACTATGATAACCGAAATCCGGTTGCGGTAAAATCGGCTCGGATGGGAATGCCGAAGCACGCGGCCTTGTGATAAAATCGCGGAGAAAAAGTCTTTTGGAACTACAAATATATGAAGTACTTGACCTCGATATTTACAGTCGCGTTTATTTCGGCTGCTTTCTGTATTTCGGCCACTGGCCAGGCTGCGAAACCAAAACCGGTCGTAAAATACGACGAAAAGCTGGCCAAAAAGCTCGGTGCGGACGAACGCGGAATGAAGATGTTTGTTCTGTGCATTCTCAAGACCGGTCCAAAAGATTCGGAGATCAGAGGAAAAGAGCGGGATGATATTTTCGCGGGCCATTTTGCGAATATTGGAAATCTTGCCGGTCAAGGAAAACTCGCGGTCGCCGGGCCGTTCGAGAAAAACGATAAGGCGTATCGCGGGCTCTATATTTTTAATGTCGCGACGCTCGAGGAAGCCGAGAAGTTGGTGGTTCTCGATCCGGCGGTTAAGGCTGGAGTTTTCGTACCGGATCTGACGCTCTGGTACGGCTCCGCCGCAATGATGACGATCAACGAAACTCACAAGAAGATCCAAAAGCCTACAAAATAGTGCCAACAGCAGACCTCATAATCCACAACGCCGGACAACTCGTAACCTGTGCGTCCGGCGGCAGGCCAAAGCGCCGGGCGGCGATGCTCGACGTCGGTATGATCGCGAATGGCGCCGTCGCAATTGCTGCTGGTAAGATCGTCGGGGTTGGAACGACTGAGACGATACTGAACGACTTTTCGGCCTTTGAAATGATCGATGCAGGCGGTAACGTCGTCTGTCCCGGATTTGTCGACCCGCACACACATATCGTTTATGCCGGCGACCGTTTGAATGAGTTTGAACTCAAGATCAAAGGTGCGGATTATCTCGAAATACTGACAAATGGCGGCGGCATTATCTCGACCGTGAGGCATACGCGAGAAGCTAGCGTTGAACAGCTAGTTGAGCGATCGCTGAAGCGGCTCGACAAGATGCTTGCCTGCGGCACAACAACCTGTGAGATCAAGACGGGTTACGGCCTGGATACGGAAACAGAATTAAAGATGCTAGCCGTTATCGAGGTGCTCGATAATTTTCATGCGATCGACATCGTTCCGACCTTCCTTGCCGCTCATGCAGTGCCGCCTGAGTTCAAGGGCAACGCCGATGGTTATGTCGACCTGATCTGCGGTGAGATGCTGCCGCTGGCTTGGAAATGGTACAAGCAGTCGCACTTTGCGACGAACGGAATTCCCTTTTACGCGGACGTTTTCACCGAAAAGAACGCGTACGACATCGAGCAAACGCGCCGCGTTCTGGAGACTGCGATAGCTCTGGGATTTGGCATAAAGGCACATGTCGATCAGTTTACAAATCTTGGCGGATCAAAACTTGGTATCGAGTTGAATGCAGCTTCGATCGACCATCTGGACGCCATTTCTGACACAGAGATCGAGATGCTTGCAGCGAGCAACACGGTCGGGGTCGTAATTCCGACCGAGAATTTCAATGGCGGCAAAACGCAATTCGCCGACGCGAGGAAGTTGATCGATTCAGGATGTTCTCTAGCCCTTTCAACGGATTACAATCCAGGCTCAGCCCCATGCCCGTCAATGCCAATGGCGATGGCGATCGCTTGTCGCTATCAGAAATTGCTTCCGGCCGAGGCTCTAAATGCTTGCACAATAAATGCAGCTTACTCTATCGGAAAAGGTAGCGACGCAGGCTCGATCGAGGTTGGAAAGTCGGCAGATCTTGTGCTCACGGAAACAACGGACTATCGAGCGCTGATGTATGAATTTGGCACGAGCACGGTTGCAAAGATCTTGAAAGGCGGTGTGCTCGTCCATGGATCATAATGGGTTTGCGGAGCTTCTCGATCAGCTGGCCAGATCCTGGTCCTCGAAGTCTTACGAGGAAGTTGCTTCTAGGTTTACTGAGCGTCTTTACTATTCAGACGCAATAAACTATTCATTCTTTGACCGGGAATCGCTCTTGGATTTCTTCCGGGACGATGGCGGGCACGAGCAGTCTTGTGTATTTCACGATCACGTTTTCGACGTCGGGCGCCAGATCGGCGTTGCCGAATACACCTACTCAGGCCATTATATTTATCACGGTACCGTGTGGATCGAGCTCGAGGGCGATATGATATCTGTTTGGCGGGAATATCAGCATCGTGCAGATACTTCCTACGAGAGCTTTTGGAAACTAGATGAAAGAGATCATCCTTGACGGCGAAAGCCTTACATTTGAAGAAGTAATTGCGGTTGCGTACAGCAAGGCCGGCGAGCCGAGGGTTGTTTTGTCTGAGACGGCAAAAACGGCGGTGAATCGTGCCGCCGCGGCGGTGCAGACTTTGCTGGATCGAGGTGAGATCGCTTACGGCATTACGACCGGTTTTGGAGCTTTTAAGGACAAGATCATCAGCCGCGAAGAGGTTGAGCTGCTGCAGCGGAATATCGTAGTGAGCCACGCGGTTGGTGTTGGGAAGAATTTCGATATTCCGACGGTGCGGGCGATAATGCTGATCCGCGCTAATACCCTGGCTCGCGGATTCTCGGGTATCAAGCTTGCGACGCTTGAGTTGATCCTCGAATTTCTCAATCGCGGCGTCCATCCGTCTATTCCCGAAAAAGGAAGCCTCGGGGCGAGCGGGGATCTTGCTCCGCTTGCTCATTTCGCCTGCGTTTTGATCGGCGAAGGCGAGGCCGAATATCAGGGCAACGTAATTAACGGTCTGGAGGCGTTGTCACGTTCGGGGCTCGAACCGATAAAGCTGGCGGCTAAAGAAGGTCTTGCTCTGACGAATGGCACGACCGTGATGACTGCGGTTGGGTTGCTTGAAACTTGGAAAGCGAAGCACCTGGCTAAGATCGCGGATATCGCCGGTTGTCTAAGTCTCGAAGCTCTGCACGGGACTGTCTCTGCGTTCGACGAACGGATTCACGCTCTGCGTCCGCATCCGCGGCAGACCGAATGCGCCCGAAACTTGCGCGAGATACTTGCCGAGAGCGAGTTTGTTCGTGATTTTGATCCGGCGAATGTTCAGGATGCTTATACGTTGCGGTGCATGCCCCAGGTTCACGGTGCATGCCGCGATGCTATCGCCTATGCGGAATGGCTGATCAAGATAGAACTAAATTCCGTCACCGATAATCCGCTGATCTTTGTGTCGGAACCGTCTACTTCAGGGAACGAAACGACTGAACATCCTGAAGTCGCTCCGCCGGCTTACGCAGGCGGTTCAGACCTGGTTATCGAGGTTATCAGCGGCGGCAATTTCCATGGTGAGCCGCTGGCATTGGCGTTCGACTATTTGACCATCGCTCTTTCCGAACTTGGAAACATCTCCGAGCGCCGGATCATGCGGCTAACCGACGAATCATCCAACGCTCACATTCTGCCGGCGTTCCTAACGGACAACGGCGGACTTAACTCCGGCTTCATGATCGTCCAGTACACAGCGGCGGCATTGTGTACTGAAAACAAGATCCTTGCTCACCCTGCGAGCGTCGATACCATACCAAGCTCGGCGAATGTTGAGGATCACGTTTCAATGGGGGCAACCGCAGCCCTAAAATTGCGCGTCGTAGCTGAGAACCTCGAGACGATACTCGCTCTCGAAGCGTTTTGTGCGGCTCAGGGGATCGATTTTAGAAAACGGGTACTGGGCAACAATAAGAAATTGGGGGCGGGAACGCGAGAACTATATGCGAGACTTCGGGGGAAGATCCCATTTATCGGCGTAGACGAATATATGAAACGCCATATTGACAGTGCTTGCGAGGTCATTCGCAATTTTCCGGCGACAATATGAGAAACAAAGGGTTGGTCGTTGTAACAGTGGTCATTTTGGCTTGCGTCGGCTGTTGGTCGGTCGGATCAAAGGCAGAACCGAATACAGCCGAAACCTTAGAAATGAAAGGAACGGACGTGAAAAAAGGGTTTCTCGAAAATCTGCCGAAAGGCTTCGAACAACCGGCCGACGACGCCGGTCGGCTTCTGCTTCGGGAATACGGTGCTGTTTTTCTTGCGAGGAATGGGGCGATACCGCCGAAGAAAGTAGTCTTTCGTGACGAAGCCGACGTAACTGCATTCCAGTCGACACTTCAGCGTTCGTCTGAATCGATAGGCGGAACCACCGTCGAACTGCAGGCAGCGGCGATGTCCGCATTGCAAAAAGCGCGAGCGGAAGCTCAGCAGACCGGCCTCTCAATATCGCCTCGCGGTGCCGATTCGGCCCGGCGTGGCTATAACCAGACCGTTTCGCTGTGGGCGAGCCGGGTTAATCCGGGATTCGTTTACTGGGTCGGAAAGGGACGTGTGACGCAGGCTGAAGCAAATCGCATCAAAGCCTTGTCGCCATATCAGCAGGTTCCTGAGATCCTCAGATTAGAGCAGTCAAACATCTTTTTCGCAAAATCGCTCGACAAATCGATAATCTACTCAGTCGCGCCTCCGGGAACCTCGCAGCATTTGTCGATGCTGGCGTTGGACGTCGAGCAAAATGAGAATGGTACAGTGCGGACGATACTCGCAAAAAACGGCTGGTTCCAGACCGTCGTTTCCGATCTGCCGCATTTTACGTATATTGGTGTCAAAGAATCAGAACTTGCCGGACTGGGATTGAAAGAGGTAAAGAACGGCGGAAGAACGTTCTGGATACCGGAATTTTAACTTTAATTACAGAAGCCTAGACGAAGTAAGGGCTCTCTCGTTCACCGAAAGAGCCCTTAATTTATGCGGGCTTCCGCAATACTAGACCGTCTCTTAACCGATGAACATCTCATCGTCGACATAAACCCGGTCGATCTGCTTTGGAGCCGGAGCGAACAGAACCTCAAGACCTTTTTTCACGCCCGCCATAACCGCAGCGATCTCGCGAGCCGGGACGACTATCTTCTGGTTTACAAATTCAGTGGTTGTCGTTACCTGATCGTGCGTACGGTCTATCGAACGGCTGACCATATCGACCTTATCACGGGCCGTCAAGGCAGTGTGACTGACGATCTGACGCAACTCTACGACCTCTTCCTTAATGAGTTCGGTCGAGTCGGCCAGATATTTGGTCGCGGTTGCGAGATTTGTTGAGATCTCGTTGAACTGCACTGATATTTCGCGGCCCTGAACACTGATCGCATCGACTTTAGTGATCAGCGGTGCAACGCGTTCCTCGAGATTCTTGACGGTCGCGACGACACGGCGAACGGTCATTGCTATCGCAATGAGCGATATCGCCATCACGATGAACGTAATGGCGATCACGATCGACGAGATCATCATCCAAAATTGAGGTTCGCTGGGATTCATAAACTAAGGTTAGCTTTTCTTCTCTGGGTCGTCGATAACAGGATAGCTGGCACGGCCTTCGGAGATCGAGCTTGACTCATTTTTCCGTTTCTCAGCCGTATATGCATCCTTACCTGCCTCAATAGCCGCGGTAAATGGATTTGCAGTGTTTGCGGCAGCGGTCTTGGCCTTCTCACCAAATTCGGCAGCTTTTTCGGCCGCAGTCTGGTAGAACTCGTTGGCACGCTCGCGTGATACTTCGTAGTATTCACCTGCACGTTCCTGAAGTTGAGCGGCCGTTTCCTTGCTCTTTTCGATGCCCTTGCGTGTAGCGTCCGCGATATCTCCGCGAAGTTCGACACCCGATTTAGGAGCGAACAACAAAGCCAGGATCGCACCGATACCGCCGCCGACGATCAAATAGGTCAATTTCGTCGCCGCACTTGCTTCATCTCTTTCATATTCGTGTCTCATAAGCACCTCCCGCGTACATTGAATACGCCTAAAATATCGAAAATCTTCTATGGCTTAACTATAACAAAACTTTGGATTTGGGGCAAAGAAATATTTTCCGCCGTAATTATTCCTCCCAATCGCCCTGGCCCTCGCGCTCGACCAAATAACCGGCATTCTGCAGATGCTTATGGACCTCGTGGCCGTGCTGCTCGTCGCGGACCTCGAGGAGCATTTGGATGCCAACGCGGCCGAGTGGGGCGAGCCACATAGCCCGGCGATGAAATACTTCGATGACATTAGCACCTGATTCGGCGACCGTATTCAGAAGAGCGGCGAGCATTCCCGGGCGGTCGAGAACGAGCAATTTCAGCATTATGTAGCGGCCTTGACGGACGAGAACTTGCTCGAGAATACGGGATAGCAAGTTGGCGTCAATGTTGCCGCCGCATAGGACGGCACAGACAGTGTCATCGCTCTTGACCTTGATCTTTTTAGAAAGCAGGGCCGCAAGCCCCGCGGCACCCGCACCTTCGACGACGAGACGGTTATTTTGAACGCAGAAGAAAATAGCTCTGGCGATCTCCTCTTCGCTGACTTCGACGACATCGTCGATCAGTTCCTGGATGATCGGAAAAGTCAGTTCTCCCGGCGTTTTTACAGCGATACCATCGGCGATCGTCTGGCCCGGCTTAGCGACGATCCCGTGCCCGGCCTTGAGGCTCGGGTTTACCCAGCTAACAGCTTCTGATTGGACGCCGATCATTCTTACGTCCGGTTTTAAGGTTTTGATCGCTGTCGCAATACCGGAAATGAGCCCGCCGCCCCCGATCGGAACGACAACCGTCGTGATCTCAGGCAGGGACTCGATGATCTCCAGCCCGATAGTTCCCTGCCCCGCAATGATCCGTTCGTCATCGAACGCATGCACATAGGTGAAGCCCTTCTCAGCCTGCAGTTCGCGGGAATATGCGACGGCTTCGTCAAAGGTAGTTCCATGCAGCACGACCGTGCCGCCGAAATTCTTGGTCGCCGTGATCTTTGTCAGTGGAGCGTTCTCAGGCAGGACGATCGTTGATTTGATCCCGTTCAGCGTAGCAGCCATCGCGACGCCCTGAGCATGATTTCCGGCCGAAGCGGCAATGACGCCCCGTTCTTTTTCTTCGTCAGAAAGGCGTGAGATCTTGTTGTACGCTCCGCGGATCTTGAACGAACCGCTTCGCTGCAGGCATTCGGCCTTCAGGCTCGCTTTGGCACCGATCTCGCGGGTCAAACGATCATCGAACAGCACGGGTGTCGGAGTAATAATGCCCGTCAGGATGCGTCGAGCTTCTTGAATATCGGATAGTTTGACTGTCATAAAGTTGACGGAATTATATGTTAAATAACAACAAAAATGCGAATCATAATTCACATCTCCGGGCTGGATCGCGCTTGGAAAAGGGCAGACGCTGTATCCGGAGAATATGTTATTATTATTGCTAGTAATTACGGAGGAATATTATGCCTGAGCTTTTTGGTGTTGGTGCGATCTTACTCGCTATCATTGGTTTCGCTCTGCTTATTATTGCGTTCAAGACGATAAAGATCGTCCCGCAGTCAAGCGTATTGCTGATCGAACGGCTCGGACGCTTTCATCGAGTCGCCGCGAGCGGGCTAAACGTTATCGTTCCGTTCTTCGAAGCTCCGCGAGCTGTTTATTGGACGAATGTTCGCCCGGGTACGACGTTCATCGATTCCCGCGAGCAATTCATCGATCTGCCGCCGCAATCGGTGATTTCGCGTGACAACGTCATGATGGGCGTCGATTCAGTCGTCTACTGGCAGATCACCGATCCGATCAAGGCCACCTACGAGGTCAATGATCTGGTGGGTTCGATCGTTCAGTTAACTTTTACCGGCATGCGGTCGGTGATCGGTAAGCTCGACCTCGACCACACGCTCTCGTCGCGTGACCAGATAAATAACGAACTCCGCATGATCCTCGACGAAGCCACCGATAAATGGGGCGTCAAAGTTACCCGCGTCGATATCAAAAACATTACGCCGCCTGAAGACGTAAGAATAACGATGGAGAAACAGATGACGGCCGAGCGTAACCGCCGTGCCTTAATTCTCCAGGCGGAAGGAGACAAGCAAGCCGCGATAACGCGGGCTGAGGGTGAAAAGCAAGCAGCAATCACACGGTCGGAAGGCAACAAACAGTCCGCAATCCTTGACGCCGAGGGAGCTTCGCAAGCCCGACAAATAAGTTCGGCCGCGGAATCTCAGGCCATCGCCCAGATCGCGAGCGCCATCGGCGACCGTGCCCAAACAGCCCAGTATTTGATAACGCAGCGATATGTCGATTCGATGCGGGACATGGCTCGGACGCAGAACTCGAAAGTGATATTCATGCCGATGGAAACATCGGGGGTACTTGCAAGCGTCGGAGCGTTCAAAGAAGTATTTGCTGCGACAGGCGAAACCGATGAGCTGCCAAAGGCACCGCGTTCGCCGCGTGAATTGGAGAAATAATAGATGTTGAAAATTGTTGGGATAATTATGGTCGTAGCCGTCGCGGCTCTTGCCGGCGGTGCATACAAGCTTGGGTTCATAATGAACGATTCACCTACGGAGCCCGTTGCCGCCAAATCGGTTTACGAATTCACGATGCGCGACATTGATGGTAAGAACGTCAAGCTTGATGCTTACAAAGGCAAAGTCGTCATGATCGTAAACACTGCAAGTAAATGCGGTTACACGCCTCAGTACGAAGGCCTGCAGGCTCTTTACGACAAAAACAAAGATAAGGGTTTCGTCGTACTTGGCTTCCCGGCAAATAATTTTATGGGCCAGGAACCGGGAACAGAAGCAGAGATAAAGGAATTTTGCACCCTTAAATATAAGGTGACTTTCCCAATGTTCGCTAAGATCTCAGTCAAGGGCCCGGATCAGGACCCGCTCTATAATTTCCTGACCAATAAGGCTACGAACCCCGAGTTTGCCGGCGATATATCGTGGAATTTTAATAAATTCCTTGTTGATCGCAACGGTAAAGTTGTAGCCCGGTTTGGCTCGGGAGATACACCTGAGAGCGAAGCCGTGGTCGCCGCAGTTCAGAAGTATCTCGGAAATTAGGTTAAGATTCTAACATTAGCGGGTTAGGTCCACGGATGCCGTATCGTTGCTGCATCCGTGGATATTTTGTTTGTTATGAAGGTTGTAAAGATCGTTTTTATCCTGTTGGTTTTGGCCGTGATCGGAATCGCCGGTTTTTCGTACTGGCTATTCAGTTCTATGAACACGCCGCGAGCCCACGACAAATCTACGCAGTATATCAAGATAGAAAAAGGAACGCCGCCTAGCGGCATCATCGCAAAGCTCGTCGCAGAAGGTGTGATAGGAAGTGAACTTCCGACTCTCATCTATCTAAGATTCCTGGGCGATGCGAGCAAGCTTCAAGCGGGCGACTATCAATTCGATTCGCCCATCACGCCGCTGCAGGTTCTGAAGGAACTCGAGAAAGGCGAGGTTTTAACAACTAAGCTCACAATTCCCGAAGGTTTTACGCGTTTTGACATCTCAAAACGGATCGTCGAGAAATTTCCGCAGCAACCGCCGGTCGATGACAAAGCCATAGTCGCGATGATGGATGACGTAACGTTGATCCGCGACATCTCGCCAACCGCGAAGAATCTGGAAGGCTATATGTACCCGACGACATACAATCTTCCGCGCGAGACAAAACCTGCCGACATAATCAAGCGTATGGTCGATGAGTTTCGCAAATTTTGGAAGCCCGATTGGACGCAGCAAGCAAAGTCGCTCGGCCGCACGCCTCATGAGATCGTTACGATCGCGTCCCTGATCGAGACGGAAACCAGTGTCGAATCAGAACGCCCAATTGTGGCGGGTGTTATCAACAACAGATTGTCTAAAAACATCCCGCTCGGGATCGACCAAACAAACGTCTACATCGCCAAAATGATGGGACGTTGGGACGGCACTATCAACAAGAGCGACCTCGAAGTCGATTCCCCCTACAACACCCGAACCAAAACCGGAATCCCACCCGGCCCGATCTCATCCGTCACCGAAAGCTCCATCAAAGCCGCCCTAAATCCGTCGCCAAACGACTACATCTTTTACGTTCGAAATGTCGATCTAAATGATGGTTCACATTGGTTTTACAGTTCGGCTGCCGAGTTTGAAAAAGGTAAGGCAAAGTACCAGCAATGGCTGGAAAAGGAGCGTCAGGAAAAACGGGAGCAAAACAGCAATCAATGATAAAACTTCTCGCCCTCGACCTCGACGGCACAACGTTAAATTCTAACGGAGAAATTCCCTACGCTAATCGGGCTGCGATACGTGCGGCTGAGGAACGCGGTGTGCTTGTCACGATCGCCACCGGGCGGCGATTTCGGGATGCGCGGCCGATCGCACTGGATCTTGCCTTGAATGCTCCGCTGATCTGCCACAACGGTGCTTTGATCAAATATGCAGATTCGCAGGAGACGGTGGCGTGCGATCTGCTTTCGACCGAGACGAGCTATGAGATAGTGCGTGTCGGGAAGCAATTTGGCGGCGATGCTCTAGTTAGTACCGATCCACACCAAAATGGAACGCTCCTTTACGACCGCATCTCAGACGATAATATTCCGCTCAAGAAATATCTCCGCTGGTCGGAAACACTCCACGGGGGCGAGGCGGGCCGCGAGGGCGTGATGCACGTTCCGAGCCTTGAGGACATCCTCCACAAGCAAGAGATCGTTCATATCTCATTCTCAGGCAATTGTGCCCCGATGATCGAGTTGGAAGAGACGCTTCGTGAGGAACTCGGCGATAACGTCACGCTGCTTGCAACCATCTATCCAACGCTCGACTTCACGCTGCTCGATATCTTGCCGCCGGAAGCTTCGAAAGGACACGGCGTCGCCAAGCTTGCCGAACTACACGGATTAACTCACGAAAGCGTGATGACAATGGGCGACAATTTCAACGATCTCGAAATGCTCGAATACGCTGGAACAGCAGTCGTGATGGGAAATGCCGACGCTAAACTCCTCGACCGCGAGGATTTTTATTCGACGTTGTCGAATAACGAGAATGGAGTCGCCGCAGCAATTGAACGTTTTATTTTGAACGTATGAGAGAATCTACACATATCATCATTCAAATAGGCCGAGGCAATTGGATTGCTTTGCGGTGAAATTGTTAAAATATAAGCAAAGCGAGATCTACTCGATAATTCAGATAATTTAAATAAGTAGTTAGCTCCAGGAGATTTATAAGTGGCAAATAGAATTGCAGTTTTAGAAACCAGTAAAGGTACGATCAAATTCGAACTTCTAGAAGACGACGCACCGAAAACGACCGAGAATTTCCGTCTTTTGGCGGATAAGAATTATTACGACGGCGTCATATTTCATCGTGTGATCCCAAATTTCATGATCCAGGGCGGCGATCCGCTTGGCGAAGGCTACGGCGGCGAATCGGCTTGGGGCGGTAAGTTCAACGATGAGATCGACCGCGGCTCGGCCCTTTATGCAGGTCCATACGAAAAAGGCACCGTGGCGATGGCAAATTCGGGCCCGAACACGAACGGCTCGCAGTTCTTCATCATGCACGTCGATTATCCCCTGCCCCCAAGCTATTCGAAATTCGGCAAGGTAGTCGAAGGACAGGATGTCGTCAACGAAATTGCGACCGTTGCCAGAAATCACAACGACAAGCCGCTCGAGCCGGTTGTGATGGAAAAGGTTTACATCGAGGAAGTTTAGTCCGCCCTCACTAACGTGCGGGATCCTGCAAGATAATGAGAGCTGTCGTTCAACGCGTATCCCGGTCAAAGGTAACCGTTGGCGGCGAACTAATCGGCGAGATCGGTCGCGGCGTTCTGGTTCTGCTGGGCGTTACTAATGGTGACGATAACAAGGACGCGGAATTCCTGATCGATAAGATCGTTAATCTTCGGATCTTTGACGATTCTGAGGGTAAGATGAATCTTTCTCTCGTGGATGTCGGCGGCGAAATGCTCGTGGTTTCGCAGTTTACGCTTTACGCCGACACGCGACGCGGGCGTCGCCCCTCATTTATGGAAGCCGCAGGCGGCGAAGACGCTTTGCGATGGTATAAGTACTTTATCGTGAAAGCTCGGGAATCGGTCAAAATCGTCGCTCATGGAGCCTTTGGCGAAATGATGGATGTCGAACTCGTCAACGACGGGCCGGTAACGATAATCTTAGAAAGTAAAAAATGATATGAAGAGAATAACGTTTTTATTGCTTCTTTTAAGCCTCGTGCTCGGCGCTTCATGCAGCGGCGGGGGAACTAAAACAGCAAACACGAAACCGGCGGCCAATGCCGAAGTAAAAAAAGGAGTGGCTCCGATAGCGGATCCCGAGATAGCCGTTATTGAAATGGAGAACAGCTCGGCGTACGGTACGATAAAACTTGAGTTGTATTCAAATATCGCTCCGCTGCAAGTAGCCCGATTCAAGGAACTCGCGAAAGAAGGCTATTATAACGGGATCGCATTCCACCGCATTAACCAGAGTGTGATCCAGGCCGGCGATGCGAACACAAAAGAAGGCGGGCCAAAAACCACCGGCAAGGAAGGCGATTCCGGAAAGCCGAACGTCCCGGCCGAGTTTTCGGACATCCCTTATGACACCGGGATCCTCGGAGCGGCAAGATTCGGAAATGACGTCAATTCGGCGAACTCACAGTTCTTCATCATGCTAAAGCGTGAGGCGGCTTTCGATAACAAATATACTGTTTATGGTAAAGTTATCGAGGGCATGAACAACGTTCGTACCATCGCCCAGGCTCCAAAAGCCGAAGGTACCGAACGCCCGGTCGATCCGATCCGCATTAAGCAGATCACGATCGTTCCGCGTTAGGATGATCATTTACGCTCGCGTAGCTCAGTGGATAGAGTGCTTCCCTCCGAAGGAAGAAGTCGCAGGTTCAAATCCCGCCGCGAGTACCAAATTTATGATGAGAACAGGCACCGCGTTGGTGCCTTTTTTTTATATGTTTTTGGTTGGATCAATCATTTGCTCGATGGGTGCCAGTTTCAGGCACTAATGGCTACGGCAGATCGCGGTTCCCAACGGCCCGCTTAAGTGATAGCTACAAGGGGGACCGGCGGATTCAGATACTTCTAAACATTGGGAGTTCTCAAACGAGGAGCCGCGGCCCTTTCAATCGCGTTAATCTGTACGGCTGCTTGCTGCACTTGCTAACTAAACAATCTCGGCAAGAGGCGAAAAAAAGGTTCCCCAGCGATCTGAGGAACCTTTTCTTATTTTGAGTAGAGCTTTTTACGACTTATCACTTTAAGGTACCTTCATTGCCGGATCACCAAGCAATACCCATGAGAGCCTAACGTCAGCGCCGGCTTCGATCGCGGTCTTGGCGTCCTTCACAAGGTCTCCCATTCGTTCGATATTTCCGGTCGACATCTGATTGAAGAAGCGAAGAGCCATTATCAACTGGATGTCAGGCGTTGTTTCCGACGTTGACGCCCATGCGGCTGCCGCTCCTCCGGTGGTGGAGAACAGCAGTGTTTCTGAGAGAGAGTCACCATTCGGACGCAGAAAATAGCCGTTCAAGCAGGTCAACATGATGTAAAGGCTCGGGTTATCGATGTTAGTTAGCTGCGGAACAGTGTTGTTATTGAAGAAACTACTGTTCGCCCACAAACCGGCCGATCCGTGGCCTGAGTAGTTGATAAGGAACTTTCCTTCATTCATCCGGCCAGTTAGATTACTTTGGGCATTGACTTCCCCGGCGCTTACCATTGAAACAGGGGTTCCTGCCGGCAGTGTCTGACTTAGCTGCTGACTCATTGCCTCAAAATCAAATCCTAGCGGGACATCGTGTGCGAACAAGACACCGCGGCTGAACGATTGCTGCGCAGCCTCGTATTTGACCGTTTTGTTAAAGACCGTCGTGATCTGATTCGCTGTTCGCGCCGGGATCCGGCCGATAGCGATGTCAGATAACCCATCGTCATCAAAATCCCCAAGGGCTTCATCACTAACGCTTTCCTCAAGGATTAAGGTGACAGGCTGCGAAGGTATCAGGTCAAAGTAGCCAAAGCCCTCGTAATTGCGCGGATCGTAAGTCGAGTCACCAAGAAACAGCACATATCGAGGAGGCGTCGTCCATTCAGAGCTCGTATGGTTCAGGAACGCCTTGACGGCCTCGTGACCTGAGCGACCGTAGTTGAACTCATCATAAATATCAGCAACATCGATCACTTTGACCGTAAACCGGCCGCCATTTCCGGAACGGCGGTAATCGGCCCAGGTTTGGGCAGCGGTCAGGAATACCGGACTTGAATGGCTGATTATCAGCATGTCGGCTTCATTACCTGTACCTGAAAGCGTCGAGGGAAGATTCTCATACACCGCTGATGCCTGTAAGAGGGCCGAATTTTCGATGGCATAACCAACCATCATTCGCCCTGAGGGAATCTTTGCAATGTATTCGGAACCACTGGGAGCAAGCGTTACGTTCGAGATCAAAACAGGATTTCCATCAAACGTCATGTCAAAGACGCGCACATTCGAAGTAGTAAACCCTGAGATATCAACTTTCTTCGAACCTGGCGTCGAGAAGGATATTTTGTTTTGATCTGCAACGTATTTTCTTGCGTACTTTACAGAAATGTTGTCAAACAAATTGAAATCTGATGCAAGGTGCGCCGTTAACTCCAGTTCGTTTGTCCCCTCAAGCAGCTGTGAAGTCGGAACCGTAAACGTGCCCGAATAAAAGACCTGCCCGAACTGCGTGATCAATGGAAGCTCGAATCCATTAAGCTTAGGGCGTATCTGGTGCGAATTATTCGAGAAACCATAAGCGTTTATCTTGATCTGAGCATTTGGAACCGAAAAATCAATGCCAGTAAGGTTAAAATTTATGCGTGCGGGGGTATCAGAAAAGAGTCTACCGAGAAAATTCTCCTCTTCACCATTGAAAAACTTATTGTAAAACTGCGTTCTCTCTTTCTTAAGAGCAATCACCGGATATTGCGTGGAAGCAGCCGCTCCCGGTATCTGACGGAGGACCTTGCTTCCGATACGCTTGCCCGCAACGGTATCCGCGATCAGATAGTACACGCGGGTGTCCGTCTCAGCCGTATCCAGCCCCTTTCCGTAAAATTCGATATAGGCTGAGCCCGGTCCGACGATAATTGCCTGCTCGACGCCATTCATAAACAATCGCCACTTGGCTGAATCGCTGTTGACTGGAAAATTGGCACTTTGAAGCTCCGCCGAAGTCACCCGATAAAAGCCGTCCTTCTTGACAGCGATCTTTGCACCGGCCTTACTGGCGACCCATAGCTGATTCACCGGATCCGGTTCTTGCTCATATAGGCTTACCAGATCTTGAAGTTCTCCCGTAAGAGCTGATGTTCGTTGTTCAATGTTCGAGTTCGGTGAATTGATCGAATTAAGATAGGTCTGAGCGGAAGTTCCGGTTTCCGCTGCCAGATCTCTAACGGATTGTGCGGTAAACTCTTTACCGAACGACCGGTTTCCGCTTAGCGATAGGAATTCGATAACGTAATTATTTCCTGCCGCACCACTCGGATCGAAAACCTCATAGGTCTCACCATATGCCGGGCGGCTTCCAAACCGGCCGGCAGACCCCATAACTATCCTTTGATTTACGAGTTCTCTACCCTCCGGCGAAACGCGGTACACGTTGTAACCCGCAATGCTGTTTTCGATCTTCATTTGCCAGCGTACGAGTACGCCGGTCCCGTCAGTCAGGGCTCTCGTGCTTTCAAATTGGGATCGGGACGACACCTTCGCACTGGTGCGCTCGTTTGAAGCCGTTTGGGCAAAAGCTGGCGAGATCGCCGCAAAAGCAAAGGTAAGCAGAAGCGCAACCGATACGGTTTTCCTCATAATATTTTCTCCAGAAAAAGCCGGAAGGGACGGCGCAAAAACATTCGATCTTCCTAAAAAGTGTAAATTTATCACCGTTTAACGATGAATACAAGCAATTTTTACTTCACAACAAACCGCTTCACGTAAGCGCTCTAGCCAACCAACTGGCGTAGAACGTAGGGTAAAATGCCACCATTCTTGTAATATTCGATCTCGATCGGCGTATCGATCCGAAGTGTCAACGTAACTTCCTCGGTCTCTCCGTTCGCACGGGTTATCCGCAGCGTGGCATCCTGCATCGGTTTAACCTCCGAACCCTCGATCCCGACCAGGTCAAAGGTCTCAGTTCCGTCGAGCCCGAGCGACTGGGCCGACTGTCCGTTCTTGAATTGAAGCGGCAGAACCCCCATCCCGACTAGGTTTGAACGGTGAATTCGCTCGAAGGATTCCGTAACCACGGCCTTTACCCCCATTAAAGCGGTACCCTTTGCAGCCCAGTCTCGTGAACTGCCCGTTCCGTACTCCTTTCCCGCAAAGATCATTAGATGCGTGTTTTCCTGTTTATACTGCATCGCAACATCGTAGATAGATCCTTCGGCACCATCGGGCTGATGCTTAGTAAAGCCGCCCTCGGTCGGCGAGACCATGGTGTTCTTGATCCTTACATTCGCGAATGTTCCTCTCAGCATCACGCGGTCATTGCCGCGACGCGAGCCATAAGAATTAAAGTCTTCTGGTGCAACGCCGAGTTCCTGCAAATATCGGCCAGCCGGCGAATTCGCTTTTATTGCTCCAGCCGGCGAGATGTGGTCCGTCGTAACGGAATCGCCAAAGATCGCCAGAGCTCTCGCTCCGCGAATATCCGAAAAAGCACCCGTCGCCATTGTGAAGTCCTCAAAAAATGGCGGTTCCTGAATATAGGTAGAATCTGGATCCCACTCGTAGATCTGCCCAACGCTCGATTCAATGCTGTTCCAGAGTGGGTTTTGCTCGGCAAATTGGGTATATAGCCGTTTGTACATCTCCGGATCGAATGCGGCACTAAGCATTTCACGAACCTCGTCAAGCGACGCCCAAATATCCTTCAGAAATACGTCGTTACCATCACGATCCTGGCCGATCGGGTGAAGATAGATATCCTTCACAACCGTTCCGGCCAACGCGTAAGCCACGACGAGCGGCGGAGACATTAAGAAATTAGCCTTAATATTCTGATGAACGCGAGCCTCGAAATTTCTGTTTCCTGAAAGTACGGATGCCGCGATTATATCGTTCTCAACGATCTGATCTTCGATCGACGGATCGAGCGGCCCGGAATTTCCGATACACGTCGTACACCCGTATCCGACCAGATTAAAACCAACTTCGTTAAGATATGGCGTCAGGCCCGTACGATCAAGGTACTCGGTCACAACGCGCGAGCCCGGGGCGAGCGACGTTTTTACATACGCCGGTACCTTCATTCCTTTTTCGACAGCCTTTTTCGCTACGATGCCGGCCGCGATCATCACGGCTGGATTAGACGTGTTCGTACACGAAGTGATCGCTGCGATCAGGACGTCGCCACTGCCGATACTGGTCGAAACGGTTGGTGTTGTGGTTTCGTCAAATTCGACGCGATCAGGCGTCGGACGATTGTTGACCATCTCGATCTCTGTTTCAACATTGGTGTTGCCGACAGAAACTGTATCGTGATCCGCTTCCGGGATCGACTTTGAGCTCTGCTCGCCCCCGCCTTCGACCATTACGACAGTGTGCTCTCCCATGGAAACGCTAAAACGCCGTTCAAGATCCTCAGCTGCCTTTCCATAACCGCCATCTGCAACCGGTTTAGTAAAAAGCTCAAGGAAACGATCGTCAAGATTCGATAACTCGATCCGATCCTGCGGACGCTTTGGCCCAGCGACGGCCGGATTGACGGTTTCGAGGTTTAGATCAATGACGGTTGTATAGTCCACTTCGCCTTCTTTCGGAATGCCGAACATCTCCTGTGCTTTGTAATATGCACGTATGGTCTCGATTTGTTCCCGCGAACGGCCGGTATTTGCAAAATATTCCAAAGTTTTTTCGTCAACGCCGAAAAAGCCCATGGTCGCACCGTATTCCGGAGCCATGTTCGCGATCGTCGCACGGTCGGTCGCATTAAGAGCGGCCGCACCTTCGCCAAAAAATTCAACGAATTTGCCAACCACATTCGCCTTGCGGAGCATCTCCGTGATGCGGAGGACCAGGTCTGTCGCCGTCGATCCTTGTGACAGTTCGCCGGTCAGGTGAACACCGACGACGTCAGGCGTGAGGAAGTAAACCGGCTGTCCGAGCATTCCAGCCTCAGCCTCAATGCCGCCAACGCCCCAGCCGACGATGCCGAGACCGTTGATCATCGTTGTGTGCGAATCTGTTCCAACGAGAGAATCCGGGAAATAGACATTTTCGCGTTCAAAAACGCCTTTTGCCAGATATTCCAGATTCACCTGATGCACGATACCGATACCTGGAGGCACGACGCTGAATCCGTTAAATGCCTGAGTTCCCCATTTCAGAAAGCGATAGCGCTGGTCGTTTCGCTTAAACTCCATCGCCATATTCTGCTGGTACGCACTCTCGCTGCCGGCAAAATCAACTTGAACCGAATGATCGATGACCAGATCCACCGGAACAAGCGGCTCGATAACACCGGGGTCTTTACCCATTCTCTGCACCGCGGAACGCATCGCCGCCAGATCGACAAGCAGCGGAACGCCCGTAAAATCCTGCAATACAACACGGGCGACGACGAACGGGATCTCTTCCGAACGCTCTTCATTTGCCTGCCACGCGGCAAGAGCTTTAACATTTGCCTCGCTTACCTTGCGGCCGCCATCGAAATTGCGAAGAACGGATTCCAAAACAATGCGTATCGAGATCGGCAATCGCGAAATGGTACCGAGACCGTGTTTTTCAAGTTCCGGTAAGGAATAATAAACGCCTTCACTGCCGCTGCCAGTAACAAAGGTTTTTCGAGTATTAAAGAGATTGTGCGTCATATTGGTTGTTGATGAATTAAAGCCTAAACGTCTAGTTTAGAAAGCCTTGGGGACAAGGTCAAGGAACGCGTTGGATCGCAACCGCCAGACTGCTGACTTGCTTCGGATCGAATTGATGAATTATACTTTCGATTCGTCTTCGTGGCGCCTTCGTCTATCGGTTAGGACGCGAGGTTCTCAACCTTGAAAGAGGGGTTCAACTCCCCTAGGCGCTACCAACTCCCCTTTCTTCGTTCGACAAAAAGAGGAAACATGATAGTAACAACCGGATTCGATGTTCAGGGCAGGCAAGTCGTTGAATATCTTGGCGTAGTGCGCGGTATCGTTGTCCGTGCGACCGGCATTGGCCGGGGAATTATCGGTGGATTTAAGTCGCTCGCCGGCGGTAATATTGAGGAATGGTCGGTCGTTTGCGAAGAAGCTCGCAAAGAAGCTTTTAACCGGCTCGTCCAGCACGCTCACGAGATCGGAGCCGACGCGATCATCGGAATGCGATACGACGCGACCGAATTCTCACAAGGTGCAACAGAGGTCCTTGCCTACGGGACTGCCGTCAAATTGAACTAGAGATGTCAAACGACATTATCCTCAAGCTGAAACGCTGGAACTAAAAGAGCGGGGATCCGTTTTCCCTTCCGATCCTTAGATCCGAGATCCAACGAAACAAGCGGCTCTTAAGCCGACGCGGATCAACGAATTCAGATATCCCAACTGACGTTCGCGACCTGGAATCGCTGGTTGTTAGCGTTACCTCACTCAGCATCTTTACTTCCGAAAAACCAGACCTGAATGCAGTCAACGGCCTTACTAAAAGGTCGATCCCATCTTCAGAGCGAAACGAGATCCGGTGCGGAACAAGTAAACCCCAGCGGTCACGTTTGTGTTCTGTCGCGCTGCATGCCGCATCGCGTTCTTCGATCTTCCCGTCGCGAATAAGATAGAACTTGCCGGAAGCCAGATGATCTTGGACGCCGCCGAGGCGATCGAAAACTACCGTAGAATCTACGAAATGCGCCCGCCCCCACATACGCGAACTCAGATCTCGATAATGGACATTTTCGCTTGTTACCTGATCGTGGTAGCCGGTCCCACGAAAGTGGACCGTCTTTCTGATCTTTCCGCGGCGGCCGACCAGCATTATTTTACCGCTAACATCGGCACGCGGAGCGACCGCATTCCAAATTCCGGAGGTCCGCACGGTGACAGGAGCAAGATCTGATTCGATCAGCAACCATTCTAGCTCGGCACGGATCTTCTTCCCACCAAAGGTCATCATGTCGATGGTGACCATAAAACCTGAACCGTATTGTGCAGTATCGATCCTAAACGATGAGTTACCGATCTTGCAGCCGTGCTCACCGAGCGGTGCAAAATCGCTCTCTACAAATTCGTTTACCGAACTGATCACCGGCTTTCCATCGACAGAATATACGAACGAAACCGCCGGAAAGCGATGCCGCCCTGAATAGGTCACGTTTGGATCGGATTGGGAATTTAGGATGAAACGTGGTGACAACACATAATTGTCGTAAAACGCGATCACCAGAGCCTCTCGGCCATCGTCGGAAACCGCATCAAAATGCCAGCTTTCGAAGGCATTCGGCCCGGCGAGGCTGTGCCAGACGTCGTCTTTCAGACTCGAACAGAACGATACGCTTTTCGTCGGTTCAAAACCGTTTTCTTCGGCCATTTACAGAAACTCTGCCTACATTGTGGATCGAAATTGTTCCAAGCATCGCAAATAACAAAATAATTGGCAAACTATCGGCCAATATATGAATCTGTACGAGTGATTTTGCTCTCCTTATTTTTGAACTGAGGAAAATGATGAAAAACGTTAAGACGATATTTCTGCTTCTATGCGTAACCACCGCCGGATTGCTTCTGACCGCATGCCCTGAGCGCACGAGCATCGCCGATATCGAACGAAACCCGGCCAAATATCAAAATAAAGAAGTTGCCGTCGCCGGCGTGGTAAAGGACAGCTACGGCATTTCGATCCCAGGCACAAATATGGGAGGTGGAGCATATAAGATCGACGACGGCACAGGCTCAATGTGGATCATCGTCGCCGACGGAAATGTCCCGTCAAAAGGTGCCGAGATCGGCGTCAAAGGTGTGATCGGCAGCGGCGTCAACTGGAAAGGCAGAAACTACGGCCTCGGCATGTACGAAAAAGACCGCCGCTATCGAAAGCGTTAATTCCTCGGTTCTGAGTCACGCTTCTGGGTGGCAAAACGGTATCATATAACAAACGCGTTTCATTCAGAGGCGTGACACCGAACAATTATGGTATCGATTCTATCGGCTTTTGACCGCAGCTTTATTAAACTCGACGCCCGTTCGCGGGAGTTACTAGCCAAGATCCCGGAGGAACGGCTTTTTGAGAAGCCGCGCGAGATCGCGAACTCGATGGCGATGTTCTCATGCGGAGAGTACTTACTGCGCTCGGCCGCGATGGTCGAGAAAACTTTCGGAGGCATAACCACACGGCTTTGGGACGACCCGTTCGAATGGACCCTGCCTGAAAAGCTCGCGACGCACGAAGACATTTCACGCTATTTTGACGAAGTCGAAGCCACGCGCCTCAAAGGATTTTCTTTTTTCACGTCAGATGATGATCTCGCACGCGAGATGCCCGCTCCCGAACGCCTCACACCGATCGCTGAAATTATGATCGACACGCTCACCAAGGCTGGGCATTTTCAGGGGCGCGCTTTCGCGGTCTTTCAAATGCTGTTTGACGATAAACTTCCGCGTATCTGATCCGGAAACTCCATTGCATTCAGAACTTTTTCGTGTAAGAATTCGTTAAGATTTGGGTCTACCATCTAAACGGAGAAAATACATGCATTGTCCTAGCTGCGGGCAGCAACAAATATCAAATGAGACGAAGTTCTGCTCACGCTGCGGAATGCCCCTCGCTATCGTTGCTGAGGTGGTGACACACGGCGGTTATCTGCCTCAATTGGAGCAGCTTAATAAGCAGAAAAAGAAGGTATTTTCACGCCGAAACGTCTTAGGTTTCAGCTTGATATGGCTCTTGTTTTTTCTCTTTATCGTGACGCCGTTCTGGGGAATTGTCGGCGTTGACGAACTCGCGGGCGTGTCGGCGATCATTGGTATCTTTGGCGGGATGATAATGGCTGTCTCGGCACTGATCTTCCTCGAGAAGGCAAAGCCTGCATTCCCTGTTATCCAAAACGCCTTCCCGCCTCAGTCGCAACAATACAATATGCCGGGCCAAATGGATCACGCTGCCCTGCCGCCGCAGCAATCTATACCGGTGTCCGCATACGCTTCGCCGCAGCCAGGAAACTGGCGCGACACTAACGATCTGCAGCCCGGCAGCGTTACCGAGAGCACGACGAGATTACTGGACAAGGACGAGATCTAGGAGAGAGTTATGTTTTGTCCGCAGTGCGGCCAAGAGCGATCGTCAATCGAAACGAGCTTTTGCTCGCGTTGCGGTTTTTTGCTTACGGGAACGGCAGATCTCCTTCAGACCGGCGGGTTGATCCCACGTGCAGATGCCCCGGCAGGCTTTTGGGCTCCGTCGCCACGGACTCGCGGTATCAAACAAGGCCTTTTTATCTTCCTGCTTTCGTTCCTTATCGTACCGCTTATAACTGTTTTCTCGATCATGGTGAGTCTACGTTCACCCGTTCTGCCGATTCTGGCAACGTTGATCCTGGTCGTTGGCGGTCTTTTGCGTGTCGCCTACGCCTGGATGTTTGAATCACCTGTCCCCGGCGGAAAGACGATCGAAGAAAATGCGTTCTCCGCAGCACAGAATTTGCTCAATCGCCCATCGAGATCCCAACTTCCGCCGCAGCAAAGCTATCCGGTTTCTTCGTACGAAGCACCTGCGACCGGCAATTGGCGTGATACCAACGACCTCGAACCGCGCAGCGTTACCGAAAACACGACGCGGCTTCTGGAGAACGAAGAACTGCCTCAATAACCGATCGCCATCCCGTCACTTCGCGAGTCTATCGCTCCTAACCTGACTCCTTTGTTATCGATCATGATACCAGTAGCAGAAGCTACGTTGCCCGGATTCGCCGTGAATTTATGCCCGTATCCCATTAAAATATTTAGCGTATCGGGCGAAAAGCCAACCGGCTCGTACAATATTTCGTCGGGTAGCCATTGATGATGAATTCGCGGAGCGTCGATCGCTTCCTGGATGTTCATATCGAAATCGATCACGTTGATCACCGACTGCATTACCGCCGAAATGATCCTTGGCCCACCGCGGGCTCCGAGAGCGAACCAAACCGAGCCATCTTTTTTCAAAACGAAGGTCGGCGTCATCGACGACAGCGGACGCTTACCCGGCTCGACTTTATTCTTTTCTCCCTGAACCAGGCCAAACAAATTCGGCTTGCCCGGGCGAGCGGCAAAATCGTCCATTTCGTCGTTGAGAAGAACGCCCGTTCCCTTCGCGGTTACGCGTGAGCCATAGAGATCATTGATAGTGTAAGTGTTCGTGACGACCGTTCCGGCGGGATCTATAACCGTAAAATGGGTTGTGTCCATCGATTCCGCTCCGGGGATCGAACCATGGCCTATATCCTTGCTGACCGAGGCTTTTGTCAGATCGATGGAGGATGCTCGATCTACCGCGTATTTTTTGTCCATCATGGTTTCCACGGGCACCTTTGCAAAATCAGGGTCGCCCATAAACTCTGCTCTATCTGCAAATGCGCGGCGAGAAGCCTCAGCAAATAGATGGTATTTGGCAGCAGAATTCGACTTCATCTTCCGGACGTCGTATCCCTCGAGCATATTCAAAACCTGCATCATCACGACCCCGCCGGAGCTTGGCGGCGGCATGGAGATTATCTCGTGACCGCGATAATTGCCACGCAGTGGTGTTCGTTCTTTTGCGACATAATTCTTGAGATCTTCAAGTGTAATGAGCCCGTTGTGGGCCTTCATGTCGTCCGCTATCATTTTGGCAGTTTGGCCCGAGTAGAATTCGCGGGCACCAAGACGCTCAATACGGGACAGCGTATTTGCCAGATCCGGCTGCTTGAAAACGTCGCCTTCTTCGAAGTATTTTCCATTGTTAAGAAAGATACGTTTGCTGTCCTCGTATTTGGCAAGATTCTCTTTGTAAGCTTTGAATAGTTCCGCAAGACGATACGAAAGAACATAGCCATTCTGAGCGAGAAGGCGAGCTGGACGCACCAGGTCGGCCCATTTGACCTTACCCGAGCCGTATTTTTTGAACGCCAGCTCAAAACCAGCGAGAGTTCCGGGAACACCGGATGCCCGGTATCCGATCGTTGAACTGCCTTCACCGCGAATGAGATTGCCGTCCTTATCGACAAAAATATCCCTGTTAGCCGCTTTTGGGGCCATTTCGCGATAGTCGATCGCGTGATTCTGACCTTTCGAATCTCGAATGAGCATAAAACCGCCGCCGCCGATGTTTCCGGCTTCCGGGTAGACGACAGCCAGTGCGATGCCGACCGCGATCGCTGCATCGACAGCATTGCCGCCGCGTTTCATAATGTCAACGCCGATCTGCGAAGCGAGTTCGTGCTGCGACGCAACCATCGCATGCTTGCCCCGAACCGGCTCCGGCCATGCGAATGCTGCCCTGCTGGTAGGCAATATTGCAAATGTGATGGCAAAGACAAAGATCGCCGATAGGACAACTCGAAACGGATTGTTTTTCATACTCGAAACTCTAACAAAAGTCGTGTTTTACGACAAATATTCGGCATCCATAAATGCGGCTTTTCTATTTATCTCAAAAGAGTTATAGTCATTTTTCGCAACGAAAAAACTGATTTTTAGGACCCTGTCCAGATGAACGACGACGGAAGTAGTAAAAATGGAGTTGACACGCTTTTCACCGAAAAAGTTTGCGCGCCTCTTGAGCCGTGGTTCCCAAAAGGTCCGTCGGTCTCTGTCTGAATACCGTTTTCTCGCCTACCTTGCAGTTCTTGGCCCCGGAATAATAGCAGCAAATGCTGGTAATGATGCAAGTGGAATCGCTACCTATTCAAGTGTAGGTGCCGGCTTTGGTTATTCCCTTCTATGGGCGTTCGTCCCAATGGTCATTAGTCTCGTGATCGTGCAGGAAATGTGCGTCAGGATGGGCGTGGTGACCGGACAAGGGCTCGCAGACCTGATCCGGGAACAGTTTGGTGTCCGTTGGACGGCGTTTGTGATGCTTGCTCTTTTGATCGCGAATACCGGCGTGATCATTTCAGAGTTTGTGGGCATAGCTCAGGCTTCGGAGCTATTTGGAATTCCGCGTTTCTTTACAATTCCTATTACCGCCGGACTGATCTGGTGGCTCGTCGTTAAAGGTTCTCAGAAGCGGGTTGAACGAGTTTTCCTGGCGATGTCACTCGTGTTCTTTTGCTACGTGATCTCGGCCTTTCTCTCGCGGCCTGAATGGAGCAAAGTTGGCGAATCGTTTCTGCAGCCGACGTTTCAGACTGATTCCGCATACCTTTTCATGGTAATGGCGTTGATCGGTACGACCATAACGCCATTTATGCAGGTTTACGTTCAGTCATCGGTCGTGGAGAAACGGATGGACGTAGAGGATCTTGGCGTTGTAAGGGCAGATGTTGTCGTCGGAACGATCTTCGCCTGTGCGATCGCGGCGTTTATCGTTATTTGTTCAGCAGCGACCCTTCATATGAACGGCATCACATCAATCGACTCGGCTGCGACCGCGGCCGAGGCTTTTGTTCCAATTGCCGGCGTTTATGCAAAATATCTCTTTGGTATCGGACTATTCGGGGCAGCGATGCTTGCTATGGGCGTTTTACCTCTGGCGACGGCGTATAGTCTGAGCGAGGCCTTGGGCTTTGAGAAAGGACTTTCGCGTTCGTTTCGCGAAGCTCCGATATTCATTGGCATCTTTACGGGCCTGATCCTGATCGGTGCTATCGTCGCACTTATCCCAGGCATTCCCCAGATCCGATTGCTGCTTTTCACACAAACCGTCAACGGACTGCTCCTACCTATAATTCTGCTAGCGATCGTAAGACTTGCCAATAATAAAGAGATCATGGGCAGCCACACCAACGGGCCTGTGCTTAACTTTTTTGCGTGGCTTGTGGCCTTAACCGTTTCCCTGCTGTCTTTAGCATTGATTGGAAAGACAATTGCTGATATGTTTTAGCCCTAAATTATGGCCTCATCCGAACTACAAAAAAGAGCGATCTATTTCCTCGGCTTTGTCGCCTTACTTACCGCAGTCCTGATCTTTTTCCCATCGGACGAAACCATTTTTAGCTACACGGCAACGCAACTCGGCCTGCAAGTCTTGGCCGATGGCTCGCTGGCCACGCTCGCCGGTCAAAAACCGACGATGATGGGCGATACGACGATAAGCCTCGTGGTAAATGTCCTACGCATCGTGAAGATCCTCCTTTGGATGACGGTCGTCGTAACTATTGTCCGGTTCGTATTCTACTCGATCACAAAAGCTTTGTATCGGAATGGTGCACCTGGCGAGGTATCGTCGCTGCTGCAGACCGTTATCTCGGTGATCATATACATTGTTTCGTTCTTTATTATTTTTCAAACGCAATTCCCGGGTGTTCAGCTTGCACCGTTGTTCACGGGTTCGACGATCATTGGAATCGTTGTAGGACTTGCACTCCAGGATACCCTCGGAAACCTTTTCGCGGGATTGGCATTGCAAGCCGATCAGCCGTTTCAGGTCGGCGATGTAGTTATTATCTCCGGTCGCGGCGAAGGTGTAGTTGAGATGGTTTCGTGGCGCGGCGTTAAGATCCGCACGTTTCAGAATAAACTACTCGTCATCAGCAACTCCGTGCTTGGAAAGGAGACGATCGAGGTCGCCCCAAAAGATAACTTGAATGCGAAGGCGGTATTCTTCAACACTCTTTATTCGCATTCGCCTACCCGCACGATACAGTTCGTTCGTGAAGCGGTCCGCCAGGTGGATAACGTCTCGAAAAAGATGCGTCCTGTCGTTCGCATCCGAAACCTCGGCGATAACGGAATTGATTTTGAAGTTAAGTACTGGCTCGATGACTATACGATCCAGCACGATACAGATGCTCTTATCAGGCAGCGGATCTGGTATGTTTTCCAGCGAGAAAAGATCGACTTCGCATACCCGACGCGAACACTGCACATAGAGCCCAAACCTGTCGAAGCGGCACCCGACGAGGTTGTTAATAACATTGCAGAACACCTCAACCGCATCCCGATCTTTAATCCGCTCTCTGACGAAGAGATAGAGCGTCTCGCTAACGCTTCGACCTCACGCGTCTATGCTCCGGGCGAAGCGATCGTTAGGGCGGGTCAGGTAGGTAATTCGATGTTCGTAATCATCAGAGGCTCGGTTAAGGTTCAGATCACGGAGAATGATTACCAGAAGACGGTAAACACTTTAGCAGAGGACGATTTCTTTGGGGAAATGAGCCTGCTAACAGGCGAGCCGAGATCCGCAAGCGTGATCGCGATCGTCGAAACCCAAGTATTGCGTATTGATAAGAACGGTCTCAAGCCGATCCTCGAAGCGAATCCTGAGTTGGTAGGTGTTATTTCTGAATTGATCGAAGAACGAAAAATGGCCCTCACAAAGGAAGTTGCTAAGAGTGATGAGTTAGAGATCTCACCTAAGAAAGGTGCGATCACATCTATCAGGAAGTTCTTTGGCCTGCAATGAACTACTGCACGTTTTGGTCGTAAATATCGTGTAAGACTTCCGAGATCGTTTTGCGGTTTGCCGGCTGTTCGGCGGTTTTTTCTTTCGGAGCCCTCTTAACGGTCTGAGAAAAACTGGCAGAAACCGATCGAACCCTTTCCGGCATTTCCTGAAATCTCGGCCCAACACCATTTGCTTCCGTCTTCGGATCGTCATCTTGAGAGTCGACAACCGACTCGAGTTTCTGCTCGCTCGGCTGGAGCGGAACTACACGTTTCGTCAGTTCTAAACGACTATCTTCGAGCAATTTCTTCCCTCGATTCTTGCGTGCCCGTTCGAGCGACCGAATTGCGGACGAGGTTAAGGGAGCTTCGGCAGGAGCTCGTTCTATCTTGCGAAGCATGCGAACGTACTCACGCAATTCTTTGCTTGGGTAAACGATCGCAGTTTCATTAACCGCATTCTCCTCAACAACTTGTGAAAGGTATTTGACCGCAGAACTGTGATCATCGAGCTTCTGATACAGTGCCCCGAGGCCGAAAGAAACTAGCGGCGGAGCTGCACTCATAGAACGAACGATCGCCTCCCCTTTCGCGATCGCCTCCTGGATCTCAAATCCGTACCAGCGCCGGTCGTCTTCACGCAGGATCTCGTTTGCAGAGAGGTAGAATTCAAAGACGCGGCGGGTCTCATTACGCCCCTCGGACGAAAAGACCTTCCAGATAAAAAACGACAAGACGCCTACAAAAAAGAGTAAAAACACGGGAAAGCCCGCAACCCACAACATCAGGCCGATAATGCCAAAGGCTCCCGCGTACTGGGCCTTTTCCTTGATCGCCCCTTGTGTTCGTTTCTCTAATGAGGTTTTATTCACAGATCAATATTGCCAGAAACTTTTACTCTTTCGCTGCCGCAGGCTTTCGTTTGGGTCCGGCTTTTGGCTTTTCCCTTTCAGCTGCGGGTTCGTCCGTTTCTTTTGGACTTGTCGCTTTCTTGGCTTCAGTTTCGACTTTTGCTCCAAAATCACTGATGACGTCACCTAATTTTTCGAGAGCTTTCATAGACGAATCCGCGACATATTTTACTGCCTCGTTTATCGTCGCAGCCTCCATCTGGAGAAGGCTGGCGAACTTTTTATCGAGCGGAAGTGCGTTGAAATCGGCCTGCAGATCACTCTTGATCTCTGCCGCACTCTTTTTGGTTTCCTGGGTGTTTTCTTTGGTCATAACTACTATTTCTCCCGGTTGAATGATCCTTGCCTCGCATGCAAGTCTCTCATTTGACCTACGCCCGTACTTATCAAAATGTTCCGATTCACTTGCGGTCAACGAACCTAAGTTATCAATGCCGCTTTTTACGATCACCGAACAATCGTGTTCCTTTCCCACCATTTTGCAGGTGCCGAACCTGATCCCCAAACTCCGTCCCGCGTCAGTGAGAGTAACGCCGTCAGGCACAATTCCCTCAATGCCCTCTCTTTCAAATCGAATAACTACTATGGGAACGCTCATATTCATCGATTGGCCGTTCTAACTCGTATGCGAGGCTGAGCCCCGGACGGTGTAGTACGCGAATCAGCCTTTACTTGCTGGCATTCCGAACAGATCCCCCACATCCGCAGACTGTGATGGGTCGGTTTGAACCCAAAGTTGCTTGCCATCTGATCCTGCATCTCTTCGATCTCGGGCGAAAAGAACTCAATGACCTTTCCGCATTCCGTGCAGATCATGTGATCGTGATGCTCGTGATTGTAGTGGTGCTCATAATAGGTTTTACCATCGCCAAAACCCACCTCACGGGCAAGACCGGCTTCGGTCAATAGCTTGAGCGTACGATAAACCGTCGTCAGTCCGACGCTCGGATCCTTTTTATGAACCAGTTTATGTAAGTTTTCACTAGTTAGATGATCTTCAGTGCTCAGAAATATTTCGAGGATAAGATCCCGCTGGCTCGTGCGGCGAAGCCCGGCGGCCTGAATATGCTCAAGCAGCAAAGCTTTTTCAACTTCGAATGTGTCTTTTTTTCTAACCAAAGAGAGCTCCCCGTGTAAAATTCGATACTACCACTTCAATTTTGATTTCGCTATCGAAACTTTCGCCCGCAGTTTATCGATCCTTTCGGCACTTACCCCCTGCTTTGCCGCAAGTTCCAGCGATCTCTCCCCGAGAAGAAGATAGGTTTCAAGCAAGTCGTCCGACACATTTTCGTTGAGAGCCGTGAGGTGGCGGGTGAATGTCTCGATATCGGCGCGAGCGAAGGTGCCCGTTAACGCCGCTGACGTGCTTTGCTCGCTAAGATTCTGCACGGTGCTCATTACGAGCGGCATCAAGATATCTTTCGCCTGCTCTGGCGAAAGGCCGCATTTCGTCATCATTTCCACGGCTGAATCGAATAGCGCGACCAGATGTCCGCAGGCTGTAACAGCCGCAGCGTGATAGAGCGTCTTGAATTTAGTGTCTATAGAAAATGGACGTCCGCCCAGATCGGTGGCAATGGTTTCGCCTATTTTCACCGCGCGTGTTGTACCCTCAACGCAAAAGAACGCCTTTGGGAACCGTGTTGGCCCCAACTCCGGAGAACTAATAGAAACTAGAGGATGTATTGAGCCTGTTTCACATCCCACGGCCTTTAAATCATCGAGGACGGAAGATGGATAGGATCCGCTTGTGTGAAAGACGGTAGGATTTACTGAGATCTTCGGGGCAAGTTCGTGAGCAACTTTAACGATCCAAGAATCCTGGGTAGTAATAAAAATAACGTCCGAGCTTATCTCTTTGAGGTCTTCGAGCCGAATGACCTCGGGTTGCCTCGCGAGAAGTCGTGTTATCGTTGACAGATCGCTATCACCGCGAAAAACGAGTTTTTCTACAAAATACTTATCTGCAGGAAGACTTACCGCCAAGGCACCGCCAACGCGGCCCGGACCGATTATCGAAACACTAACCATATATGGCTAGGATAGTTCAACCAGAAGTTCAGACGAAATGCGGCACGCTCTTTCTCTAGATCTCAGTGTTGACAAAATCTTCGACCTTTTTCACTTCCTGTTCCCACAGGTGCATATGATCGTCGGTGTGGTCAGGTAGGTCGTCCCTTAACGCAGGGATACTGGGTGCTTCGCTTGTGATCTCGGATAGGCGCTGGGCAGCGATCTTCAGGATCCGCATGTCCTGGCTTGTTAGTTTAGAAAGCTCGGGATTTTCGCTGATGTTGGTGAGAATTGTCTTGACCGACGTTCGCATTGCATCTGAATCAGTTGCGTCAAGCAGTCTGTTAGAGTTCTCGATGAACCTGGAACGAAATACTTCAAGTCCACAATCAACGGTAACTTTCAGCAGAGATGGAAGGTCAACGAGTCGTTCCGTTTCAGCAAGACTAAAGGAGCAGCCACAGAAAGGTTTCGATAGCAGCGATCCTCTAACGTTTGAGTTACAGTACAGTTGCCGTATCTCGCGGATCAACGATTTTGCAAGTGGAAACGATTCGTTCTCGAGCCAAGAGACCGACGAGAAATTCTCAAACACAGCCCACTCGTCAGAACTCACGATCGCTCTCAAGGCTTCGCCTGCGACGGCAGACCTCATCACCGCATCATGCTTTTCGGCGTAGTAGTCAGTATACGCGTCACGAAACCTCTTCCAATCGGCGTCAAGCTGCTGTGTGCCCGCAACTGAGGATGCGAATTTACCCTCATTAATGGTATCCAGTAAGCCCTGGCGTGATGACTCGAGCTCGACATCGCAGGTATCCTCGCAAAGGGAAAGGTACGTCGCTATCTCCGATCGCCGTGTGACGCCCGACGTGAAATCACGCAAGATGCGCAGATCGCCCTTCTTGTTCTCATATTCTGCCTCTGAATCCGAGAAAAGATCGGCAATGCTCTGCAAACATTTATCTAGCGAAAGATCGTTTTTCACTAACGAATCAATGATCTCCGCCATTGCCCCGAACGACTTTCTAAGGTTCGCAGCCGTCCGCCAGATTCCTGCATTTAAATTCTCATCGGGAAGCGCGTCAAATTCAGCAAGCGTCCGGCTCTCATTCCAACCTGAGAGCCAGCCGGTAAGTGAATCGATTATCAGTAAACGGTCCTCACTC
Organism: Acidobacteriota bacterium; assembly: GCA_016703965.1. NCBI lineage: Bacteria > Pseudomonadati > Acidobacteriota > Acidobacteriota bacterium. The sequence continues at coordinate 889,675 of JADJBB010000025.1, forward strand.
CGGTCAAGTGTTCTGAGCCCGGCGTTACCGGTGATCAGTTTTGCCCAGGTAAGCAGTCGTTCGGGCGAATAGAACTCATCCAGGGGTTTCGCTACACCAACGATATCGTCCCAAATGATCTGCAGATCCAGCGATCGGTGATTGATCCGGTTTCCGCTCGATGTGACGAACTCATACTGCTTCTGAGCGACCAGTGCGGCGAGGATAAGGTGCTGAGCTTCACGCGTCAGGCCAACTGACGGTGCCTGTAGACGCATCGCGATGTCTTTTAGCGGAACCATCGTTTCCGCATCAGATCCCGCAAATCCCGCTTTCACTATTTCATTCTCGACAAGGTTCTCAGCCGATATCGGAACAAATACACCGTTGACCCGAGCGGCAAGCCCGAGCGGAAATGCAAAAGATTCAGCGAGCTTCTGACTCTCGGGGCTGTTTACGTCTGAGCCGCCAAAGAAATTAGATATCAACGCAGCGGTCTGTTTATGGCCGAGGTGTTCCGCAAACTGAGGATGCTCCGGGTACTGGCCCTCAAACACCGGGCCGAGCATTATCGTCATCAACTGCGTCAGACTGTAGGCCGAACGGGCTTCTTCGGTAAATTTGAACGTCAGCCCGCCAGCAGTCAAATAGCTGTCAAGCAAGAAGACCCGCTGCCATATCTTCTCGATCGCCAACGAATGGACATGCATCGCGGTCGAGAGTGTTTCGCCCATCTGTTCTCGGATGGTCGGATCATTTTGAAGCAAATAGTTGCGTCGAATAGCGTCTTTTTCGTCTGCCGTAAGTTTGGCAAGCCGCCACGCGATAGTCGCATTTTCTTTCGACGGCTCTGCATCGGCAGTGTCAGGTTCAACGCGGATCGTCCAATCTGGATTTTCCTTGCGTTCACGTGAAGGTGAGTCGGCATTCTCACTCGGCGGCCAGATCAATTCTCCTCGCCGTGTCGCACCGCGCCATAGTATATTGCAGGCCGTAGAGTCGGACGCAGCGTCATAATCCGAGTATTTCTCACCGGTTTGCCCTAGTAGGAGACGCCAGACAACCGAATCTGCAACTGACTTAATAGCCTCTGCTAAAAGGCTCTCGACATTAAGCTTATTAGTAAGCTGGAATGAATATTTTGGCAGAATGCCGTCACGGCAAACTTTATTGATGGCACCTGGCAAAGCCTCGGCAAAAGCGTCGAGAAGATCTGAAATGTTGAATCTCGTACCATCAGGCGAGTCGCCATCTGATATCATCATCGACGCTGCGAGTTCCGGCGACGATACACCGTCACCATTCAGCGATAGGATCAGCAACCCTTTCAGGATCAGTTTTGCCGGATGTCTGAACTGTACGGGAAATTTTGTTATTACCTCACGCTCGAGCCGCTCAAAGGCAACGAACGCGTCCGCTAGATCAGGCACGGAACGGAGCCGGCTTTCGACGCTGTCGAACACCTCGTCGATCCCGATAAGTGAATTCGCGGGACGGCCCATGATCTTGACGCCAGCCTCGGCTGCAAAACCGAGCAGCCCAAAATCCTGAATATAAAGCCGAACCAGCGGAGCGATCTCTACCGTCGCGGGATGTAGCGGATAAAGCGATGTGAATCGCTGCTCGCTCCAACGAAATCCCGGCATATCCGCGCGGTAATCTTCGTAGATCTCGTGCAGAACCGCTCGTTTTTGGCTGTATTTCGTGAATATTACCGAATCGACTATCTTGTACAGATGTTCCTGATCCAGGTAATCGATGTTGAAAGTAGCCGATATCGAAGCATTTGGCCCGTCTGCTCCTGAAATATCGTCATCAAGCGCCACACCAACAAAAATTCCAAGGGCTTTGGCCGCATCAGCGATCTCACTGAGCATCGCTCCATCGTCGCGGGAGACGCGGGCGTCGCGGCCCATCGCCGTGTCTATGAGCAGAACCAATGGAACATCGCCTGCCTTCTCAGAAGCTCTGAGAAGCAGCTCGTATAGTGAATCGTTAAGTGTCGATGGATTCGTCTCGAGGATCACCCCGACAGCGCGTTTCAGTTCGTCGAGCAAGGAAGGACCTGTACCGCGGCGAACAAAAGCGACCTGTCCGTGCCGACGCGAAAGCCGTTCCGCACTCGATGAGACGTGCGGATCAGAAATACGGGTGCGAAGTTCCGGACGTGAAATGATCGCACTCAAAACCGAGATAAAATGGCTCTTCCCGACGCCCCGGAAACCTGCGAGGGCATACGCTCCGCCCTGGCCGGCTCTGACCGATGCGACACGGCCGATCCATTTTGCCATGAGGTCTGCAGTAATATCTGTAAAATGGTATCCGGCGAGCGTCAATCCCGGATCGGCGGCAAAGTCATGCAGATGCTTGAACGGACAGATCTCCACGATGTCCTTTACCTTTTCTACGACACGTTTCATGCTCTAATAAATTTACGGATATTTGAAATAGAAAGCTCAGGCGACCGATGCACGTAATTTACAATCTACCCATGGCTGCGCCCGTACCGAATTGACGCACAAAACATTTTAACAAGTTTTATCAACAATGGGAACACTAATCTTTTCGATTCGAGAACTGTAAAAAGTTTTGTCACCAGCAGCACTATTCGCAACTAATTGCCCGTTTCTTGCATCCTAAAGGCGTTGATTTGGATTACGTTTGGGACTACAATTTTTGCAGTCGTTAATATTTGATTGGAGAGAAATATGCAAAGCGAAATTCGTCGTCGATTTGGAGCCTCGTTGCTGGTGCTTAGCGTGTGGACCGGTGCGATCGCAGTAGTTCCTGTTTCGACATTTGCCCAGGACACAGATGCAAACGCAACTGCGGCAAAGGACAAAGACACCGACAAGAAGGACAACAAGAAAAAGGACGCGAAACCAGCTCCTACACCATCCGGACCGACGGCTCTTGGGGTCAAAGATGATCCATCACAGATCGGAAAACGCAACATTAACGGCGGAGCTGACAAGTTATTTGGCTGGCTTGGCGGTTCGCAGGAAAAAGAAGTTCAAATCGGACGTCAACTTGCTCTCGAAGTGGAGCAGCAGGCAAAAATGGTCGAGGATCCGATGATCACCGAATACGTCAACCGCGTTGGCCAGAACGTCGTTCTTCATTCGGATGCCAAGATCCCCTTCACTATTAAGGTCATTGATAGTGATGAAGTTAACGCATTTGCCCTTCCAGGCGGTTTTTTCTTTGTAAACAAGGGACTCATCCTCGCCGCCGATAACGAAGCGGAACTTGCGGGAGTTATGGCCCACGAGATCGCCCACGTTGCGGCCCGACACGCGATGGAAAATCAGGGCAAGGGGACTCTGCTGCAATACGGAATGCTGGCGGGTATCCTGTTTGGGGGCGGCATTGCGAGCGGAATCTTACAGAATACGGCGGGCATCACACAGGCACTCGCGTTCTTTAAGTTCAGCCGCGGTGCTGAAGGAGAGGCGGATAGACTGGGTGTTCAATACCTTTATGCATCGGGATACGATCCGAATGGAATGTCAACGATGTTTGAAAAGCTCGCCTCGCAGAATAAGAAAAAGCCGGGAACGCTGTCTAAGCTGTTTTCATCGCATCCCCAATCTCTCGACCGGCGTGATGAGAGCCTGAGTCTTGTCGCTCGCTTTCCTGAGAAGGAAGAGTACATAATCAGCACATCGGAATTTCAGCGGGTGAAGGGTCACTTGATGAAGATCACGAACGCTAAGGCTGGGATCCAAACCGATTATGATCAAGCCGACGACAGCAAACCAACACTCAAAAAGCGACAGCCCGAAGGCTCGGAATCGCCAGTACTGAACGGTGAACCTGGATCGTCTTCGTCAGACGGACCACCAAAGCTTAAGAAGCGCGACCAACCTGATCCGCTTCCGACGCCAACTCCGTCACCGCTTCCGTAACGGTCGGGTAAAAGCAAAACCGAAAACACGAACTCGCAGCAATGCGGTTCGTGTTTTCTTTTGCCCGTGACCTTCATCCGTTTATCCGAATAAATTGATAGAAGCAATTCTGTCTGGGTAGCATGTTAGAATGGCCTGTCATCGCAGATCGATATTTGCCAAGCGGAAGTTTATGGTCGTCGAGAAGTTCACGCAAAAGGAGGATGTCTGAAAATCCTGAGATGATGAGACTATTTTTGGTAAAGTAGTTTCGCGACAAAAACGTTCGACCAATCTGCCAAAATCCTCTACCAATCACGCAGTTTACCGCCGACAAATGGGCATATTCCTACGACCGATCCAGCCTTTTTTCGCCTGGTAATGCCGTAAACAGGGCTTTTTAATAAAAGTGTGAATCGTTTCACACTTTTCGGACGGCAATTTTGCGAATGCAATTTTTTTTCACCCCAAAAACTGATCGAGGCCGCCTTTTCAGACAGCCTCGCACGAGTTTAGGCAATGATCATAGACCGTTTACGGCTGTTTGACCGGCGGCGTCTCGACGATCGGGGACTTTGGCTGCACGGGCGTAGTCTTGATAACCGTAGTCAATGCCTTTGGGATCTGGTTGACTAGAATGTCACCCTGATTCTCTATGATCTGGTCGATCATCTCGAATTTCTCCTTTTCGAAATTCTTGGTCATCAAAACACCGTCTTTATCGATCGTCATCGGGTAAACGCCAAAGAGCTGATTCTTAAAGTTCTGGAAGAACGAAACGTCTTCCGGAGGCATAACCTTGGTTCTTTCCGGATGTGCCGCAGGAACCGTAGCACCGATCAACTCAAGCTGTTCTGTTGCCTTTTTAACGTATTCGCTATTCGGATAGTCGCTAACGATCCTCTGAAAATAACGGGCCGCCTGATCGGTCTCTTCCTCGACAAGGTAGGTTACCGCGAGTTTGTACAGAACCTCATCCATGAAGTCAAAATCAGGATACTTTTCAATGATCTCACGGAATCTCGACTGTGAGCCCTTAAGCCCACCCTTCTTCTGATCGACGGAAAGCGTATAGTAATAATTTGCGATCAAAAGATTGTGCAGCCCGAGGTTGTCCTGAACCTGGCGCAGCCGCGTTCTAGCTTCGGTAAGGATCGCGGGATCGCTACACTGCTGAAAGATCGCTTTGAGCCGGGTCTCGGCTCGCTTGGCACGGGTTGCATCACGATCAGGAAGCCCGATCTGTCGCATTTCAGCCTCACCGATCTTTAAAATGACCCGACACGACAATGGGTGCGTCGGGAAAAACGTCAGCCATTCCTGATATGCTCCGATAGCCTGGATCAGGGCACTTGTGGACCCTTCGAGATAGAACGAATCGCCCACCGCGAGCTTGGACATTGGCAGATATGGCGAATCAGGATACGTTGTGATGATGGTTTGGAATAGTAACCGTCCAACGTCATAGTTGCGTTTTCGGACCTCGCGGGTGGCAACCACAAATAACTCACGGTCTCGTCCAACCTGAACGCTTCCGAGCAATTCTTCGTATTCGTCGCTGCCGCCGCCGCCAAATATCCCAAGAAATTTCTTCTTTTTCTTCTTGTCGCGGGCCTGTCCAACCGTTGAGATCGGAGTTGCTCGTCCCGCAGCAACTTCTAATTGAGCCGTATCCGCGCGAGCCTGATACTCATTGACCGATTGCTCGAGCGTATCAACATCAGACCTTTCATACTTCTCGCCGCGATCAACTTTTCCGCGAAGGCTGTTTACGTCCGAACTGAGTCGCGAACCGTCCTTTTCTAGAGCAACGAGCCGTCCAAGCGGAGTTTCGAGCTTCTTCTCGTCATCTTTTTTCGCCTTATCTTCTTTGTTTTCCTCTTTGAGGACAGAAATGACGCTGTTCAGCGACCGGCGCAAACGATCCAGCTTATCTCGCATTACATCGAGTCGCTGCAGGTCCGTTCCGTCGCCAGGCCGTGCTTGGCCGAAACCAGCCGAAGTAACCGCAAGAATGACAAATAAGCAGAGAAAAGTAGCTCTTTTTAGATCAAAAACCATAGTAAATAAGAAACCTAATATGCATCAGGCCCATTCCGTTCCTTTTTCAATAAGACCCTTCACCGCCGCCGCCGCGTCCCCGCCGCCAAAAACCGCATTTCCAGCCACGACAAACTGCGCACCAGCTCTTACTATTTCAGCAATATTACCGCCATCGATACCGCCATCGATCTCGATCTGGACCGGAAGGCCGCGATCGAGGATCATTTGCCTCAGCCGCCTTAGCTTGTCGAGCATGGTCGGAATAAATTTCTGTCCGCCGAACCCCGGATTTACCGACATTAGCAAGACAAAGTCCGCATAGGGTAACGCCTCTGTGAGGCTCTCGATAGGCGTCGCCGGATTGATCGCGACGCCGGCTTTTGCTCCGGCTTCCTGAATAGCAGTCAAAGTCCGCTGCAAATGCTGGTCAGCCTCAACATGAACCGAAACCATGTCGGCTCCTGCTTTAACAAACTCAACGGCATATCGTCCGGGTTCCGAGATCATCAGGTGCGTATCAATGATCAGATCAGTCGCTTTGCGGATAGATTTGACCACCGGCAGCCCGATCGTGATATTCGGAACAAAATGTCCGTCCATCACGTCGACATGAAGGACCTTGGCTCCACCGTTTTTCACGGCCTCAATTGCCTCGGCGAGCCTTGTAAAATCTGCCGATAAGATCGACGGGGCTATTTCAAACATTGGTCTACTATTTTGTATCAAAAACCTCGTTAACGGTTGCTTCCCTAGGGCCGAATCGCTGGTTTAGGCTTTGTATCTACGGCCGCAGGTTTGGTTCCGGGAGCCGAAGGCTTCGGCGAAGCCGGCGTTTGTGTATTCTTATTCGGTTTATCTGTCGAGTTGTTATTCGAAGCCGGATCCTTCTTGTTTGCGGCAGGCTCGGTCGAGTTTGAATTTGTCTCAGAGCTATTCGAACTATCGCTGTTAACGTCTCTCGCCGTATCTACTTTCTTCTTCGCCGTGTTCGAGTTCGCCTTAGGCTTCTTCGGCTTGTCCGAGATCATTTCCTCGATCTTTTCAGAGTCGTCTTCGTCAGTCGTATTCTTGAGGCTCGCCGGGAGATCGCCTTCACCGCCGCCCTTACTTGTCACAACGAGGATCATTTGCCCGCTCTTAACCGTTTCGCCTGCCTTAGGCAATTGTTCAATGACGGTATCAGGCTTCTCAGCACTTACCCGATCCGCGCGTTTTTTGACCTTAAGGCCTAAAAGGGCAAGTTCCTTCTCGCTATCATGAAGGTCCTTGCCAATGATCTCAGGAACCTTTATCTCACTTCCCTGAAGTGACATGTAGACGACCCCAACGAGCCCAAATAGAAATACAACCAGAAGGGCGGCCAAAGCCGCCAGCCGTCCGATCGCCGAGAATCCGGAACTGATAATACTCACAAGCAAATCTCCCGAAAAACAAAAAGCTAGTCTAACATTTATTATTAGATTTTTGGAACAGAGCCGAGGCCGCCATCGCCACTAAAGCCTACGGAACGCCGCTATAAAAAAGCCGTCCATATTATCACGCTGCGGCCATGTGCGGGCGAACCCCTTCTCCGTAATGAACCTGGTGTTCACGTCGGGCTTGATACACTCGAAGCCGGGAGCTTGGAGACTAAACTCTGCACAAACATTCTCGTCCTCTTCGATCTCGACGGAACATGTCGAATAAATAAGAACTCCGCCAGATCGTACACATTTTGATGCATTCTTAAGGATCGAAAGTTGTTTCAAAGGTAATTCGGCGATATCTTTCTCCGTCAGCAGGTATCTTAACTCTGGATTGTGCCGGATCGTACCGGTTCCCGAACACGGAGCATCGACGAGAACGGCATCAAAGCTCTGCTCCGCAAATGGCAGAGTTTCCTCCGCATTGTATTGGACGACATTGATCACATCGCCCGCGAGCCGTCGGCAATTATCGCGGAGATACTCAACTCGCGGCCCATGAAGGTCCCCAGCGACGATAAGCCCGGCCTTAGCCCCTGATCTCTTCGCAGCGAGCGTGGCCTTACCGCCCGGAGCCGCACAAACATCAAGAAATCTTCCGCCCTCCGGAATTTTCTGAGCCTGCGCAGTCATCTGCGAGGCTTCATCCTGGAGGTAAATATTCTTTTTTTCCGCAAGTTCCAGAAGATCTGGATCGTAGCGGTCAACGAGGTAGCACCCATCAACGAAATCAGAAACTCGGGCACGGGAGACGAGTTCATTAACATTTTCCGTTGCCTCACCGATAATTCGGAAAGCGACAGCAGGCATCCGATTATTGGAATCCGCAAATTCGCTGGCTTGCTCGATCCCGAATTCCTTGATCCATCTCTCGATCAGCCATCGGGGATGCGAGGTTTCAAGCGAAATTTCTTCAATGTGATCTTCGAAGCAAAGCTCGACGGGCTCACGCAAATAGCGCCTCAAAACAGCATTTACAAACCCTTTAGCCGATGTTTTTCTTGCCCGTTGAACGAGGTTGACGCTTTCATTTATTGCGGAGTAATCGGGGATCTTATTAAGGTATTTGAGCTGATAGATTGCGATGCGGAGGGCGATCCGGATTTGAAGATCAAGTTTCTTGCCCAAAGCCAGTTTATCGATCAATTTGTCGAGGAAAAGTTGATGCCGCAGAGTGCCGAGTGTTATCTCGTGGCACAGGCCTCGGTCCGAGGGTGAGAGTGATTCCTCATAGATGGGCAGCAGTACGGAGGAATATGCCCGTTCCGTCTCGATGCGAAAAAGTATGTCAAAAGCTGCTGTACGTGCCGGCGAGATCTTCATTCTGAGATCTTATACTCCGGTTTCTTTCGCTTTTGGATCCGTTGTGAAAAATCTGTTATCACGCCTTTTTCAAGATTCGCATTCACGGTTATCCGCTCATCGAAAACATAGCATTCGCCTTCCCACATCGTCTCCTCGACCGGCGTATCCTCGAGGTACTTTAAGATACCGCCCTCAAGCTGAAACACTTCTTCAAAGCCAAGCTGCTTCATGTACGGCGCAAATTTTTCACATCGAATACCACCGGTACAGAACATCGCAACACGCTTGTGTTTTTGGGGATCGAGGTTTTCCGCGACAAATTTGGGCAGTTCACTAAACTTCTCTGTTTCGGGATTCAGAGCACCGCGAAACGTGCCCGTCTTGTATTCGTAATCGTTTCGAGTATCAAGGACTATCGTATCTGGATCGGAGATTATCTCGTTCCACCGTTCGGGTTTTACATGGGTTCCAACGCCAAGCGAGATATCGACCGGCAGTTTAAGGGTAACGATCTCGGGCTTGATCTTGACATCGATCTTGCGAAACGGAGGCTCGGTGTTATATGACGATTTATAGATCAGTTTGGTATCGAGAATCATCTCTGCCCGGCTAATAAAAGCCGCGATCTGTTCCCGCATGCCGCACACCATCCCGTTATACCCTTCGGTCGCGAGGATGATCGTGCCGCGGATACCCAGGTCATGAAAAACGTCCTTCAGACTAACCTTAAGTTCCTCGAGTTCACCCAGCGCAGGCAGATCCTTGAACTCATAGAACGCAATGATCTGTATATTCTTTTCCTCAGTCATTAGAACCTAAAACCTCACCAACTCTCGGCTGCGAACCGTTTACAAAATCCCTTATCCACATCCGTCTTTTCCCTTCCGGCTGGACCTCTAATATTTCGAGCATTGAGCCTTTGCCACAAGCAACTATGATGCTATCCGGCCGGACATGGACTATTTGCCCCGGTAGAAGGTTGTCGGAAGATTCAATAGCGAGCTCTTTGGCTCGCCAAATAGTTAATTTCGCACTACGGAAACGCGTGAATGATGTTGGGAAAGGCTGGAAGCCCCTGACGCGATCGACAATATTCGCGGCAGCGAGGTTCCAGTCCATATTTCCGTCTTCCCGCCTCATAATCGGTGCCAGTGATGCTAGCGAATGATCCTGTCTTAGAGGCTCCAAACTATCAAACCGCGAAAGTGTCGCCGAAAGTAATTCTGCCCCGCTGACCGAAAGCCGGGACATCAGATCGATCGCGTTTTCCTGAGGCCCGATCTCGGTATTCTGCTGGAGCAAGATATCTCCGGTGTCGAGGCCGCTGTCCATTTTTATCGTGGTTACGCCGGTCTCGCGCTCGCCGTTCACAATCGCCCAATTGACCGGTGCGGCCCCTCGATATTTTGGAAGCAATGAAAAATGTACGTTTATGGCACCCAATGGAAACGCTGTCAAATAGGTTTCCGGCAAGATCCGCCCGTAGGCCACGACGACGGCGACATCTGCTTTATGCGAATGAAATGTAGCGATCGTCTCGTCGCTCTTGATCTTAACGGGCTGGAAGACTGCAAGGCCGTGCTCCAGTGCAAACTGCTTTACTGGCGAAAATATTATCTTGTTACCACGCCCCGACGGCCTGTCGGGCT